>JBCFBD010000027.1:0-17909 GCA_038562455.1 Anaerolineaceae bacterium | reverse complement strand
GAGCAATTCAGCGGCGTGGGCTACATTGCGATGGTAGTCTCGCGCCTGATCGGCTTGATGTCGAAACGGTTGATCAAGAAACGCGAAAACTAAGCCTGACACGAAACACCGGCTAGTGTGGGCTCGCCAACTCCCTTTTTCTACTTATACTTCCACACAATTTTGGGTGATTTCCAGAGTTAATGCCATGGTATCCATGCGCACCCTCGCCCCCACCGGCAGCACAGTATTGGGACAATTGTGCCCGAACTCATTCATTTTCATGATCGGAAAATCATACCCACTGGTGACTCTCAACAGTACCCGCTCCATCTCTGATTGTGAGCTTCCCCCTTTTTGCATGCCGTAGTTATACCCCACTAGCACACCGCGCACCTTTTCAAATACGCCCATCTGCCTGAGCTGGCTGAAGGCGGCCTCACAGTCCGCCGGTGCCGCGTGCAGCGATTCTAAAAAGAGGATCGAGCCGCGAAAGTCAGGGAAGTAAGGCGTGCCGGCAAGTTTGAGTAGGCAGCGCAGATTGCCACCCAGCAGAACCCCTTCAGCCTGCCCGGCGCGCACGGCATGCCTTGGCATGCGCGGGGGAACTTCACCGATCATCCCATTGACAAAGCGGTTGAGGAACTCTTCGCGGTCATAGACTTGCGGGTTGCGCCCGAATCCCCAAATAACGTCATTGCCGTGAAAAGTGACCAGGCCGGTCTTGTGGGTTATGGCATTAAGCAACACCGTGATATCGCTGATGCCGAGAAAGATCTTCGGGTTGGCGTGAATGCACTCCCAATCGAGATACGGCAAGCAGGCGTTGGCAGTGTCGCCGCCCTGCGCACAAATGACCGCCTTGACCGTTCGATCCGCGAACATGCGGTTGAGATCATCGGCTTTCTCCTGCGGTGCGGCGCCGTGCCCCCAGCAGAGCGAGCGTACATGGTCGCCGATGAGCAGTGAAAAGCCCATCGCTTCGAGGGTTTTGATACCAGTGGAGAACTGAGCCTCCACCTCCGCGTTGACAGGGTTGGAAGGTGCGACCACCCCGAGCGTGTCACCGGGAGATAATCTTAGCGGGAGCAGGTTCATATTGCCTCCTTATAAGCGTGAGCCGACGCTTCAAATCCGTTCTGCCATTCATTACATATATCTCTTATAATACAGTTAATCAGGCAACTGTGAGGACTTTTGACACCCGAATCCAAATCAAATCCAACTGCATTCATTGTTCTCAATCCGGTCGCTGGTATATCCAACCCCCAGGCGCTGCAGCGAACGATCGAGAACCGTTTTGAGCATTACGGCTGGAAGACACGTTTTCATGTCACAACGGCTGAAGAGAACATCGCTCCACTGGTTCGACAGGAACTCGAAAGGGGTGTGGACCTGGTTGTGGCGGTGGGCGGAGACGGTACCATCGCGGCAGTGGCCGCTGGTATGGTGAATTCACCCATCCCGCTCGGCGTCATCCCCACCGGCACATGGAACGCCATTGCACGCCACCTTGCGGTGCCTTTCAATGTCCCGCGGGCGGTCAAGTTGATGACCGGGAACCACAAAATCAAGAAACTCGACCTGATGGCAGTGGGAGAGACCTATCAGGCGATGAACCTCAGCATCGGGGTGAGTTCTTCGATGATCGCCGGCACCGGTAGAAATCTAAAACGCAAGTGGGGAAATATGGCGTATTTCAGCTCGCTCTTCAAGCAGATTTTCGGGCTGCAACAGCGCAGGTACACCATCATCGCGGATGGTAGGCGTTACCGCGGCAGGGCAGCCGAAATCTTTGTTGCCAATTATGGAGTGGTGGGGATGAACGCGATCGAAGCCGCGCTAGATATTAAGCCGGATGACGGCAAGGTGGACGTGCTTATCCTGCGCGCGCGTACGATTCTCGATCTACCTGCCCTATTTTGGCAAATGCTGGTCAGGCACAACAAGCGCACCCCCAAGTACCGGCAGATTGCAGTGGAAAAGTCACTTGTGATCCACACCAGCCCGCCTGAGATCGCGCAATCAGATGGTGAGATCATCGGTAAAACACCCGTCACCATCAAGGTGCTGCCGCGCTGCGTTAACGTGATCGTGCCGGTGCCACTACAGATCAGAGTACCTTCCCAAGTCAACCTGAATCTGCCCAGCATCAACGTGCGCAGATCGAAATAACCAATCGGTCGCGATTGTTAAATCAACGGTTCATGTAACGCCGCCAGAGGACATCAGTCACCTGTTGCAACCGCTCGCCCAGGGAGTTACCGCCACCGGTTGTAACATCATCCGCATTGTCGAAGACCGCATAAGGCACTTTGATCCCCTGTATTTCCAGGTAGGCTGGGTCGCCTGCGCTGAAATCCTGCCAATCCGTATCACGGTACAGGCGCTCCAGCTTAACGTCGGGCAGGCCGTGCTCGAGAATGCTGTCAGGCCGGCTAGGATTGAACCTCCGGCGGTTCTTACGCAGTGACTCCTCCCACGACACATCAATGTATAGCACAGACATGCGCTCAACCACCTGGCGGGAAAAATGCGTAAATGCGGCGCTGTAGCCCCCATGCTCGCTGCCGCGGGAAAATTCAATTAGCGTGGTGTACTCCTGCGCCAACCCCGCGATGTCGCGCTGTCGTTTTTGATATTCAAGGCCGATGCGTTCGATTAACAGGTGCCATAAATGTTCACCCACAAAATACCCATCGGTATCGGTGTGCAGACGCGGGTATCCCATCCGGTCCAATAAAGCGTCCTCTTCAAACCAGGTCCACAGCATAGGGAAATCATCGATCTCCTCCAGCTTGCCCACGCGATAACGCGCTTCACGCTGTTGCAGCGGCGTTTTTTTTAGATAATCGATCACCTCGCTTTTACCTGCCGCAGGGCGGGCGTTGAGCACAAGTATTTCAAAGATTTGCCTGTCTGCCATATCGTACCTCCCAATTGAGCCTGGCTTGATTGTGGGGGATAACGTTCAGCCTGTCAAGCTGAACTTGATTGTGATCGGATATTTTTCTCCTTGTCACGCAACCTACGAGACCTCGTAACCGAAGCCGACCCCAATTACGAACGAAAATGGAACATCCTACCCACAACCGGGATGCATGTTTTTCCGGCAACCATCAATGGCGGGATCGTCAATATCGGGCTGAACACGCTGGTGTGAGAATTTTGTCAGCCTCTTCCGTGATGGAGTGGGGGGTACTCACGTACATACTGACCGTCTCCAGCCCGAGGCTTTCCTTCGGGCGGCTGGGAGATATGTTCGGTAACAAGAATCTCTTCATCGCGGGAATGGTCAGCTTTACCAGAGGATCTGAAGTGGGGATGATCACCGCCGATCTACGGGTTAAGCGGCTTCAGTGTGCTGCAGGTGAGCGTTTCGGCGAGCCTCATGGCATAGGGGAGCGTCATTTTCACTGAAGCCTTCTCCAGCCGCGAGAAGGGCAAGGCGCTGGACAACTTCGGCACGCTGGTGATCTTCATCCTCCACAAGAAACGCGCCAGCGAACCGATACTCGACCTGAACACATTCAGCAGACGCCTGTTCAGCATCAACCTGGTGACCGGGTTTTTCACGTACCACCAGGATCCTGATCAGCCAGCCGCTCTACCTGCAGAACGTACTGCGTTTCGATCCGCAGCAATCGGGGTGGATGATGGCGGTCACACCGCTGTTGGTGGTCATTGCCGCCCCTGATATCAATGTCGAATCGGGTAAATGCTGCCCGCATGAGGTGGCGTCATTCTTGCAACTTTTCAGGTCAGGAGCTTCGCTATGAAACTGCTGACCTTTGGTTTTAATTTGCTTTTAATATTCAACCTGGCTATCGGACCCCTGCAGCCGGTTCATGCGGCACCCATGCAGGAACTGGCCAAATCCGGGCCTCCAACGCGCATCGACGGTTTCGGCATTGACATGAGCGCGCTGCCCGAGCTCAACAAGGAGAACGTGGACGCCATCATGCAGCAGATCGCCGCGACAGGCGCGCTGTACATCCGTCAGGAAATTGATTGGAGCCTGGTCGAGACTTCACCTGGCGTGTACGATTGGTCCACCGCGGTGCCGTACGACATGCTTTTCGCTGCGGCTGACGCGCAGGGTATCCGCATCGTCGCTGTGCTGACTGGTGGACCCGTCTACCTGGCGGCATCCGGAGAACCACTCAACCGCTCGGCTGTGCGCGAGCGCTGGGTGTTTTTTCTGCAGGCAGCAGTGGAACGCTATACCGGTTATGTGGATGCCTGGGAGATCGGCGGAGCGCTGAACAGCGCACACGCCCTGACCCCGCACCTGGCGCCGTTATCCCCCAGCAGGGCAATCGGTCCCCATCCGGGCTTTTACAGCAAACTGCTTCGTTCAGCCTCGGAAGTGATCAAGGACGCCGACCCGAACGACCAGGTTTGGCTCGGTTCACTCAGCGGATTTTTCGCCAGCGACTGCGCGCTGAACCCTCTCACCTACCTGCTCGAATTGAATGCTGCGAAAAGCTGGAAATATTTCGACGCCATCCTTTACACACCCGCTCAGGGCAGCGCTGCGCCCGAACGCACCGCCTCCGGCACGATCAACTCAGCCTGCGCCTCGAACCTGATGACCATTCCGGCATCTCTGGTTGAGGAGGTGCAAGCCGTGCAGGATCTCGCGCGTCAGTTGGGCGGTAAGCCGGTGCTGGTGACCGGGCTGGGCTGGGACGCGGCTGAAGTATCCGCCCTCAGCACCGGGCGCGAGATCCCCGCCAGCCAGGTGGAAGCCGACCTGCTGGTGCGCGCCTCCGCCTTGCTTATGGGGCAGAACTCGGTGCCGCTGATCTTCTGGCATGCGGATATTCTCACCAATCCCAACGCCAGGGATGCCTTCATCAACCTGCAAAAGTCACTGCACAACGCCAAACCTCTCGGAAGTACAGTCTCAGCGGACAGCGCGCTGTATGAAGTTCACTTTCGCAAGGGCGGCGAGCAAACGCTCATCGCCTGGCGCGCGCTCGATGGAGACAAAGTGATTCCAGGTACGCTGCAAACTGCGGATGTTCCCGTCATCACCGCATGGAATACGGATGCCATCACCATGACCCGTCAATCGGGAACAGTTTATTCATCAGATGGCAACGGTCTAATTACGATACCACTCAATGAACGCCCGGTCGTTCTCATCGGTAGGTCGCAGGATATCATTGCCAACCTACGCGATGAGGTTGAAGACCAGGCAGAATTGGCGCAGATCGAACTGGGCAAACTGCTGCAGCGCGGAATGAACGAAGCTAAAAGCGCGTTCATCAGCCTGCTGGAAAAGGAAATCGACAAAGCCAAGCACACCGCCCTGGAATGGGGTGAGGACAAGCTTGACGAATTGCTGCCTTGAGTCAGGATATAATCAGGATATCAATCTTGTAAAAGAGGATGCTGACCATGAAAAGGTTCCTGCCTTGGCTCATCGGGGGATTACTGTTACTCTCATTGACCGCCTGCAACCTGGCGGAAGTCACACCACTGCCCACCGACGAGCCCACCAGCCCGGTACTCCCCAGTTTCACGCCGTCGCAGGCGCCTATCCCCACTGTACAGGTGACCGAAGTAGTCACCCTACCCATCAGGTCGGCCAACACCCTTAATCTGCAACTTTCACAGCGCGCAGCCGTGAGTAACATCCAGAATATCGTTTGGTCACAGGACAGCTCCACACTTGCATTGATCACGCAAAACGCCGACGCTGATGATAACCAGGTCTACGGCGTGAGCATTCTCGACGCGCGCGATCTCTCCCCGCGTTCGGTTTTCACGTCAGTGGGCAACCGCATCTCTGCGGTGGCTGCAGATGGTCACACCGTCGCTGTGATCGACAGGAACATGCAAGCGTTCAGCATCGTGGATGCAGTTGCAGGTGGCACCACGCTGGGCAGCAAGGTAACTGACTTTCTGATCAGCAACGTCACATTTTCACCTGACATGCGCTACATCGCGGTCACCAAGCACGATTCTTGGGAGGTGGTGCTGTACGATTTCAACACGCTGCAGGATGTGGGGGTGCTGAGCGTTTCCGACCCCGCCGCGCCGGTCTTCGACGCCAGGTTTGACCACAGCCCGCAGTGGATCGCGTGGCTGGCGCGCGGCACGTTGCAGTTACAGGAAGTGGAGACGGGCAGGTTGAGCGGGGTCTTCTCGCACGAGGATTTCGTCACCGCTTACGCCATCGCCCCGCAGGGAACGATCCTCGCCAGCAGCTTCGGCACATCATACGGCGAAGATTTGGTCTCAGCCGTCAGGCTCTGGGACATGACCACCTCCACGCTGATCCAAACGCTGATCATGAATTACTCGGTCAACGACCTGCAGTTCTCGCCGGATGAAAAACTGTTGGCTGCCGCGGTAGGCAGCGATCTGCAATTGTGGGACCCTGCCAGCGGCGTACTGCTCAACACATTGAGCGGGCACTCCGACCTCATCCTGCAGATCGCCATTTCACCTGACCAGCACACCATCGCCACCGCCGGGTTGGATAACCAGCTCTTCCTGTGGCAGATCATCGAGTAGCACCCTAAGATTTTTTCTCGAAATAATCCCTGTGGTATACTTGCTGCGAATTTGAACTTCGCGGCGCGAGCATGCCATTATTAACCGCTGTCAATCTCTCCAAATCTTTCGGTCCAGTGGATATCTTCCCTGAGATCTCGTTCAGCATTCCACACCGCGCGCGTATCGGTCTGGTCGGTCCCAACGGAGTCGGCAAGACCACGCTGCTGCGCATTCTCATTGACGAAGAGGAAGCCTCCAGCGGCAGCGTGCACCGCGCGCGCGGCATCCGCATCGGCTACCTGCCCCAGGAAGCAGTGCTGGAATCCTCCCGCAATGTATGGGAGGAATGCCTGACCGTCTTTGACCATTTGATACGTATGCAGCAGGAGCTGCACCAGCTGGAAAAAGCTTTGTCCATTGATTCCGCTTCGAAAGATTTAATGGACTCCTACGGCACGCTGCAGGCGCGTTTCGAGCGCGGCGGCGGTTACGAGTACGAGACTCGCGTGCGCATCACGCTCAGCGGATTGGGCTTCGACCGCGCGGATGAGAAGCGCCCGGTGGCGCAGCTTTCCGGCGGACAGCGCACGCGGGTGATGCTTGCCAAGCTGCTGCTTTCTGAACCTGACCTGCTGCTGCTCGACGAACCCACCAATCACCTGGATATCTCGGCGGTCGAGTGGCTGGAATCCTTCTTCAAGGACTGGCCCGGCGGGGTGCTGATCGTCTCGCACGACCGCTACTTCCTCGACCAGGTGACCCACCAGACCTGGGAAATGACCCCCGCCCTGGAGGAGTATCGCGGCAATTACAGCGCGTTCCTCGCGCAGCGCGAAGAGCGCTACAAGCGCCGCTTGGAAGAATATGAAGCCCAGCAGGAGTTCATCGAGAAGGAAGAGGATTATATACGGCGCAATATTGCCGGTCAGAACACCCGCCAGGCGCAGGGCAGGCGCAAGCGCTTGGAGCGCATGCTTGACGAAGCCAGGCTGACCCCACCGCAGACGCGCCGTACTTTAAAGCTCGACCTGCGCTCCTCCGGTCGCAGCGGCGACCTGGTGCTGCGCACCCGCTCACTCGAAGTGGGTTACGCGGATGAAGGCAAACCGCTCTTTTCAGTGGACGACCTGGTGCTGGTGCGCGGTGAATGCGCCGCCATCATCGGTCCCAACGGGGCGGGCAAAACCACCTTCCTTAAAACCATCCTCGAGCAAATCCCGCCATATTCCGGCGAGACCATCCTCGGCGCCAGCCTGCAGATCGGTTACTTCGCGCAAGCGCACGAGGGGCTGCACGCCGACTGGTCGTTGATGGACGAGATCCAGGCGATGCGCCCCAAGTGGCTGCCCGCCGAAATTCGCGACTACCTGGCGCGCTTCCTATTCACCGGCGATGATGTGTTCAAAGAGGTTAACCTGCTCTCGGGCGGTGAGCGCGGCAGACTGGCTCTCGCCTGCCTGGCGCTGCAGGGCGCTAACCTGATGTTGTTGGATGAGCCCACCAACCACCTCGACCTGCCCTCGCAGGAGATTCTGCAAGCCATCCTGTCACAGTTCCAGGGGACGATTCTGCTGGTCTCGCACGATCGCTACCTGATTGACGCGCTGGCGACGCAGGTATGGGAGGTGCTGCCCGGCGAGCGCAAGCTGACCATTTTCAAGGGCACTTACAGTGAGTACCGCGCCGCCAGGCAGGCTGCCACTGACAGCGCTGCGGCGCAGACTCCTGTCAATAAGGTGAGCCTGACCAGGCAGCCCTCCAACAGGAGCGGGTTGAGCAAGGGTGAGCATCAAAAGCTGCTCAACCGCATCCACAGACTGGAGAGCGAGATCGCCAGCCTGGAAGAGCAGAGCCGCATGATCGAAACGCAATTGAGCGACCCGCGCGTTGGCGCGGACAAGATCCAAAAACTAGGCCAGGAGTACGCGCGCGTGCAGGCGGAGCTGGAGGAACGCGTGCATCAATGGAGCGAGCTGAGCGGCACGATCCATAACGAATGATCCCGGCTGAAGCGTCGGGATCTTGTTTTATTCAGTCAAGGGCTACCCGCCCCACTCGGGCAGTTTCAGAAAATCGTAATTGTTCTCAGTTTCATCAAGTTTCGCGATGGGGGGCAGCAAGCGCTTGAAGTGCGACTTGCGCACGCGAGTGATCACCGTCTGCACAAAGTAGCGTGAAAAACCTTTCTCAACGCACGCCTCGGGCGTGATCGCCTCATCGATGAGCAGGTGCAGCACCTGGTCAACATCGGCGTAGGTGAAACCCAGCTCGCCTTCGTCCGTCTGCCCGACCCACAGGTCGGCGGATGGCGGTTTGGTAATGATCACATCGGGCACGCCCAGCGCGCGCGAAAGCTGCCGTACCTGGGTCTTGTACAGGTCGCCGAGCGGGTTGAGCGCATTGGCTGAATCACCGTACAGGGTGGTGTACCCCAGCAGGTACTCGGTCTTGTTGCCCGTGCCCAGCACCAGCCCCTTGAACGCCGCTGACTGGTCGAACAGCACGATCATGCGCTCGCGCGCCATAATATTGCCCCGGCGCAGCCCATCCATCTCCGGGAAGCGCGCGAACAACGGCTCGACCATCTCCGTGATAGGGATGGTGAGGCTGGCGATTCCCAGTGCGTCGATCACCAGTTGCGCGTGCTCCAGCGAAGCAGCCGACGAGGTTTGGTACGGCATGCGTACGCCGAGCACATTTTCCTTCCCCAGCGCTGCAACCGCCAGGTAACACGCCAGGGTGGAGTCCAACCCGCCCGAAAGCCCGACCACCAGCCGAGAATAACCTGCCTTCGCCACCTCTTCGCGGATGAAGGCGGTGAGTTTCTTGAGCACAAGTTCGGTATCAATGTTCAGGTCGATCATGGTTTCCTCCGGGGGAATGGCCGACAGAAAGCCGGTGTCATCTTTCTCAGCAATGTCATCTCCAATTTTATCAAGTTTTACGCGCGTTGCCCGAACCACCCCCGCGATCAGCGCGCAGACCGCGGCGAGGGAGAGCGCCAGCAGCAGGTCGCTGCGGATGCCGCCCCACACCGGCGCGGGGTCCGCCCTGAACCAGGTCAGCGCAGCCGTATGCAACGCAAGGAAGACCCCGGTGAAGGCAAACCTGTAGCCCGGTCTTCTACCGCGGGTGAGACGTTCAATAATGAGCAGCACAACGACCAGACTGAGCGCCGCGATAAGCTGCAGTGGGAAACGAGCCAGCATCACACCGGCTTCATCCGGCGAGCGCAGCCAGCCGAAGGTTGCGCCCGGCAGTACCTGCCCGTATACAATGCCCTCCGCCCATAGTCCCAGCCAGGCAGCCGTGCCCAGCGGCAGGGCCAGCAGGCTCAGGCGGTCAAGGGTCACGCCAATACTACCGCGCAGAACCAGGCTGGCCAACAGCGCGAAGATCAGCGCACCGGCGATGGCACCGTAAGCGTTCAACCCGCCTTGCCAGAAACGCGCGATCTGATCGAGGTGCGCACTGAAGTACGACCTGTGCAGCATCACATACCCCGCTCGCCCACCCAGCCACGCCCCCGCCAGGGTGAACAGCCCGGCTAGCGTGTTGTGCAGCGGTTCGCGCGCTGACGCAGCATGGTAGACGCGCCATAAGCCCAGCGACGCGCCGAAACCAACCAGCAGCGGGAATAAACGCAGCGTGACCATGTACTAAATTCTATCGGATAAAAAAACCGGTCATCGACCGGTTCTACTCAACTGCTTCGACGCCTTCAACTTCGGGGAAGAACTGGCGCACTGTCCCCTCTACCCAGCCTTTGATCGTGACCAGTGTGTGTGGGCATCCTACGCAAGCGCCGCCCATGCGCACCTTGACCACCTTGCCATCGAAGGAGACGTAATCCACTTCACCGCCGTGGTAAGTAGCGATGTACGCACTCAACTGCTCAATCAACCCCTTCAATTGTTCGGTCTTTGTAAATCCATTTTCAGTCATTGCTGCTCCTCAACACTAAACGTCTTCCCGGCTGGTCATCGCCAGGTTAATCATGCTCATGATCTGTTCGTGGATCTTCGCCGGCTGCTGCGCAACCGACATGGCGATCTTTTCCAATAATACCACGCCTGTCTCATGATGGAGCTCGCAAAACTGCTGCAACTTGTACGCCTGGATGCGGTAAACGGTGGTAGGCGCGTTCGTCGTCACCGTGGAGGAGTAGACTTCGCGCCCGAGGATGGATGACCAACCAAACACCCCGCCGGAAGACAACCGACCCACCGAAATGGCGGGGGCGTCGTATGGCTTGTGGGTGATCTCGACCTCGCCGCTGACCACGATATACAGATTGGTTGCGCGACGGTTCTGGCTTAATATCGTCTCCCCGGCAGAATATTGCACCACCTCGATGATACTTTTTAGTTCATCGAGTTCTTCGGCGGAGAAACCCTCAAACAGCGCTAATTTCAAATGTTCGTTTGTTAACATACCCTCATCTTAATCAACAATCCCCTCGGCAGGTAGTGGAATTGTTACCTTTATCCGCGGATAAACCTCATGACAGATAGGATGACAGTGATGTCACTTTTGACGCGCTGATGCATCCAAATGAACGATACTACTTTCTGGAGAGATACCTATGGATATGATCATTGATTTTCCTGGCGGCGCGCGCGTCGACGCCCATTTTGGACCTTACACGGTTGTCACCGACCAACCGCCTTCGGGCGGCGGTAGGGGAGTAGCGCCCACGCCTTTCGCCATGTTTATTTCCAGCCTGGGCACCTGCGCCGGCATCTACGTGCTAGGGTTCCTGCGCCAGCGCAACCTGCCCACCGAGAACGTGCGCATCATCCAGCGCGTGCTTGCCAATCCGAACACGGGTTTGATCGACAATGTGGAAATGTAGATCCAGGTGCCGCCTGAGATCCCCGAGAAATACCACAAGTCGTTGATCCTGTCCGCCGAGTTATGCAAGGTCAAGCAGCAGTTGGAAGCACCCCCGCAGTTCAATATCTCCACCCGCACGGTTTAAACAGCGACCGGTCTCGAAATTGAGACCGGTTTTTTATGTTTCGCGGAGCTCTGGCGGGGGTTCGGATGGGGTGACCAGCGTGAACCCGTTCTCCTTGAACACACGCAGCGGTACATTGTATGCCCGGCTGAGGATCTCGTCGCGCAGCACCTCTTCGGGTCTGCCCACTACCGCCAGCCTGCCGCCCACGAGCAGCCCCACCTGGTCGGCGTAACGTGAGATCAGGTTCAGGTCGTGCAGGGTGACCATCACCGTGCGCGGCTGCATCCCGGCTGCCAGCTCTTTTTTGGTCGGGTGCGCCAGGCGGTACACGCGCTGCATCAAGTTGACCTGGTATTGCAGGTCAAGGTGGGTGGTGGGCTCATCCATCAGCAGCAGCGGTGACTCCTGCGCCAGTGAGCGCGCCAGCAGCAGGCGCTGCTGTTCACCTCCTGAAAGTTGATCGACATTGCGCGCACGCAGGTCGAGCAGGTCCATCTTTTCCAGCGCTTCGTCGATGACCGCCTGGTCGTGCTGTGAGAGCCTGCCCAGCCAGTCAAGATGCGGGGTGCGCCCCATCGCCACCACCTCTTCTGCCGTGAAGGCAGCGGGAATGCTGCGCGCCTGCGGGACGACCGAGATCAAGCGCGCACGCTGATGCGGTTGCATGGCGGAAACGTCGCTGCCATACACACGCACGCTGCCACCAGTCAAAGGCAGCACGCCGCTCACTGCGCGAATGAGCGTTGTCTTGCCCGATCCGTTTGGTCCGATGAGCGCCAGCACGCTGCCTTCCGGTAGGCGCAGTGACACTTCCCGGATGATGGGGTGCGTGCCGTAACCTGCACTGATGGTTTCAACTTCAAGCATACGCGTCACCAGTAATTCTGCGCCTTCGAGCGCTTGAGAATCCAGAGGAAGAAGGGCGCACCGAGCAATGCTGTCACGATCCCCACCGGTACCTCTTGCGGGGCGATCACAGTACGCGCCGCCACATCTGCCAGCAACAGCATGCTCGCGCCGCCCAGCATGGAGAGGGGAATCAGTCGGCGGTAATCCCCTCCCCACACCAGCCGGATGATGTGAGGAACCACCAATCCGACAAAACCGATGATGCCGGCAAACGCTACCGCCGCCGCGGTTGCCAGCGTCGCCAGTAAGATGGTAATCCAACGCACCTGCTGCACGCGGATACCAAGCTGCTGCGCCTGCTCTTCGCCGAACTGCAGCACATTCAAGGGGTGCCCGATGAGCACCAACCCGGTGAGCGCCAGCGCCATATAGGGTGCCACGCCCAGCAGCGGCTGCCAGCCGGTCATCATCGCGCCGCCCATCAACCACACGAGCGCGCGCCGTACCTCGCCGGTGGACTGGATCATCAAGCCTGAGGTGAGCGCCGAGGCGAACGAACTGACCGCCACGCCTGCCAGTAGCAGGTTGGTGGTGGGCACAGTCTTTCCGACACGCGCCAGCATGGTCACGACCCCTACGGTGACGACCCCACCCGCGAACGCCGCCAGCGGCACCGTCATCACGCCACCGGGTTCATAAGGTGAGCGGATGAGCATCACCGTCACCGCACCTAACCCCGCGCCGGAGGAAATACCGATCAGGAAGGGGTCTGCCAGCGGGTTACGGAACAATCCCTGGTACGCGCCGCCGCTGCCAGCCAGCGCCGCGCCCACCAGCATCAGCATCAGCATGTGCGGCAGGCGCAGCCCGGTAATGATCTTCAGGTACACCCCGTTGGGGTCAAGCGTCGAGCCCACGCCGCGCAGCGCCGAGAGGATCACGTCCCCAAGCGTGCGCAGCGGGATGAACACGCTGCCAACCGCCACGCTGAGCACTGCCGACGCGATCAGAATCGCGGCGAGGATCAGGTAGGGCGGCAGCGCACGTGATTTTTTCATTTATACAGTTCAGGATGGATCAGTCTGGCCAGTTCTTCGAGCCCGTCCACCAGGCGCGGACCCGGTCGGCTGACCAGGTCGTCATTGAAGGGGTATATGCATCCCTCTTTGATGGCAGTCAAGCCCTCCCAGCCAGCCCTGGCAGTCACCTGTTCTGGGGTCACACCCCAGATGGCGTCCCCCAGCAGGATGAAATCGGGGTCTTGCACCAGCAGCTCCTCGATGCTGATCTGCGCCCAGGCGGAGGTCAACCCTGCGGCAGCGTTTTCGCCGCCGGCGGCGCGGATGAGCTCATCCATGAAGCTGCCGGGACCGGGCGTCCAGGGTTTCGAGGCGTCGGTGCCGTCGAGTTCATAGAATACCAGCGGGCGGTCTTCAGCTTTGGCAATCGTCTCCTCCACTGCTTGCACCCTGGCGCGCAGGCTGGTGTTGAGCGTCTCCGCCTCATCGTTGTGTCCGCTCAGGGTCCCGACGGTGGTAACCAGGTCATAGATCTTGTCGAGGGTGGTCGGGTTGGCAAGGTAATACACGGTCAGCCCCAGGTCTTCAAGCGCCTTGACCTGCTCGGGGGTGTTGATCTCCGCCGCGATCACCAGGTCAGGCTGCAGGCTGGCGATGGTCTCCATGGAATAGTTGCCCATCGAACCACCAACATCCTGGATGGAACCGGCTTCAGCCGGATAATTTGAAAAGCTGTCACGTCCCACGACCTGTTCGCCTGCGCCTACCGCGAAGAGCGTCTCGGTGACCGAGGGGGAAAGCGACACGATGCGCTGCGCCGCGCTGGATAACACAACCTCGCGCCCCAGCCCATCCTGCAGTGTGATGGCGCCTGTCTGCCCGGTATTTCCCGGCGCAGCGCAGCCTGCGATCAGCAGAACGGCGAGGATCAAGGATAAGGTTACTGCAATTGTCTTTTTCATTCAATAAACCCTTTATCAGTAGAATGGTCAGGATAGAAAATCCCAACCGCTTGGGTTGGGATTCGCATTTTGTTCGGCGAGTGCCCACCTCCTTTCAGCGAGAGTGTGGTTACACCCTTTTTGGCGGGCGACCTGGCTTATCAGGAGGTTCCTGAATCACAGTTGCGCGACAGCACCGGATTACGCACCGGTTTCGCCTTTAAGCCAACCTGTTCGGGTTGGGCACCAAAAAGGACGATTCAATTTCTTTCATTCTACATGCCCATAGCCGGATGGTCAAGTCATTTGGCGGGTAAATCGTAAATTTGTTGCCGCGCATCGGTTCAACGTGTTGGCTGTATAATAATCGCAGTCAGGAGGAGCCGTGAAGAGAATTCCCTACGAAATCCAGGTTGGCGAATTACTAAGGCAAAAGGGGTTGAAGCTGGTGCTGGCGGAATCCTGCACGGGCGGGTTGGTGGGTAACCTGATTACCAACATTGCCGGCTCATCGGATTATTACCTGGGCAGCGTGACCGCCTACGCTTACGAAGCTAAGGAAGCGCTGTTGGGGGTGAAGCACGAGACGCTGCTGCAATACGGCGCAGTCAGCCGACCCACCGTACTGGAAATGGCGGCAGGTGTGCGTCATTCACTGGCTGGCGATATCCCGCTTGAGACCATCATCGGCGTGTCCATCAGCGGCATTGCCGGCCCGGGCGGCGGCCTGCCCGAAAAACCTGTCGGTACGGTGTGGTTCGGCATGAGCACCGCGCAGGGGGATTGGGCTTGGCGCTATCTCTTCCACGGCGACCGGGTGCAAAACAAGCGCTCTGCCGCGCGCACCGCGCTCAAACTGGTGATCGCCTCTCTCTCCGGCAAGCTGCCGCCTGAGAACCCCCGGTAACCACGGAGGCACGCATGCCCCACTCCCTTGTAAAGGTGTTAATCCTCACCGCCGACGCCGGCTTTGGTCATCGCAGCGCGGCAAAGGCAGTGGCAGAGGCACTGCGTTTTCGCTACGGCGATGCGGTTGACGCAGTAATCGCCAACCCGCTCGACAGTAAACTCACGCTCGGTTTATTACGCGAATCCCAGGCGGATTACGATCGCTGGGTCAACCAGGTGCCTGAACTGTATAAACTGGGCTATGACGCAAGTGCCGCCCTGATCCCAACCCGCGTGATGGAGGATTCACTGGCAGTGCTTTTTTACGAGGCGGTTAGGGAAGCATTCAACCAGCATAGACCAGATGTTGTGTTGACAACCTACCCCATGTACCAGGCTTCCGTCTCGCTTCTGTACCGTACGACGCGCCATCATATCCCCTTCTTCACTGCGGTGACCGACCTGGCGACCGTACACCGCGTGTGGTTCCACCGCAAAGTGGATGGTTGCCTGGTGCCGAACAGGATCGTAGCAGAGATGGCGGTGAGCAACCAGGTGCCTGAAGAAAAAGTGATCATCACCGGTATCCCTGTCTACCCGGATATTTCGCTGGAAAAGCGCAGCCGCGAGGAGATCCGCGCTGAGCTGGGCTGGGGCCAGGACCTCACCACCATCCTGGCGGTTGGCAGCCGCCGCTCGACCCGCATGTTTGAAATGCTGAACGTGGTGAACCACTTCGGCGCCCCGCTGCAAGTGGTGGTGGTGGCAGGCAAGAACGAAGAGTTATTCCAAAAACTGAAAGTGAACGACTGGCATATTCCGGTCAGGCTGCTAAATTTTGTGGACAACATGCCCGCCCTGATGAAAGCCTCTGACCTGGTCATGTGCAAAGCCGGCGGGCTGATCGTCACCGAGTCGCTGGCGTGTGGGCTGCCCATGCTGCTCACCGAGGTCATCCCCGGGCAGGAGACTGGCAACGCAGATTACGTGCGGTCAGCGCAGGCGGGCATGGTGATCAATTCGCGCATGGAACTGCTCGAGTCGTTATCCCACCTGCTGTCTGATGACCACGCCCTGCTTAAGCGCTACGCCGTCAATTCCCGCGCCATTGGCTGCCCCGAGTCGGCGTTCAAGGTGGCTGAGATCCTATGGCAGGCAGCAAAAGGCCGTTCGGCAGGAAATCTCAGCGCGGCGGACCTATCAGTCAACGCATGAACACAATGAACGAACCAGGGCAGGTCCACACTCCGCAAGCCGCGGTCATCATTTCGGCGCGAGCTGAATGGAATACCGCGCTCGAGTTCTTCAAGCAACCCGCCGTTGACGCCTCTCCTTTTGGCGATTATTTCACAACGACAATAGCAAATCACAACTGCCTCTTCTTTCACGGGGGCTGGGGCAAGGTGGCGGCAGCCGCCAGCGCCCAGTACGTCATAGACCGCTGGCAGCCGCGGCTGATCGTCAACCTGGGCACCTGCGGGGGTTTCGAGGGGGCGGTGAACGTGGGTGAGGTCATCCTCGCCGATGAAACCGTGATCTACGATATTTACGAGCGCATGGGCGACCCCCACGCTGCGCGCGCGCATTTCACCACGCGCATCGATCTCTCCTACCTGCGGCAGCCTTACCCGCACCCGGTGCGTATCGGGCGGCTGGTCTCCGCTGACCAGGATATTGATCCGGCCATGGTCGAAACCCTGAAGTATGAATATGGCGCGGCAGCCGCGGATTGGGAATCGGGCGCCATCGCCTGGACGGCGGCGCGTAACGGAACAAGGGTGCTGATCCTGCGCGCGGTGAGTGACCTGGTAGGCGTGGGTGGCGGCGAGCTCTACGACCAGGGAGATTTTCAGCAGCGCGCCCGCGGGGTGATGCTGCCGCTGCTGCGCGCGCTGCCGGCGTGGCTCGATTGTGCTCTCTAAAAATAAATTGAGCCGGGGTTTTCACTCCGGCTCGTGTTTTTCATTTACTTTCCGCCCAGCCTGGCGCGTTCTTCCTCCACGATCTGCGGTTCAAGCTTGCGGAATAGCGGCTGGGGCTGGCGCAGCGTCCGCCCGGCGGGGAGCTGGCTGGGTTCCCATGTGCCGACGGCGCCGGTGTGATCGTACAGCAGCACCGTGTGCTCACCCAGGCTGTCGCTTACCGTGCGCGTTGACTGTGTACCGAAGAGGCTGCCCTCGTATCCCAGGAATCCATGCAGCCGGTCGCTGGTGAAGGGCAGGAATGGCGCAAACAATGTCTTCAACGAGTCGATCGCCCGCAGCGCGGTATAGATGGAACGACCGGCAGCGGCTTTGTCGGTTTTCACCATCTGCCAGGGCGCAGTCACATCCAGGTATTTGTTGACCTCGGAGGCGAGGCGCATCGCTTCACTCAGGGCGGCGCGCAGGCGCACCGCCTCCAGCTCAACCGCCACGGTCTTGAAGCCGCTTTCGATCTCCGCCAGCAGATCATTGTCGAGCGCGGTCAACTCGCCGGGCTCCGGCACCACACCTTCCCAATGCTTGTAGGTGAATGAGAGCACGCGGTTCGCCAGGTTGCCCCAGGTTGCCACCAGCTCGTCGTTGTTGCGATGGTAAAAATCATCCCAATCCCAGTCGGTGTCCTTGGATTCGGGCATGGTGACAGTGAGATAATAGCGCAGCGGATCAGGGTCGTAGCGGGTGAGAAAATCCGCCCCCCAGATCGCCCAATTGCGGCTGCCCGAGATCTTCTGTGACTCGATATTCATGAATTCGTTTGCCGGTACGTCATAAGGCA
>JBCFBD010000026.1:0-31552 GCA_038562455.1 Anaerolineaceae bacterium | reverse complement strand
TCACAGGGCGGTGGTAGAGCTCGACCAGGCGGCTGGCAACGATGCCCACGACACCGGCAGGCCAATCGGGGTGATGCAGCACCAGCACTGCGCGATCAAGCACTGCAGGGTTCTGTTCTATCAGCGACTGCGCGCCGCCGAACACCTGGTCGCACAGGAGCTTACGCTTGCTATTCAAGCCTTCCACCTGGTTGACCCTGACGGCAATCTCACTAGGGTTACGGCTGAGCAGGAACTCGACCATCGGGTTGGCATCCGCCAGGCGGCCTACAGCGTTGAGACGCGGTGCGATGATGAACGAGACCTGCTCTTCAGTGAGATTCTGCGGGTCGACTTCGGCGAAATTGAGCATGGCCGCCACTGCTTGGCGTGGTGAAACGCGCATACGGTTGAGACCAGATTGAACCAGGTACCGGGTATCTCCATAAAGTTCCGCCAGGTCAGCGATAATGCCGAGTGCTGCCAAGTCGTGCAACTGGGAGGCGAATTCCTGCCTGCCAGAGCGTGTGAGTAAAGCTTCTGCGAAATTATATGCGACACCTGCGCCAGGCAGAGCGGCGAGTGGATGGGCGGCATGCAGCCTGCGGGAATTGATGACGGCATACGCCGCGGGGAGGGCATCCGGCAGCAGGTGATGGTCGGTGACCACAATATCAATTCCATGAGATTGCGCGTAGTCTATTGATTCGTGTGCCGTGATACCGGTGTCACAAGTGAGAATGACCTGCACACCTTCGGCAAGAAAGTCTTTTAACGCGTTCATGCCAATGCCGTGGGTTTCTGGTCCGCGCACCGGAATATGATAAGTGCATTCGGCGCCCAGCTCTCGTAGAGTAGATACAAGAATGGCAGTCGAGGTTTGACCATCAACGTCGAAATCACCCCAAACCCCGATCTTTTCACTTTTCTGAATGGCGCGGAGGATCCTTTCAACCCCTTTTTCCATATCGGGCAGGTCGAAGGGTGAGGCAGGCGCGTAGCGCGTATGGTCAATGTAGCGTAGGATTTCCCCAGGGTCAGAGATACCACGCCTGATGAGCGTTTGCATCACCAGGTCGGCGTTAGGCAGCAGCGTCTGCAGCTCAGCCGGCACAGTCACCGCTGGCTGGAAAACCCATTCGCGTTCGTAATGTCGGATCTTAACCATCACAGGCTACCAGTTTACAGCGCATCAAAATCGAGATCAAACACATTTTCGGCATCCTCGGAAACGTCCGCGTTAGAGAGGTTACCAGCGCTGATACCCCGGTCGCATAGTGAGCGGTAGCGGCAGAAGGCGCATTTTTTCACCTCGGCTGTTTTTTCGAACCATTCCTCCGAGCTGCAGGTGATCTCGTTGACGATACCTTGCAGATACTCTCGGTCGTTGTCCAGCTGTGCTGCGGAATACGTAAATTGGACAGGTTCCGCCGGTTGCGTGGGAAACCAGTAGATCATTTCGAGGTTGGCTGGTGTCGCGGATTGATCCGCACGGGAGGACCACCAGGTTTGAAGAACGAATGGATACACGATCGATTGCAGGCGGTTCATCAGTATGGCCTGCGAGGGAGGGCGCGACGAGGTTTTCCAGTCGTAGATCGTATACGCGCCATCGGTTTGCCTGATTAGCAGGTCGTATTTAGCCACCAGGCGATGGTCAGCCAGTGGGATGGAATAGAGCTTTTCGGCTTGCTTGTCACCTGGAAGGTCATACAATCCAAGCGCCATAAAGGCCTGCCACCAAGCGGATAGTTCATCTGAATCGATGGTGGAGGCAAGTACACCAGGATCAACACCGGCAAAATACTGCTGCACCAGGCGGTGGAATTGATTACCGAGCTCCATGCGGGCTTCCTGCAGAAGGATGGGTTCGTTCTCAATCGCCGGCCATTCAACACCAAGTACGTATTTCAAATAAAATCGATATCTGCAATCGACGTAATCCTGAAGATTATGTTGCGAAAAAGTGAAATTCTCAGGCAGGTTCATGCTGTCCTTTCCAGATGCCGTATAGCGCAGCCAGGGACAAGGCCATTTTCTGATCCTTACGGCCGGTGTTCCAGGTAATCACCAGCGATTCCCGCGCGCGGGTAATACCTACGAAAAGCAGGCGCAGGCGTTCACTAGAATATTCCAAGCGGGCGCGCTGCGTGGCGCTGCCGGTCTGTGCGTTGATCAGATTCTCGTCATCCGTCAGCAGTCCGGTCAGCCGATCCAGAGTCTCGGCATGCGGATCGAAGTCCTTGCGAATGAACCATTTTTCGCTGTGATAGGTATCGTATTCCTGTGCTGAAGGAAAATCGTAATTGTTGACCGACATGAGATAAACCCGATCCCACTCCAACCCCTTGGCTTTGTGATAGGTCGAAACAAAGACCTGGCCTTTGTGATCATCAGGGTTAAAACGCAGTTCCTCGTCGCTGAAGCCGTTGAATTTGCGTAGGTTGCTGGAGATTTGTGACAGTTCGAGGGCGAAATCGGCGAGGCCGAATTCCGGGTGCAATGTAGCATTGAATTCAAGCAGGAGCGCAAATTTATGCGTGAGTGCTAACTCGGCTGGCGAAGTGAACAGGTCCTGCGAGATGGTCAGCACCAGTTGATCGATCGGCAGACTGACTGCCAGATGCCAGCGGGCAAATGAACTGAGCAGGTGCACAAATCCTTCGCGCACCTCGTCCGAAATCCCGGAAAAATTGATAACCTGGTCAATCTCCATACCCGGTCTGGGATAAATGAGGTCCTCCAGCCGATTGATCTTACGGATGGCGTTCACCAGCCTGGCAATTTCATCCATTTGTCCAACCGGAAGGTCATCCTTTTTCAAAACCATGCTGCAAGTTTTGCTGAACTTTAATGCATTGGTCGGGTCATTCAATGCGATGAGGATATTTTCGATGATCGCTGCAACACGGCGGGTCCCTTCAGTGCTCTTCAAAAGCTCCACCATAGGGATCTCCGCGGCGTGGAGAGCATCGGCCACCTGCTCCCCGTACCAGCCGATCGGGCAGAGTACGGCAACCGTTTTAGCGTGGTTTTCCGGCAGCCAGCGCTTGATATTCTCCACTACCGTTTTGATCTCCTGGTCAGGCGAAAAATTTCGCGGGTGAATAAAAACTGAATTGGGATGATCCTCAGGGTTGGGTTGAGGGTCTCCCGAGGGGGTCGGTTCAATCAGGGGATGATCGAGCGCGCTGCGCAGTTCAACCACCGGATGCTCGTACTTGGTCCAATTGATGAGCGCATTGGCGAGGTTCAAAATACCCAGGTTTGAACGACCTGAATGCGGCAGGCTCAGTGCTTTAACGTCTTTTTCCTTCAAAAATTCGCGCAAGTATCTTGGGCTGGCGGTGGTGAAGGATTCGTAGATCGCCTGGTTGGGGTCGCCGACGCGCACCCAGTTGCCATCGTCTCCCACGAGTTTACGCAGCATTTGTTCCTGGATGAGAGAGGAATCCTGAGCTTCGTCTTCCAGGATATACGGCCAGCGATAGCGCAGACGTTCCAGGTACTCGGGGTCGCAATCCAGCACGCGAAAGGCAAGGCGGATCAGATCGGCAAAATCGATCGCGTTGCGGTAACGCAGTCCGCGCTGGTATTGTTGATACACCTCAATGCCCATCTCCATCAATGGGTCGCCATAATGATATTCTTGCAGCTTCGTAAGAATGTCCTGAGGCTCAGCCTGCAGGTCCTTGGCTTTGCGGATGAAATTTTGATTGATCGACGTGATAAGCTCAGGCCAACCATTTCGAATGCGGCTGACCTCGGCAACATCGACATCAGGTTTGAGCAGGTAACCAGCCAGTTCAGGGTGCAGGCGGATATACCCCTCGCAAATACGCTCAATCATGCGGTCAGACTCCAAATCATCAACAATCGAGAACTGCGAAGAGAGACCCGCCATGTCAGGGCGTTCGAGGATGATGTCGTGAGCCAATCCATGCAGCGTGCGTACGCGGTAGCCCACGTTTTCCAGCAGACCGTAATCCTTCACGAAACCGGCAATACGCGTGGTGAAGTTATCGACCGCGGAATTAACCAGCGTGACCACCAGGATTTCCTGCTCCACATCGAGCTGGCTGTTGACCAGCAGCTGCGCCGCCAGGTAAGAAAGCGTGTGGGTCTTGCCACTGCCTGGTACCGCCGAAATACCCATGCGTCCTTGCTGATACGCGAGAATCTGCGCTTGATTGGGGCGGGGATTAAACATTCGGTCCCCCGTTCTGCTGTGCCCTGGCGCGTTGAATGGATTGTAGCGCAAGCATCAATTGACCGCGTTCCTCCAACCCGCGCTCGTTGACGGAAATGCCGCATAGGTACACATGCTGGCGGCAGCGGCGGAGCAGCCCAGTTGAAAGGCGGGCGAGCGTTTGCTGGTTGGCGGCGTACTCGTCGGAATCCGTCCATTGCTGCCCGGGCTGCCAGTTGCGGCTCAACACGTAAGGCTGTGTCAAAGGCTGGTCGAGACGCGCCCACCAGCCCTGCGAGCCGATATCCAGCCAGAATTGATAGGTGGCTGGTTTGTTGCGCATTAGGAACGAGAACGCCGGAGCGAGGAAAACTGCGTCTGAGGCTTCGCGCAGCGCTTGGGTAGTGTAAGATTGCGCTGCCAGGATGCCTTTTTCCAGCACGCTGGTGTATTCACGACCGGGAAGCCACTGGCTGGATTGATAGGCGGGGAGGTAGATGCCGCGAAATTTGCGGCATGATTCGATGAGATGTGATATTGCGGCTGCCGCGTCGTAATCTTCATGAAAACCGAAGCCTGGCTGTGAAAGAACCTCTCCGTACAAGCGACTGATCCAATGATCAAGTTCGTTGGAAGCCATCTCATGATTATTGGAAAGCCATTCACGCAGACGCTCGTAGTACTCTCCGACGGAGAACGTGATACGCTCCTGCATGTCTGATTTGAGCGAATTGAAAGCGTTAAGAGTCCATGTCTTGTTGGCATAGCGGGCGAGGGTACGCGAGAGCAAGTCTGCGCGCGCGTAATCGCACTTGTAGATGGATTGGGCAAAGGCTGACCTGATCTCCTGCTGGCTGGCAGGCATTTCCCAGGATGGATGCGCAAGCTTGGTGAGGGTGAGTACGGTTTTAACCGCTGGTTCGTCATGCAAACTGCGCGAAGGTCGATACGTGGAGAAGGGAAGGTGGTGCTTCTCGAAGCGCGCCGCAAACGAGAAGCGCAGTGCGTCACTGAGGTAGGGGGTGAGCACAGCTATCTCGCCCGCTGGCACGGCGTGGTCATAGATCAACGAGCTGATCTCACCGATCACCCAATCAATTGCCTCTGGGTAAAAACGGAAAGCGTGCAGGCTGTTTGCACCAGGCTCGCTCGTACTTGCACCAGATCCAGGATTCTTGCGGAGAATGCTCTCGCGCAGCGTGTGTTCAAAGGCCTCGATGGCTGGTGGTTCGACCAGCGAGTTATTGAATACCATCTTACCAGTGCATTGGCTGCCCAGGTTCTCCGCGCTGACGGCATCCGCGCCGAGAAAGGAGCGAAAACCGCCTTCTGAATCCTGGATCAACAGCGCTGAATCCAGATCGGGCAACAATTCGCGCACGAAATCATGCGCCACCGGGTAATCCTCTTCTATATTGTCGTAGATCAAATGGCGGTAATTGTTTTCGATGTAAGATTTGCAGATCAAAGATGGCCATAGATGATTCGTGAAAACGTTCAGTTGCAGAGAGAAATCGAGGAAATTGTTCGCCAGGCAGAAATCGCGAAATTTTAGCGCGCACTCCTGCGCCTGTTGATAGATGACTGCCTGTGACGGCGTGCCGACCCAGGCGCGGGTTAATTTTTCCGCGATCTGCTCAGGTGGGAAACCGATTATGGCGGATTTATTCAGGTTATCGAGAATTTGGCTGTAAAGGCGGTTGGGATCAATGGTCAATCTTTCAAAGTAACCCTGTTGAAGCAGAGGTTCAACGAGGGCAGACAGGTAATACTGGGCGGTTTCGATGGTCAAAAATTTGTAGGGAGATTTAGCAGCCCGAAACCCGGCAGCACCGGCGATCAATGGCCAAAATAAGGTGATGATACGCTGGGTCAAGCCGTTGAAGGTCAGGATGGCAGGCTGACCGCCGGGGGGAAAATCTGGTGCGTTGAGGAGTGACTGGTATTGAGCTGCCAGGCTGCGCTGCGGCACCAGTACCAGGATCGAATCACCTGGGATGCCTGATTCGACCATGCGCCGAAGACGAACGGCTGCCGCAGTGGTCTTGCCTGTACCGGCAGCTCCGCTCAGCAGCAGGCTATCGCTGAAAGGGGCTTGCAGAAGGGATTCCTGGTCAGTAGTCAGTATCATGCGAAATTAAGCATACCAAAGGAACCTCAGTAAGACAGCCCAGCGATCGAATGCAATACCGCGCGGGTCAAGAGAGCATCCGCGGTTGAACGGTGCGCATTGGGCAGGTTGATGCTGAAGTAACGGCCGGCTTCCGCCAGTTTGAAGTAGCGGTAGGCACCGCGGTATGAGTCGTACTCTCCACGAAAATCAGCAAACAACTTGAGTACGTCGATGAATTCCAGGCGTTCGCGCCAGGGCAGGTTATATTTCAGGTAGGACTGCTCCATCATGCGCGCGTCGAACTCGACGTTGTAAGCCGCGACAAGACGGTCAAATAGAATCGCACGGATGTGTGGCCATTGGAGCGGCCAAGCCTGCGCCGATGCGACCATGCGGTCGGTTAACCCATGGATGCGGGTGGCTTCCTTGGGGATTGGTTGAGTGGGTTTGACCAGTCTGGTGTACAGTTCCGTCCCATCGTAATCCACGACGGAAAACTCGATGATCTCATCCGAGCGTGTTAAACCGGTAGTTTCGGTGTCAATATAAACAGGTTTTTGCGCGACGATCTCGCGGGCTTTGGCGGCAATCTGTTGCTGGCGCGGGTTCAATGCTGGCATCAATATCCTTTCTGTTATGGCAGCGTCCAGAGCTTGATCTGTTCGAGTTGAACGGTGAAAGCGGGATCCTCGCGGGCAGAAACAAAAGCGCCGATATAGCCTTTATCGGTGATACCATCATCGCTCAATTCTTTGACCAGGTTTCCGTTTACATACAGTCGGATAGTTGTGCCGTCCAGCAAGATGCCGAGGCGATTGGTCTGGTTGGGACCAGCGATGAGCTTATCCTCTGATGTAAGGTTTAGAAGTGAATTTTGCCCTTGCGCATCCCAACGGAGCAGATAGTATTGACCATCGCAAGTTACACCAAAGTAATATCCGATGCCATCCGAGTACGAAGGCGCGCGAGCAACCAGACCATACTGATCTGAGCCTGTGCAATTAAGTGTCGTAAATGTGCCTTCAAGGTACTGGTTTTGCGGATTGCGCGATGTCAATCGCCAGCGCATACCGCCTTTGGCACGCAGGCTGGTGAAAACCATGGCACCATTCTTGACCTCAATGCGAATCGAGTCGTCTTCATATGACTCTGAAAGTCCAAATGCGGTGCCATTGGTAAATGTATCAGAGAACCAGGGCTCACCCAGCAACAGGGCAGGGTCGCCTGGAGGAGGTGTAGATGTAGCGGTATTGGTTGGAGTGAAGGTCGGTTCGGGTGTGGCAGTCGGCGGCTCAGGGGTATCGGTATTGGACTCCAAAGGCGTGGTGAGCTGTGCTTGTGTTTGAACCGCAGATAGTGTCGCCGCGACCTTCGTGGATACGAGGTTCGTCTCCGGAGTTGAACTAGCCAGAGGAAAATTGCAAGATGTGAGGAGCAGGGATAGGAGTAACATGACCACGATAAGTTTTCTCATTTGTACCTCGCTTATGTAATTATTATAGCCTTTGTAAAGCCGAAAAAACAATTCTGCAACCACGCTATCCTGTATAATTCGTCGTGACTTATGAAAACCACGATCATCAAGGTTGAGCTAACAGATGATATTCAAACTATCCGCGACAGGATCGCCTGGTCAAATTCACCTCGCATCCTGCTGATCATTCCACGGAAGAAGAAGGATTTCCCGGATGAAAAAGGGTTGGTGCTGCTTAACCGGGCTGCAGCGGCTAAAGGCGCGCAACTAGGGATGGTGATTGGACATACGAACAAGCGGGAGTTCGCCGGGAGGATTGGCGTGAGCATTTTCCATTCTGTCGCCCAGGCGGAACGGAAAGCGTGGCTCGAACCACCTCAAACAACTTACGTTCCACGGCGGGTCGCTGCCGAATCGGTCACTGAGATGCGCAAGAGGTTACCTGCTGAAGCGAAAGCGTTTCCTGCAGCACGAATTTCCAAATCCATATTGATCATCACATGCACATCCGTATTATTGATCGCTCTCCTGGTATTCCTTCCTTCGGCTACCGTGGTTATCTACCCTGAGACGTCTCAACAGAACCAGGTGGTCGAGATCCATGCAATAACCACCGCAGGGCAAAGCAATTTATCAGGGGTGATCCCAGCACAAAAAAGAACCTTTACATTATCTGACGAAATGTCTGCGCAGAGCAGCGGAAGCGCAGCGGTTGGGAAGACCAGGGCGAGCGGTGAGGTGGTAGTAACCAACCTGACTAACCAGGCGATCAATTTACCGCAAGGGACGGTCTTTACTACAGCCCCATCCGACCAGCAGAAATTCATTTCAACCCAAGCAGTGACCATACCAGGTAGAGGGTTGGCGGTAACTATTCCGATCAGGGCAGTGCTTGCTGGAGAAGCGGGTAATGTAGAATCGGGGGAGATCGTGCTGATCGAAGGTCCTGTCGGCGCTTCACTTCGCGTGCGGAATGATGCACCCATGGCAGGAGGCAGTTCGGTCAGTTTGCCTGCGCCTAGCGAGGAAGATTACGAGCGTTTGACCGCGCAGTTGTTGGAGGAATTGAAAGGCAAAGCACTGGAACAGAGTATGCAAGACAGCGCAGTCGAGTGGAAACTGATACCGGAAAGTCTCGTGTTGGACCAAATCTTGGCAGAAAACCGGGGAAATCCTGCTGGTGAAGCGGCTGACACACTGTCCATCAACATCACAGCACGGTACAGCGTACTATATTACGACCCTAAGGCTCTTGAAGCTCTCTTGAACACAATCATGGATGTTTCCATGCCGGAAGGATACCAGGCGGCGGAAACAGACATGGCATTCGAAAAGATCGGCAATACAATGATCATAGGAACCGAAGAAGCAACCTGGCAAATTAGTATTAAAAGGCAGATGGTAAAAATTTATTCGCAGCAGGATATTCGAAAAATGATCCACGGAAAAGGTATCGATCAGGCTGTGACCCTCGTGAATCGTGAAATCCCGCAGGTCCGATCGACTGAAATCAGATCCTTTTTGAGCTGGTGGCCGTATATTCCAGTATTATTAGATCAGATCGATTTTGAAGAGAGGCTGATGGATGGAGGGTAGGGTACTGGCGGTGGATCCGGGTTCGGTGAATATTGGCATCGCGGTAAGTGATACACTGCGCATGGCTGCCAGCCCGCTCACTGTCGTCAAGCATACCAGCATGGAGAAGGATTGCCAGGCGATCAGCATGATCTGCCAGGAGCAGCAGGTGACTCTTGTCATCATTGGGCAGGCGCTTGGAGCGGATGGTGAGATGACAGCACAGAGCCGCCATGCGCAAAAACTGGCCAATCTTTTAGCGAACATTGTCTCTGTTCCGATTTTATTGTGGGACGAGAGTGGCAGCACGCAGCAGGCGAAATTGACGCAACTGAAAATGGGCGTCAAACGAAAGAAGCGCAGTGGGCACCTCGATGCGCACGCCGCGGCTGTGATCTTGCAAGATTACCTGGATATTGCAGTTGGAAGGGGTTCCGATGAGGCGTAAACGCGGACCATCCGGCTCGCTGGTGGTCGTTCTGTTTACCTTACTGGCGATGGTGATCCTGCTGGTCGTGTGGGTGGGGGTGCCATACCTCACAAGTTTGCAGTTTGGCGATCCTACGCCGGGTTTGACCGGTTTCGACCGCGTGAATTTCAGTTTACAGGTGCTTATGGGGAAGCAAGACCTGACGACATCTGTTTCTTCGGACACAAGCGCGCAGAAATTTGTGATCGAGAGCGGTGAAAGCGTTTCCAGTATTGCAGGCCGGCTGGAGGATACCGGTTTGATCAATGACGCAGGGGCGTTTCGAGCCTACCTCGTCTATAAAGGGCTCGACTCGCAGATCAAGGCGGGCAAATTCAAATTATCACCGGCGAGCACAAGCCTGGAGATCATCGAATTGGTCCAGTCCAGCTCCTCTTCGATCGTGCCTTTCTATATTTACCCAGGGTGGCGCGCAGAGGAAATCGCCGCAGCCCTACCGAGTTCAGGTATCGAGGTTGACCCCGCGGAGTTCCTGCGAATTGTGCACCAACCCCATCTTCTTGGCGACACATCAATGTTTGCCAGCTACGCATCCTTGGATGGCTTTCTCTTCCCGGGAGAGTATGAGATAGACAGAAAAGTGAATACCGTTGCGTTGGTGACGATCTTCCTCAACCGGTTTTCAGACCAAGTCACGCCGGAGATCATCAGCGCGATCGGGAACCAGGGGTTGACCTTATACGACGGGATCACACTGGCTTCGATTGTTCAGCGTGAAACTTTCAAAGATGATGAACGTGAACTGATTGCCTCCGTTTTTTACAATCGTCTGGCAGTCGGAATGAAACTCGAGACCGATCCCACGGTTCAATATGCACTGGGTTACTCAGACGAGTGGGGAAACTGGTGGAAAACGCCGCTGATGACCAATGACCTGGGTATCGACTCAAAATATAATACTTATTTAGTATATGGACTGCCGCCTACACCGATCGCTAACCCTGGTTTACCTTCAATCCTGGCAGTAGCTTACCCCGAAGATTCGGATTATTACTATTTCAGAGCGAAGTGTGATGGTTCAGGCTATCACGACTTCTCGGTGACCTTTGAGGAGCATCTGCAAAAGGGTTGCGAATAAACAAAAAGGAGGTCAATTGCGTTGACCTCCTTATATCTATTTACAAGCGATCAATTGGCGTTGTATCCCGGGCCAGTTTTGAAGAATTCGTCATTCTTATCCTGGCAGAATGTGAGGTTGACGACCTCACCGGCAGCCAGCGTACGCGTGCCTTCCAGGTGAACAGCCTCGCCCTGGCGGTCGACGCCGTCATAGACTTCGGTGAAGCCTTCGGTACCAATCGGCATAGAGAGACGCTCACCACCTTTAGCCTTGTAGGCAGACGGGAGTTCCACATCGGGGAAAATAGAACCGAATGGGCATTCAGCTTCGCATGCTCCGCAATCGATGCAGGTATCTGCATCAATGTAATACCAGGGATATTTGTCGACTGGATTACCGGGAACGATGCAATCCACCGGGCAGACTGTCACACAACCTCCCTCGCGCATACATAAACTTGTAATGATTCGTGCCATGTGTATCCTCCAATTCTGAATAGATTAGTCTATTGTATCGCAAGATACCGATTTTCGACTTCATTCCAGTTGATAATATTCCAAAAATTGCCCAGATATTCCACGCGGCGGTTTTGATATTTCAAGTAATACGCGTGTTCCCAAACATCTACCACCAGCAGCGGGATAAGACCCTCGCCAAGCGGCGAATCCTGGTTAGCGGTGGAATGCAGCACCAGTGATCCATCCGGTTTAGCGCTCAACCAGGCGTAACCGCTGCCGAACCTTCCCAGTCCTGCTTTCTCATATTCGACCTTGAACGCGGAGAAGTCACCAAATGCCTTATCGATAGCAGAAGCGATCTTTCCGAATGGGCGGTTTTCAGGTGTTGCTGGACGGAGGTTGAACCAGTAGATGTTGTGGTTCAAGACTCCGCCGCCGTTATTGCGGACAGCGGTTCGACTATCCTCGGGAATCTGGTCGAGATTGCCAAGGATTTTTTCGAGCGACCACTCAAAAAATTCAGGGTGCTTCTCGATCGCAGTATTCAAATTTTTCAAATAAGTGGAATGATGTTTCGTGTAGTGTATCTCGACAGTCAGGGCGTCGATGTTAGGTTCAAGTGCATCGAACGCGAAAGGTAGTGCGGGTAATTCAAATGCCATGGTCCCTCCAATCACTTGATGAACAATATCCGGTGTTTATCAGTTAAAATTCTAGTCATCCGATATTACTTTGTCAAGAAATCCGGGACTAATTCATGAATAATCTGCCCTCGAGCGCATCAATTAATCACCAAATCAATCATAACACTAAATACCTTGCAGGATTAATCCTTGGCATCCTGGCTGTATCTACAGCTTCGATATTCATCAGGTTTGCACAGGTTGAAGTCCCTTCGATAGTGATCGCAGCTGGGCGATTGACGCTCGCCACACTGGTGATTGCGCCGTTCTCTGTCAAAAGCTGGATGAAGGATCGTGTGAAATTGGATAGGAAAACCTGGAGATTGTTGATACTCTCTGGAATGTTCCTCGGGCTACATTTCGTCACCTGGATTACCTCTCTTGAATACACAAGCATCGCAAGTTCAGTTGTGTTGGTTACGACTGCTCCTTTGTGGGTCGCATTGTTGTCGCCAATCTTCCTCAAGGAAAAGATCAGTCGATGGGTGTTGATTGGTCTGGTGGTCGCGCTGAGTGGGGCGATCATCGTGGGCGTTGGCGGCAGTTGTGCATTCAATGACGGAAGGTTGATCTGCCAGGGGATGGGAGAGTGGTGGAGCGGGAGAAATTTTACCGGCAACGTGCTTGCGTTGCTGGGTGCGATCCTTTCAGCTGCATACCTGATGGTTGGCAGAAGCGTACGCAACAGGCTGTCGCTGCCCATCTACACTACAATCGTCTACGGCATCGCGTCAATTGTTTTAATCCTACTGGTCATCCTGACCGGCACACCGGTGGAGGGCTACTCAACTGCCAGTTATGCTTGGGTAGTCGCGCTGGCCTTGGTCCCGCAGGTGATCGGGCACACCGCTTTCAATTGGGCGCTTAAATATCTTTCTGCGGCTTATGTATCAATTGCGCTGCTTGGTGAGCCAATCGGCACGGTGATTCTTGCAGCGCTGTTCCTCAGGGAGAAGCCGGCGATTCTCGAAATACTAGGGGGTGTACTGATCTTGTCTGGCATCACCCTGGCAACGCGCAGGTCGATGAGAAAAGTAAATCCTCCCGTTTGAGGCAGGAGGATCAGGGAAATCAGCGTAAATAAAGATAATTCAATTCCTGCAAGCGTTCCAGCAAATCCTGGCTTAGGTCCTCCGGCTGGAAGCGCCAACCCCAATTGCCTGCCGGTTTGCCGGGGAAGTTCATACGCGCCTCGGTACCCAGGCTGAGAAGATCTTGCAGAGTGGTGATAGCGACCGCTGCTGTGGACTTCCAGATCTCGCGGATCAAGTCCCGGGCGATGTTCTCACCGGAAACAGCCAAGTACCTACGGCAATAATCCTTTTCCTGTTCTGTACCCGCGGCGTACCAACCGACAGTTGTGTCATTATCGTGGGTGCCGGTGTACGCCACGCAATTTACAGGGTAATTGTGTGGTAGAAAGGGATCCTCGGGTGTGCCGGCGAAAGCGAATTGCAGGATTTTCATGCCGGGCAGTTTGAAAGAATCGCGCAATTCGACAACGTCTGGTGTGATCAGACCCAGGTCCTCAGCGATGATGGGTAATCCGTTAAACGCTTTATTCAACGCACTGAGAAAATGCGCACCCGGGCCTTTCGCCCAGCGTCCGATCTCAGCGGTGGGCATGCCGGCTGGGATTTCCCAGTAACCGGCGAATCCGCGGAAATGGTCCAGGCGCACAATATCCACGGTCTTCAGTACTGCGCTAAAGCGTTCAATCCACCAGCGATAGTTTTGTTTTTTGTGCGCGCTCCATTTATACAATGGATTGCCCCATAACTGACCAGTCGGAGAGAAGTAATCAGGCGGGACGCCGGCGACATGTGTGGGTTTACCGTCCTTTCCGATATAGAATAGATCTGGGTTGGACCAGGCATCCGCGCTATCATAGGCGATGAAGATCGGGATGTCGCCGATAATCTGAATACCCTTATCATGCGCGTACTGCTTCACATTTTCCCATTGGGTAAAGAAAAGGAACTGGCGGAATTTGTGCTTTTCGATCAGTGAATGATGCTTTTCGCTGAATGCATGCAATGCCTTAACCTGGCGCGTGCGCAGTTCCACAGGCCAGCCATCCCAAGAGCCACCTCCCTGGACTTCCTTGATGGACATGAAAAGCGCAAAGTCATCCAGCCAGGCGGCTTGCGCCTGGCAAAATTCCTGGTATGCCGCGCTCAGTTTTTTTGACCTGGATTTTGTGAATTTACGGAATGCCCGGTCAAGGATAGTGAATTTCCATTCGATGACGGGTCCAAAATCGACGTTGTCAACAGGAAATTCCGGGCGGTCGAGAAAATCATTACGCTCAAGCAGGTTCTGATCGAGCAGCAGTACAGGAGATACCAGGTAAGGGTTTCCGGCAAACGCACTGAAGCACTGGTATGGGGAATCACCATACCCGGTAGGGCCAAGCGGCAATATCTGCCATAGCGAGCAACCGCTTGCGTGCAAGAAATCGATCCAGCTATAGCACTCGGGACCGAGATCTCCGATACCATCCGGACCGGGGAAGCTGGTGGGGTGCAAAAGGATGCCTGATTTACGCGGCAGGTTCATTTTTACCTCTCTTGTTGCTGTTGATTAGGTTGTGATACAAGCGCAGATATTCCTCAGCCGATTTTTGCCAGGAAAAATCCTGCGCCATGGCGTTAGTTTGCATCGTACACCAGGTGTCTTTTTCGGCAAAAGCATCCAAAGCGCGTCTCATGGATTGAGCAAAGGAGCGAGGATCGATACGGGGAAATAGAAAACCGTTCCCGCTTGGGCTGGACTTGAAGTCGGTGATGGTGTCCAACAGACCGCCCGTTGCGCGTGCAACCGGTATGCATCCGTAGCGCATGGCGATCATTTGGGATAATCCGCAGGGTTCGTATCGTGAGGGCATCATCAGGATATCCGCACCGGCGTACATGCGCCTTGAGAGTGAAGCGTCAAAGGTAATGGCAGCCCGCACCCGATTTGGCATGTCGACTTCGAGGGACTTACAATCCTGTTCCAGGCGTTTGTCACCGGTGCCCAGTAGAATCGCCTGCCAAGGACAATCCGTGATCATACGCAAGCCTTCCAACGCGATGTCAATGCCTTTCTGGCGGTCGAGGCGGCTGATGAGGATAACCAGGGGAGTGAATTCATCGAAATCTAATTGAAACTCCTTCAGCAAGGTACGTTTATTGTTTAGTCGCGCATCCAGATTTTGTGCATCGAAATTCGTGGAGAGGTAAGCGTCAGAGCCCGGGTCCCAAGATTCAACATCGATGCCATTGAGGATACCTGAAATCTTTGATTGTCTGGTTTGCAGAAATCCCTGCAGATCGCAGCCGAATTCCGGTGTCATGATCTCGCGGGCGTAAGTGGGTGAGACGGCAACGATACTGTCGGCGGATGCCAGTCCCATAGGTAGGGGCAAGGTGCGAGCCCATATGGGCAAGTTCTTGTTATGCGACGGTTTTATATTGAAATTGGCAAGTGCTTCCTCGGAACCGGTACCCATGAAGGGCAGGTTGTGCATGGTGAGTACAGTGCGCGTGGACGCGAGGTTTACCGATGGATGGTGATCGCTTTTCAGTTGATGGATAGCAACTGCAGTATGCCAGTCATGCGCATGCAGGATGTCACAACGCCAATTGAGTATGACCGGCAATTTCAAGCAGGCAAGCGAAAAAAAGATGAATTTTTCAGCATCTGACTTGAAATCTGCACTATATGTTTCTTCCAGTCGGGTAATCGGTTCACCCGAGATGAGGTAGAAAGTCACCCCGGAGACCAAGGTGGAAAATACTTCTCCAGCAACCATGCCGTTAAGCGATCGAACCTCGAAATCTCCCACCTTGTCGAAGCGAAGGTTCTTCCGCCGGATTGAATTGTAATAGGGAATAGCCACGCGCACATCAACGTTTGCATCACGCAATTTGCTGAGCGCAACCGGGAGCGAACCAGCAACATCACCAAGCCCGCCCGCTTTAACCAGCGGGTCTGCCTCAGCTGCGACGAAAAGCACGTTCAGGGTTTCACTTGCCGGTGATTCACGTTTCATTGCAGGTGACTACCTGACCATCTCAATATAATCGTCTGACGTGGCTTCCTCCAAATCAGCGCCTAGAAACTCGATCAATTCCGTGATCATACGCGATTTCATCGCGGCATCCTGGCGGCTCCAGGTGCGGCTTTTCACCTCAATAAAATGACCAATGTCGGGTTTAACGATTTGATCGAAATTGATGAAGAACTCCACGTCATGGTAACGCACCAGGTAACGTACGCGGTCCTTTTCGATTTCCTTTTCCAAGTGAGGTTTGAAGTATTCTCGGTAGAAGCGTGGGCTTTGTGTAGCAGGCGCGAGGTAGCGGCTGCGTGAGAGCAGCACTTCTTGTTCAAACTTATCCTCGCTGGTTGGACCAATCAGGGTTAGGCGTGAGCGCACCTGGTCGATCTTGCCAGTTTCGTCGATAAATTCATCTTCGCGATAACGCAAAATTCCCTGTTCAATATCACTGAAGAAGAAATAAATATCATATTCCCGGTAATGTCGTTTTCTTAGGATCTCAATATCTGAATCAAGCAGTCTATTAATCAATCGCGCCGGATCATCGATGCGTACTTTCAATTGGATCTCAAAACTCTCCTCTTCGGAAGTGCCCCCGATGGCAACCAGCTTGGAGAGCACCGAAGACTCACGTTTGATCAGGAAGTGATCGATCTTGCTGGCGTATTCTCGGCTTTGCATCAAAAGATCTGCCTCATTCACACCGGTGAGCTGCTGGTCGCGCATCAACCACTTACCATTCACCATCAGATCTTTCACATCGGTTGTCTTGCCTGCGTAAACAATCTGGGCATATGAACCATTGGGGTCGTGGCGAAAGCGCGGGCTGTTATGCAGCGGGTCGATGTCGATCAGGATGAGGTCAGCCTGTTTACCAGACTCAAGTGACCCGGTGAGGTGACCGATGTGCAGTGCCTGAGCACCAAGACGGGTGGCCATGAGCAGCGTGGTTCGTGCCGGCAAAGAGGTTGGGTCCCCGCTGAATCCTTTTTGCAGGAATGAAGTGAGGCGCATCTCCTCGAACATATCGAGGTCGTTGTTGGAAGCAGGACCATCGGTGCCGATGCCCACGTTTAAACCGATATCCAGCATGCGTTTGACCGGAGCGACACCGGAGGAAAGCTTTAAATTGGAGGAGGGATTGTGCGCAATGCCTGCATGCGAATGCAGCAGCGTATGCATTTCGCCGTCATCCACATGCACGCAATGCGCGGCGAGTACTTTGGCGTCGAAAAGGTTTTGTTTTTTAACATATGGAATGACCGGCATGCGATTTTCGCGGCGCATATTTTCGACCTCGATCGCGGATTCAGCTAAATGCGTGTGTAAAGGGACATCAAATTCCACGGCAAGGGCGGCAGTTGCACGCAGGATCTCAGGAGTGCAAGTGTAAGGCGCATGCGGGGCGACCGAGGGGACGATCAGGTCATGACTCTTCCAGCGTGAGATGAAATCGCGCGACATTTCGAGAGATTCTTCAAAGAACTGGGCATCAGGCGTAGGGAACTTGAGCACGGTCTGTGAACACACTGCGCGCATACCGATCTCAGCTGTTGCCTTGGCAACATCCTCTTCAAAATAGTACATATCGGCGAAACAGGTAATACCCGAGCGGATCATTTCGGCGCAAGCAAGACGGGTGCCCAGCTGAACGAAATCAGACGAAACAAATTCCCTCTCGACCGGCATCATGTAGCCCATCAGCCATACATCCAGGCGCAGATCATCTGCCAGACCGCGCAGCAAAGCCATGGGCACATGGGTGTGAGCGTTCACAAACCCAGGCATAAGGATCTTGCCTTTGGCATCATGGATAACCGGTGCACTGTAATCCCTTACGATGTCTGCTTCAAGACCGACAGCACTGATAACGCTACCCTTGACCGCCAGTGCTCCCGGATTAAAAATATTGAAATCCTGATCCATGGTCAGGATTTCAGCATTGCGGATGATCAGATCGACATTTTTCATGCTCTACTCCAAAATTTAGAATCTCAATTTGCGCCACATAAAATCCATACAGGTATTGACTAGCCAACGATTCATTTGTGCTGCGGGACCGTTGTAAATGCTCACTTTAATGTCATGTTCATCCCCATTAATATAATAGAACTCTATCGATGTTGGCAAAAGGTTTACAGCAAAAAAGAATTCGTGTAGGTCTGTTGTAAAAGTTGATAAAGTGAATGGTTCCGGGTTGGAGACACAGGAAACCAAGTCTGTATTGTGCCTGTCGCAGAAGGGGAAGAGACTGATATCACAGCCGTGAGTGATAATTTGTAAAGTGATCCCGCGTTGGCGTGCCAGCTTGATGATCACATCAGTCAGTGTTTCGCCATCTGCTCCGTAGATTTCATCGGGCATGCGCATGCGGATTTCACTCTCGATCAAAGAGATCATTCGGTCTGCCTCGACCTCGCTGGATGATTTCGCGGTTATGCGTATATCCACGCTCGCGGGATGGGCGGATAAACCAACGGTGGGATTTTGCAACGCTTCGAGATCGCTGATTATCTCATCAATTATTGATTCACCGATGCCTGAGGTGTGTAGAACCCTGGTCTTTATGATCTCACTCAGCGTGAATCGGTTTCGCAGCAAAGCTTGAACGGATTCTTGGAAGATGAGCTCCATCTCCGCCGGAACACCGGGCAGGCAGACGATCATCCTGTTATTTTCGAGCGCATAAAAGGCAGGCGCAGTGCCTACCGGGTTGTCGATCGCGACTGCCGTTTCAGGCAGGTACGCCTGTTTGCGGTTATTCTCTGACGGTGTGATGCCTCTCTGATTGAATCTGGCGAGGACCTTGCGCCATAGTTCTGGGTGAAACACTACCTCCACGTTCAATGCAATGGCAACCGCGTTGCGTGTAGGATCATCGATGGTTGGCCCTAGACCACCCGTTGTAACCACAATATCTGCCCGAGAAAGAGAATCACGGAGAGCTTCGGCGATGCGGAGAGGGTTGTCACCGATGGTGGTCACCCGATAAAGGTCGATTCCAAGTGTGCGTAATTGCCTGGCAAGGAATGCGGTATTTGAATCCTGGATTTCTCCCAACAACAATTCTGTGCCGATGGTGATAATTTCAGCTGTAGTCACGCCGCCTCCGTAACAAATTCATTTTATCAGGTTTTAATGCTGTAAATCGAGCTTTGCGGTCCACTATGCGGAATAAGGTAGAATATTCTAAACAGATATGGAAAATAATAAAACCACGAAAACTACAAAGGGTAGTCCTAACATCCAACTTGGCAGGTGGGGAGAGAATATTGCATTTCAATTCTTAGTCGATCATGGTTGTACAATACTCGAAAGGAATGTGCGCACACCCGATGGTGAAATCGATATCATTGCTCTGGCTGAGAATGAATTGATTTTCGTTGAAGTGAAGACCAGGAGGTCCACCTTGCACAGCTACCCTGAGGAATCGGTCAATGAGGAAAAGCTCGAACATCTCGAATCAGCCACGGGGTGGTACCTGATGCAGCACCCCGAATATGAAGATAATTGGCGCTTGGACGTGATATCCGTGATCGGGTCGCCAGGTGTGGTAAAGCCCAGGATCGATTGGTTTGACAATGTCACCGGATAGCTCAAAACCGCTGGTGATCATGATCGTTGGCTCCACCGGCGTGGGCAAGACTGGATTGGCGATTGAACTGGCTTCGGCGATTAATGGGGAGATTATTTCAGCTGATTCGCGATATCTCTACAGGGGGATGGATATCGGCACAGCAAAACCATCGACGGATGAACGCAACGGGATTCCACACCACTTGATCGATACCGCTGATCCGGATCAAACGTGGACGCTGGCAGATTTTCTTGACAGGACACTAGAGTTGATCGAAAAAATGGTCGCGGCAAACAAAGTGCCGATCATAGTCGGCGGTACAGGGCAGTACATGCGCGCCTTGACCGAAGGGTGGAGTATCCCCACTTTCGAGACGGATGAAAACCTGCGCAGGGAATTGAATCATTTGGCCGACGAAATCGGCAAGGAGCAATTACATCAGAAGTTGGCCATTGTAGACCCAGAGGCTGCGGGATTCGTCGATCCAACCAATGTCCGGCGCACCATCCGGGCGTTGGAGGTCATATTATCTACCGGTCAGAAATTTTCCTCTTTACGCGTTAAAGAAGGGCCAGCTTATGATTTTTGGATCATCGGGTTGTGCCTGGAACGGGAATTGCTATACGCGAGAATTGACAGCCGGATCGAGCAAATGTTTGAGCGGGGGCTGGTAGATGAGGTAAAACGGCTGCTGGCACTTGGGTACACACCTGATCTGCCTTCTATGTCGGCCATTGGATACCAGGAGGTGAGCCGTTTCCTGAATGGTGATATTGACCTTGATACTGCCAAGGCATTAATGCGTAAACGCACTAGGCAATTCGTCAGGCGGCAAACGAACTGGTTTAAACCAACCGATCCATCCATCCGTTGGTATTCTATGCAAACCAACCCGATTTCGGATGTGATCAAAGACCTAACTGAATATTTACTGATGAGAGGACACGTTGAGCGATAAACCCTGGCTTTTGAAATATGATATTGGTGTACCATCCGGAATCGAATATCCCCAGATGAGTGTAACTGACCTGTTATCGCGCGCAGCAAAAGAAAACGAGGAGGAAACAGCCATTATCGCGGGAGAAAGGTCGGTGACGTACGGCGACCTCGAAGGGATGGCATCCAACCTGGCTGCGCACTTGATGCGCAATGGAGTAAAGACTGGTGAAGTGGTGGGGATCTGTTTGCCCAATTCCATCGATTTCGTGATCGCGTTTTTCGCCATCCTCAAGTGCGGAGCAGTAGCAGCGGCGATGAACCCCTCTTTCCCAAAACGTGAATTGAAATTCCAGGTGGGTTGCACTGGAATGAAGGTTGTGGTCACCTGTCCAGACAAAGTGGAAGACTTCCTCGCCATTGCGGAAGAAGGTCTGCCAATCAGCCACCTGGTGCAAAGTGGAAACGATTTCGCGCATTTTGAATCGGGAAAAACGAAAATTGCAAACCTGGAGGAGGTAATCAAGAATGTGCCGCAGGAGTTCAAATTCCCTACCATTCTAGAAACCCAGGCCGCGGTTGTGCAATTCAGCGGTGGCACCACTGGTGCACCCAAGGCTGCGCTAGGTTCACACCTCAACCTGGTGGCAAACGCGATGCAATTCCGGCACTGGCTGGTCAACATCGGGGACGGCGAGACGTTCCTGGTCGCAATTCCTTTGTATCACGTGTACGGGCTGGTGCTGGGGCTGATCCTGGGGGTTGCCTGCCATGCGAAGATGGTGCTGATCGAGCATCCCGGGTTAGTAGATGAGATCCTCGACGCGATTGTGCGTTATCCGGTCAGTTATTTTCCGGCGGTGCCCACTATCTTCAATCGCATCAATCAGCATCCGTTAGTGGTCAATGGCAATATTTCCCTATCCTCAATCAAGGCCTGTATTTCCGGCTCAGCGCCATTACTGGAGTCGGTGCGGCGCGAGTTTGAGTCCAATACTGGCGGCTCGCTGGTCGAGGGATATGGATTGTCGGAAGCTCCCACAGCCACGCACTGCAATCCGATTTTGGGCGAAAAACGCAGCGGATCGATTGGTCTGCCTCTGCCGGATGTGGATTGCAAAATCGTCAATATGGAGGATGGTATGACTGTGGTTGACGAGGGTGAAGAAGGCGAATTGTGGATAAGTGGACCCCAGGTGATGATGGGCTATCTAAACAACCCGGGTGAGAGCGAACTTACGCTAAGAGACGGGTGGTTAAGAACCGGCGACATCGCTCGGATGGACGCTGACGGGTATTTCTATCTTTCTGGAAGGATGAAGGAATTGATCAAGGTCCATGGGATGCAGGTATGGCCCACAGAAGTTGAGGAGGTTGTCGATCAGCATCCCGCAGTAATGGAATGCGCAGCAGCTGGCATACCAGATGAGAGCAGCGGTGAAAGAGTAAAAATTTGGGTCGTACTGCAACCCGGTGAAGATTTATCTTTGGCGGATGTGGTGGATTTTTGCCAGGAGAAATTGGCGGGGTACAAGATACCTGCCCAACTTGAGGTGCGCAATAGCCTGCCGAAAACGGGTGTGGGAAAGATCCTGCGGCGTGTGTTACTTGAGGAGCACAACCAGAATAAGAGATGAGGGAGCGAAAGCTCCCTCATCTTCAATATCAGATGTTTTTCGAATTCATGCTCGGTGTACCGGAGTGATGCGGCACCGGCGGTGGGAAGATTTTCTCAAATTCCTCGCGGGAGAGCGTTTCGACTTCCAACAAGCGATTGGCGACCGCTTCTAGTTCGCCGCGATAGTTGGTTAGTAGCTCTTTCGCCTGTGTATAAGCCTGATTGACCAGTGAGCGGACTTCCTTGTCGATCTTTTCAGCCACTGACTCTGAATAGTCACGCTGTTCAGAGATCTCGCGTCCGAGGAAAATAAGCTCTTCCTTCTGACCATAGACCATTGGGCCGAGTTCAGTGCTCATGCCAAGGCGAGTGACCATGTTGCGGGCAAGCTGGGTGACGCGTTCGATATCATTTGACGCACCGGATGTAATGTCGTCGAAAACAATCTCTTCAGCGGCGCGACCGCCAAGCAGACCGGCCATTTCAGCGAACAATTTCTTGCGCGGCATGAGCGTGCGGTCGTCCATCGGCAGCGCAATGGTGTAACCGGCTGCCATGCCACGCGCGATGATGGAAACCTTTTGTACAGGGTCCGCTTCAGCCAGCGCGTTCATCACGACGGCGTGACCGGCTTCGTGAAAAGCGACAATGCGTTTTTCTTCACTGCTGATTAACCGACTCTTGCGCTCGGGTCCGGCAATTACGCGCTCGATAGATTCCTCGAACTCGCTCTGACCAATACTTTTCTTGTTGCGGCGGGCTGCGAGGATCGCGGCTTCGTTAACCAAGTTTTCGATATCCGCGCCGACAAACCCGGGTGTAGCCTTAGCCAGCACTTCCAAGTCGATCTGAGGGTCGACCGGTTTACCTTTGATGTGCACTTTCATAATCGCCTCGCGGCCGCGTAAATCAGGACGATCGAGCACCACTCGGCGGTCAAAACGACCGGGGCGCAGCAGGGCTGGATCGAGAATATCCGGGCGGTTTGTGGCAGCCATGATGATGATATTGGTATCAGTGTCGAAACCATCCATTTCAACAAGCATCTGGTTCAGGGTCTGTTCGCGTTCATCGTGAGAACCACCCAGACCAGCACCGCGCTGGCGGCCGACAGCGTCAATCTCGTCCACGAAAACGATGCAGGGCGAGTTCTTCTTCGCCTGATCGAAAAGGTCGCGCACACGGCTGGCGCCAACGCCAACGAACATTTCTACGAACTCGGAGCCGGAGATGGAGAAGAAAGGTACACCAGCTTCCCCAGAAACCGCTTTAGCGAGCAGGGTTTTACCGGTTCCAGGAGGACCGACCAGAAGAACGCCTTTTGGTATCCTGGCGCCGAGTGCAACGAACTTCTGCGGTTCACGCAAAAATTCAACCACTTCTTTTAATTCCTCTTTCGATTCCTCGATGCCAGCCACATCTGCAAAGGTAACGGTAGGGTGGTCGCCGGTAAACATACGAGCGCGGGATTTTCCGAAGGACATTGCAGCGCTATTGCTGCCCTGTGCCTGGCGGAATATGTAGAAGAATGCGCCACCTAACAGAAGGAAAGGCACAATGTAAAAAAGCACGTTTAGCACACCCGCCCAGGCACTCGGCGCTTTTATTTCGACACCAATGCCTGACTCAGGGTTAAGCTGCTCCGGTGTGACACCCAGCGCAATCAATTGGTCGATCAGGGTTGCCTCTGATTCCTTATTGGAAATCTTTTCATCGCCGGATTTGAGCGTGATATTTAGCTTGTCCTCTTCCTCCACGATGCGAACCACATTCCCCTGTTTGACCTCTTCAGCGACCTGGTTGATGGTCAATGTGTTATCCACTGCGCCAGAACGGTTAAGGCTAAACACAACCAGGACGATGATGGACATGAAGAGAAGAAGATAGACAACGAAAGATTGATTTCTAGTTCTCAAGTATTCCTCCAGTTTAATAGTCAATAGGATTATACCAATGCTTGATTGGCTTTGCGAGAATTTTGTATGCAACCGAAGTGGAATTAATAGAATTCTAATACTAAATAAATGGCAGAATTTTCTGCCGCATCGATGCAAAAGTTATCGTGTTAATCAGATATTGCGTCAAAAGGATGGCAAATACCGCAACCTACATGCGGTTCAGCCACCGTCGAGCCAGATTTCACGCAAAAAGCCTGCACCTGTACAAAACGCTTGAACAATCCAAGCTTGCGCTTGATGACCGGCGTGAGGCGCATATATTCGCAAGCGTTCGCGCGTTTGATCGAGGGCACGGGGCAGGTGGAACACAGATCCGGCGTCCAATGATCAGGCGGGGATTGCCTGCCAATCAAGCGGCATTCCTCGATATTCTTGCCACGAAAATAATCACCATAAAAGTATGGACATTCAACACCTGCAGGGGTGCGCATGAATCACCTTTCAATAACGAGCCGATTGCCGACTAGTTCTATTTATTAGACACGCGTGACGTAATCACCGGTGCGCGTGTCGACGCGGATGACATCGCCGGTCTGGACGAAATAGGGCACTGCCACGTTCAGTCCCGTTTCGGTGGTGACCTTTTTAGTCACACCGGTGGCAGTGTCGCCTTTCACCGCTGGTTCTGCGTAAGTGACTTCAAGGTCAACCGTGGTGGGTAGCTCGATATCGAGAGGTTCGGTGCCAAAGAAGGTCAGCTTGACTTCCATTTCGGGTTTCAGAAAACCGGCGTAGTCGCCAATAACAGAAGCAGGGATGGCGGGTTGTTCAAAAGTTTCGAGATCCATAAAGTTGAAAATTTCACCATCATTGTAAAGATATTGTACGTTATGGAAATCGAGCCGAACGTCTTTAATGCGCTCACCAGAGGTGAACGTCTTTTCCAGGGTGTTGCCCTTGCGCAAATCGCGGGCTTTAATGCGGATGGTCGCATTGCCGCGCCCAGGCTTATTAAAAGAATATTCCAAAACCTTGTACAGGTTATTGTCCATCTCAAAAATCACACCCTTGCGTAAATCGTTTACATCAATCATTGAACTCGCCTTTCCTGCGAAAAAGTTAACTCAGGCATTATAGCGCAGCCGGTTACTACTGGCAAGAGCGAAGCGTTTGATAGGCGTAGATAGGCGTTGAGTTTGATTCCAATAAGATGTTAAGCTTGGATGATCATAATTTATTGCGACGCAAGAGGATTGTTCCATCCAGGTCGATCAGAGATCAGAAAAACACTTCTAGCAAGAGCGTGAGAGTCACGTAAAAATGCACGTAGATAAAACGCCTAAGAGGATTTGATTTTCCAGTTCATAGAGCTGGTCGATGCGGCGCGCCACCAGAATAACGTGGAATTGTTTGGATGCCAAGAAGGAGGAGGTGGCAGGCCCGATGCCGCTTGAGGTGCCTTTGATGAGTGCTTTGCGATGTGACGCCGTCGACGGTATCCAGTGAGCCTTGCGGTGGTTAATCCCGTTTCTTCTTTCGCTGCCACAGGTTTTGCTTCCACCATTCTATGGTATCTCGGACCGTTTCCTGCAACGGGCGCGAGTTGTAACCCAGGTATAAGCGTGCCTTAAGATTGCTAATCATTGCGTTGCTTTGCAACGTTTCGATACTATAACGGGTTAATTTTGGCGTGGTTTTGCTGATCTTGTAATAACGTTCAGCAAAAAAAGCAGCGAATCTGGCTAAATTCATCGGGATGTTCACCAGGATGGATTTGAACGAGAAGAGCTCTTGGGTGATCTTCCAGAGATCTGAAACCCGCACGAGCGTACCGGATAGGATGTAAAGTTGACCAATTTTGCCTTTTTCACGCGCGAGGATCAGCCCATGCGCCACATCTCGGACATCGACAAAATCGTAGCTTCCGTCGATCATGTAGTTCACCTTGTTCACCATCCAGCTGCTCATCAAAGAGCCGAGTTCCGAATTCTTGTAATCATACGGTCCGATCACACCGGTTGGGCATGCGATGATTGCAGGCAATCCTTCTTCTACTTTTTTAAGTACTGCGAGCGTGGCTTCGGCTTTTGAACGGTCATAATCAGCAATATTAAAAGCAGGGTCAATCGGCGTTGTCTCATCCACAAGGCTGCCATGTGGGATACGTTTGAAAGCGTGTATAGAACTAGTGTAAATGAAACGTTTTACCCCGGCACGCATTGCAGCATCAATCATATTTTGGGTGCCCTCGACGTTGACATGGTGCACAACGGGATTATTGGACGAAGTGATCGAGATGATCCCAGCCAGGTGAAAGACGAATTCAATATCGGCAAACGCTGCGTCAAGTGAAGCGGGATCGCAAACGTTTCCATAAACAACCTCCACTTCAGTCCCATTGATGGGCAGTAAGTCTTCACCGGGCAGCACCAGCACCCGCACAGATTCACCGCGTTTGACCAATTCCTTTACCAGCACATTGCCGATATGTCCGGTCGCGCCAGTTACTAGATTCATACGATCCTCCAACAGCCGGTTAGGGGGGCTAAATACCTTTCATCTTTTTAGGCGACGGTAGCTTTTCATTTCACTACGCGTGATCGCAGAAAAATTCGGTACCCTCCAAACCGTATTTTACGGAGAGAAGCAATTTTCGTGATGTGACTTTGGATAGAAATTGGTCATATTCTTAATAAAAACCGAGCCCCAAGGGGCTCAGTTTTTATAGTAAAGGTGAGGATTATCCGATTTTGGGCTCGATCAGTCCCAGGTCGCCGTCGCGCCGGCGGTAAAGCACGTTGATTGAACCGCTGTTTACGTTGTAGAAGATGAAGAAATCTTCGTGGTCAAGCAACGCCATTTGTTCGATGGCTTCGGCTTCATCCATTGGTACGAGGGTGAACGACTTTCGGCGGACGATTGCATTAGGAATTTCTTCTTCTTCAATAGGAATGGCGACAACTTCAGATGCTGAAATACCATCGCCGCGACCTCGGGCGCGCTTGCCCTTGAAGCGTTCGATCTGGCGCTGCATCTTGTCTACTGCTTTATCCACAGCAGCTAGCAGGTCATCATCGCGTTCTTCTGTGCGCAAGACGAAACCTTTTCCAGTTAGCGTGAGTTGCGCCACTTCACGGCCAGCCTTGTTGCGCGCATTCTTGATAATTGAAAGGTCAAATTTTACATTTTCAATGTCAGGTAACAGTCTTTCGAGGCGAGGGACCTTCTTTTCAACATACTCTTGGACCCGTTCGGTCAAATCCATGTTCCTTACGTTGATCACAATTTTCTCGTCCATTTTTACCTCCAGTTTAATTTGAGAAGATATGAATAAATAACACCCTCAAGGTTGGGTGGATGTCATTCGGAAGGTTTTCGCGATCGAGATCGCATACACATTAGCAACGCCAGCATCAAGTAGCGCAGCCGAACAATGATTGATTGTCGCGCCAGTAGTGATAATATCATCTACCAGTAAAACGCTTCTTCCCTTAAGTTTAGCAGGATTTGCCCAAAATGAGCCAGTAAGAGAGAGATTTCGTTCTAATCTGCGCCTGCGAGTTTGAGAACCGGTGTCGTGTGTGCGGATCAACCAGTTTAAAGCATGGTCTGAGCCAAAATAGCGTGCTATCGGTCGCGATATCAGCGCAGATTGGTTATACTGGCGTTCTTTTTGTCTTTCCCTGGATAATGGAACCGGTAAAACACAGTCGAAATCCCATTTATTATCTCTCAGCAACTGGATCAAATGGTCGGCAAAAAAGTCCCCTAAGCCGACATCATTCTTATATTTGAGGGCGTGGATTGCTTCGCGTAGTGCTCCACCGAATTTACCCCAAGAGGTGGCAGCGCTGAAATGAACCGGGCTGGTGGCGCAATCTGAACACACTGACTGTGTTGTATTTACTCGTCTGCCGCACATGGCGCAAAAGGGAAAGTTGATGACTTGTATCTGGGTTACACAGGCAGCGCAAAGGCGGTAACCTGATTTTCCGCAGGCTGCACAGGTTGGCGGATACAGGTAATCAACTGCATGCCACAAAGCCTTATGCAGAGAATAGGGCGCATTCACATTTACATTTTACAACAATTGAGGTTACCCGCCAAATATCCCGGATTGCATGATTTGCAACGCGGCCGGAGCCAACAGAATGATCAGGATGGAAGGGAACATGATGAACGCCATCGGGATAAGCATCTTGATCGGTGCCTTGTGTGCCTCTTCTTCAGCGAGCTGGCGGCGGCGGACACGCATCTGGTCTGCCTGCACGCGAAGTACTTTCGCCATGCTGACGCCCAACTGCTCGCTCTGGATTAAGGCAGCGACGAAGCTGGTCATCTCGCTGACGCCGACGTTTTCCTGCATATCGCGCAACGCTTCACGTCGCAGCTTACCGAGTTGCACCTCCTGGATCACCCTGGCGAAGGCCTTTGAAACCTCGTTGTTCCATTTTTCAGCTACCTTTGCCATAGCGCCGTCAAAACTGAGTCCGGCTTCCACGCAGATGGTGAGCAGGTCGAGGGCATCTGGCATTCCTTTGCGAATTGCTTTTTGCCGCTTGGCGATATCCCTGGAGAGTTGATATTGCGGTAGGAAAAAGCCTAAGACGGTGAGCACGAGAGTTAGCAAGAAGACCCGACCGGTTGGAAGCCCGTTACCGAGAAATCGGATCAGAAAGAACGAGGCGACCCCGACGACACCCCCAATAATAAACTCAATAGTAATAAATAGGGTAGCGTCCATTTTCGCGGAACGGCCAGCGAGTTCAAGCTTGCGCGTGGTGGAATGCAACCAGTTTTGTGGTGTAAAGCGCATGGTAAACTCGCCCAATTTTCTTGCAATTGGGAAGATCACGCGTTCGGAAAAAGGAAGAGTCATTTCGAGGTTTTCGAGGTTGACCTGTTCTCCGTTAATAGAAAAATCTTCAAGGCGGTCAAACAACTGCTGGTTAGTGGTTGTATAAGGATGACGAATACCAATGACCACCAGGATGATGGCGGTGAGAATGAGAATGCCGAGTACGATAATGATTCCTGTCATCTCAAAATCCTCTTATACTTCGATGTTGGTGAACGAATCCATGACAAAATACCCCACTACAACGAGGATCAACGCGACCACCAGCGCCAGAATACCGCAAGGGAAGGGAGTATTGGATTCAGGATTTATAAGGATAATAATATATTCACGATTGATCAGATAAATAGCTAATGTTAGACCAACCGGTAGTAAAGCTAAGATTCGTGCGGAATACTTCATTTGGGCGGTGAGCGTGCGAATTTCACCCTTGATGCGTACCCGTTCGCGGATAGTATGAGAGATCGTATCCAGGATCTCAGCCAGGTTGCCGCCAACCTCGCGTTGGACTTTCATTGCGGTGACGACCAAATCGAGGTCGTCACTAGGGATTCGTCTGACCAAATTGTCTAAAGCGTTGTTGGTGGACACGCCCAGGGTCACTTCCTGAACCACACGGCGAAACTCATCACATGTAGGTGAGGGCATTTCCTTAGCCACAGCTTCCATTGATTGCATCGTAGAGAAGCCAGCTCGCAAACCGTTGACCATCAAGCTGAGCATGTCGCTCAGCTGATCGTTGAATTTGATCAGGCGGCGACTGCGTTGCGACCGGATGAACATGCGTGGTAAAAAGTAGCCCAACCCACCGCCTAACAAAGCGAGAAGCAGGGATTTTGAGCCGATAAAATAACCGACCAACCCGACCGCGATGATGCTGGCGATTGTTACGAAGATCAATTCGCCGGGTTTCATCTTAATGTCGGCTTGCGCAAGTTCTTTGGAGACCTTATCGGACCAGGATGTTTTTTCGACTTTCGAAGAAAGCCATTCAGTTACGATCGATGTTTGGGCATCCTCTTTTTGAGGTAACTCGATTCCAGCTTCGATGAAAGCATCCAAACGTCTTTCTTCGGCTGATTTCTGACCTGAAATAGTAAGTACGATACCCATGACCACTGTGAGTAAAACCAGGGCACCACCTAACCACAGAAAAATTGTAGGATCCATAATCTGCCTTTTTACCTGCGCATGCCAATACCAAAGACAGATGGCGGCAGATGTATACCTGAAGCTTCAATCTTTTCGATGAATTTGGGGCGCAAACCCGTCGGGCGAAGACGACCGAGCACATGGTTATCTTCGTAACCGAGCTGCTCAAAGGTGAAGATATCTGTCATCGTGATTACGTCGCCTTCCATGCCCGAAACTTCGGTGATGTTGACTACTTTACGCGTACCATCTCGCAGGCGTTCTTGATGTACAACGAGGTCAATGGCTGAGCTGACCTGCTCACGGATCGCCCGCACAGGCAGTTCCATACCCGCCATCATTGTCATGGTCTCGATCCTGGCGAGACTATCGCGCGGGGAGTTGGAGTGGCAGGTGGTCATGGATCCATCATGACCCGTGTTCATCGCCTGAAGCATGTCAAGAGCGGCTTCATCGCGGATTTCACCAACAATGATGCGGTCGGGTCGCATACGCAACGTGTTGATCACTAGATTACGGATCGTGATCTCACCGCGGCCTTCGATATTAGGCGGGCGGGATTCCAATGTGATCACGTGCTCCTGGCGTAGTTGAAGTTCAGCCGCGTTTTCGATGGTGATGATGCGCTCGTCAGACGGGATGAAACCAGATAGCACGTTAAGTAATGTCGTTTTACCTGAACCAGTACCGCCGGAAATGACCAGGTTAACTCTGGCTTTCACGCACGCATCGAGGAATTGGATGGCCTCAGGGGTAATGGAGTCCAGTTGGATTAGTTGGTCCACGGTGAATGGAATGCGGGCAAATTTTCGGATGGTAAGAACCGGACCAACCAGTGAAATGGGTGGAATGATCGCATTGACACGCGAGCCATCCTGCAGACGAGCATCTACGTATGGGCTGGATTCATCGATACGTCTGCCGAGCGGAGATACGATCCTTTCAATGATGCGCATCACATGTTCGTCATTCTCGAAGGTGATTGGTAGACGCTGGATCTTGCCTCTTCTTTCAACATACACATTGTGTGCGCCATTGACCATGACTTCTGTGATCGTGTCGTCTTCAAGCAACTGTTGTAATGGTCCAAGACCCAGGATTTCTGCTGCGATCTGTTCGAACAAACGACTTTTTTCAGTACGGGAAAGGACGAAATTCTCTTCAATTAGGATTTGCTCAAAGAGATCCTGGATGGTGTTGCGGACTTCCTGTACTTTTGAAACGTCGACGCTTGGATCGAGCTCGGCAAGCAGCTTATTCTGAACACGGGTTTTGAGATCCTGGTACGTGTCCTGTCCATTTTGGTTATTGGGGGCAACGATGCGGCGAGCTTGAAATGGAGGAGTGGATTGGTTTTCAGTCTCGGGCGGAGGGTTCGACTGACCATTTGAGGATTGAATTCGGCGTAAGATTGACATAAAAATTGGCTCCCTGGATTAAAGCGCTG
>JBCFBD010000125.1:0-3332 GCA_038562455.1 Anaerolineaceae bacterium | reverse complement strand
ACCTCTCCTCGCGATGATGCCATATTACAAGCCAGACGATTGATGAGCGAAGTTTCAGAACCACACCATTTAGTCTTGAACATGGCCAAATCGGTCTCTGATCGTGCAGAAAGCGGCGTGTCGATTGTGTTGCCTTACAACGAAACATGGGCTCAGTCGCTCGACCCACGATTGGCTGATCCCATTTTAGAACAAGCATATACCGGCTGGAAACGGAGGAAATAATGAATCGAACTGTTCAATTTATTATCGGTGTAATTGCCGTTGTAGTTGCCCTGGGAGCAGGTTTCTATGGACGCAATCTGTATTTGAAGGAAGTTTCCACTTATCAGGTACCAGTACCCATCAATGCAATCCCTGCTTACGCAATTCTAGATACAGACATGTTTCAAATGCGCGAGATGCCTCGCACGATGGCATCTTTACCCTATTACCAATCCACCCAGGATCTGGAAGGAAAGATCAGCACGGTTTCGTTGCCGGCAGAACTGCCGATTGCTCAGGCAAATGCGTTGCCAGTTACGCAGTTTCGACTGGCCGATGCAGCATTTGAAGTTCTCTCAATCCCGGTTGAACCTGTTTCTGCAGTAGGTGGACAAATTCGAATCGGAGAACACGTTAATTTGTATCAAGTGCTTCCCGAGGAAATTGACCCTGAGAACACAGCGATTTCAGCCACCGATCTATCTACCTTCAAGGTTGACCTCATCGCCAGGAGTGTTTTGGTAGTAGATGTCCGCAATGCACAAGGTGTCGCTGCAGAATCCAATCAGACGAGTGAGGATAACTCTACGTTTGGTGGCAGCCCTCAGAACGAACAAGTCCAAATCCTTACCCTTGCGGTGGAGCCGAAAGATGTGGACGTTATTCTCACTGCGGTTGCAGCAAGTAAAAAACAAGGTGGATTGTTATGGTCAACCCTGGCACTTCCTTGATCCATCCAACCGCTCCACCAACCATTCAGCCCTTAAACCAATCCGATCTGCTCCTGATTGAACGGGTCCGTGAGGAATTGGTACAGCGCGGAATCAACCCACCCAGCTGGCGAGAAGCAGACTCAGAAAAACGTCGTCGTTTCTATGATGAGGTGCGCTCTATCTTGATTGATCAGGGTGAGAATCGTAGCTTCGTCAATCGCAATGCACAAATTATCACGGATGCATTATCCGGAGTGGGATTACTTGATCAGTTGCTGCGTGACCCCTACGTGGAGGAAATCTTCGTGCGTGATGGGGAGGTAGCAGTGGAATATGATGGGAGCTTTTATCATCTCGGAAAACTGGCTGATGACAGCTATTTCGAAAACCTCGCTGTGCATGTTGCTGATCAAGGCGGCGCTACTTTACGCGGAGATCGCCCGGCTGTGTTAATTGATTTGCCAGGCGGAGAACGGTTTACCGCCATCGTTCCGCGCCTGTCAACTGAGGGGACTGCTATTAATATCCGTACTTTCGGACGGCGTGTTCGCACATTAGAAGAAATGGAGCAGACTGGCACTTTTGCCAAATGTGATCCGACATCAATCGGATTGCTGCAGACATTTACCAACCCTGCCGAAAAAGATACCAGGTCCGAACTAACCTGTCGGATCCAATCTCTGAAAGACACACCAGATCGATTTCTAGCCTGGATGGTAGCCAACCTGGCTGGCAGCCTGATGATTGCCGGTGAAATGGGTTCTGGCAAAACGACTTTACTCAACGCTCTCTCGGGTTTCTTGCCTGTATCTGCACCGATTGCTGCGCTGGAAACCTTCCGGGAATTGGAAATCCAGCACCCTTTTTTATTGCGTACTGTAGCTCCAGCTGAATTATCGCCTGGCACACCTGGCGTGACCCTGGATTGGGTCCTAAACGTCATTTATACCCGTATGAACCCGGCAGCCATCCTAGTGGGTGAGGTGGTAGGAAATGAGGCACTGCAATTCTTAAAAGCCACCTGCCTGGGGCGCAAAGCATTGACAACCATTCACGGTGGGACGATAGAAGAATCGTTGATGCGCCTTGAACAACTTGCCCTGGCTGCAGCGCCGGAATTGGGATTAGCTGCTGTTCGCTCAATGGTTGCGATGGGATTGGATGTTGTTGCTTTGATGGGAAGAGTCAACAGATCTGGAAGAGTTCAACGCACCTTACAGTCCATCGCCACGATTAAAGGAATTAATGCGAAAGGTGATTATTGTTTGAACTACCTTTACCGGGCAGAAGGTGATGAGAGCCTCCCTGTTTTTGAACAAGCCTATCACCAGTTGGAGGAAAGAAAATGAACCGCTTCTTAAAGTGGATCCTTGTCGTTGTATTTCTACTTGCTGTCGTAGGATGCCTGGTTTTTGTTTTCGGGAACCTGAATGTCCTAATGAAGGTGGACCCAGCACCATCAAGTGTAGATTATTTCGAAGATGTGAATCATACAAACGAGGAAATCGAGAGCAAATTGCGGAATGCCCCCTGGCAAGGGTTGCGTTTTATCCGGCAAGAACGAACGTGGCGTTTTTATGGGGTAGCTGGTGAAACCAAACAGATCGATTTTATCCAACCGATGAGCTTGGTGAAAGTCTACTATCTCGAAGCAGACGGTGATCTTAGCTTCACCTGGGCGGCTACTGAAATTCAATTTTCTGGAAAACCGGCATATTCATTGATTTCCCATCCTATCCAGGAAGGACAGTTGATTGGAGTTCAGCTGAAAGGTGATTATGTCACTCAAAATGGCGTTTATTGGGAGGATTGCGAGTCTGATTATTGCCACCTGGCGCAAATGATTGACACGATGATTGTGCTGGATGATGTGGGAACTGGACTCACGAACGGGTTTATTCGTTATGGTTGGGAACCGCCAACTTATCCAATGTATGGTTTTTTATGCTGGCAAATCATCTCCACAAATGATGACCCGGATAAGTCGTTATTAATTAGCCAGGAGTGACTTATGGAACCTTGTGATTATCACAAAGATATACATCCAGTCACCAATCTTGAAACCGGACAGCAGGAATTCCAGGATTGTCATCACCCTTTAGCCAGAAAAGATGGAAAGGTGATCTTGAGCCGGCATCTGATGTCAGTCAGCTTAGGACGGTGGCTTCGTTCATTTGAGATTGTTATTTATAAGGATGGGAATCCGCAAAACTTGACGATTGAAAATCTAGTTCTGACAACCCTCGGCAAGCTTTCACATGACCCGGATCATAAGGCGGTAATTTTGATTTGCCCATATTGCGGAGAACCTTTCAAAGTCACCCTTTCTCATAAAAATCGGCGGATCTACCATAACGATTCCTGCCGAAGGTTGGCTGATCGGAAATTTATCATTGATCCAGAAGAATTACGGCA
>JBCFBD010000025.1:28800-31609 GCA_038562455.1 Anaerolineaceae bacterium | reverse complement strand
GCTTAAACAAACTCGTCGTCGACGCGGGCATGAAAGCGGAAATCAGCGGTCGCAGCAAGCACATTTACTCGATCTACCGCAAAATGGTCGACCGCGATAAACCTTTCGAGATGGTGCGCGACCTGCGCGGGGTCAGGTTGATTGTGCCGGACATTCCCACTTGCTACGCCGTACTCGGCGTTATCCACACACATTGGCGTCCAATCCCAAATGAGTTCGACGATTACATCGCCGCGCCAAAGGATAACTTTTATCAATCCTTGCACACTGCCGTGCGTTACGATGATGGTAGACCGCTCGAGGTGCAGATCCGCACATCCGAAATGGATGAGAATGCTGAATACGGCATCGCGGCGCACTGGCGCTACAAGGAAAAGGGTCCGAGAGATGAGCAATACGAACAGCGCATCAACTGGCTGAAGAAATTGATGGAATGGCGCCAGGAAGTGGAAGATGCCAATGAGTTCGTCGACGGCATGCGCACAGATGTATTCCAGGATCGTGTGTACGTGTTCACCCCGCGCGGCGATATCATCGACCTGCCAGCCGGCGCCACCCCCATCGACTTTGCCTACACTGTGCACACTGAGATCGGTCACCGTTGCCGCGGCTCGAAGGTCAATGGCAAGTTGGTTCCGCTCGATTACACACTTAAGACCGGTGACCAGGTGGAGATCCTGGCAGCCAAACAGGGCGGTCCCTCTCGCGACTGGCTCAACCCCACGCTGGGATTGGTAAAGACTCAAAGGGCGCGCTCTAAGATCCGCCAATGGTTTAAACATCAGAATCGCGAACAAAATATCACCCAGGGCAAGGAGATTCTCGATCGCGAACTTCGCCGACTGGGCATGCAGCATATCGACCTGGAAAAACTAGCCCGTGGTTTTGATTATCGCGCGCTTGATGATCTCTACGTAGCTGTCGGTTGCGGCGACCTGTCCATCGGTCATATCATCAACACGCTCTCAGAAGGCAGCTCAGACGAGCATATCTTCGAGATCAAACCTTCTACGCAGCCAAGAGATGTTGGTGAAAATGCAGTCACCGTGCTGGGGCTGCGAAATATTCTGACCACTTTCGCGCGCTGTTGCAACCCGGTTCCCGGTGATGAGATCGTGGGATATATCACCCGGGGTCGTGGCGCTACCATCCACCGCCAGGATTGCCCAAACATCTTGCGCATGAAAGACCGTGACAGGATCGTCAAAGTGAGCTGGGGGGAACCGCAGAACACCTTCCCTGTCGAAGTCGAAATCAAGGCTTACGACCGCCAGGGGCTGATGGTGGATATTTCATCAGTCCTTAGCAATGAAAACATTAATCTGAAAGATATTAAAATCAACGTCACCCACAATCTTGCTTCCATCCAAATGGTGATGGAAATCGCGGATATCGTGCAGCTCTCGCGAGTGCTTACCAAAATTGAAAACCTGCCTAACGTCATGCAAGCGCACCGCGTCAATCCCGGTTAGAACGTGTTATAATCTCGCGTCTTTACAGGTGGTCGTTGACTTGGTTATAGGGACACCAGTCAAGATTATTGCTTTTTGACCACGGGTGACTCGAATTTTATGGAAACCTCAAGAGTACAGTACAAAACCGATACGGCCTTTTTCTTTCTGGTTACGGCTTCCGTCATCGGATTGCTAGACTCAGCCTACCTGGCTTATGTGAAAATTGCCAATGCCAATATTTATTGCACACCAGGGTTAGGTAATTGTGACTTGGTCAACTCTAGCCGTTACTCTGTCCTGTGGGGGATTCCGCTTGGTATTTACGGCACAGTGGCTTTCCTGGCGCTTTTATCGCTTGCAGTTTTTGGAAAAAGGATTAAAATGCTCGCACCATACACTGAGCTACTGCTTTTCGCCATCAGCTTCGCGGGTTTCCTTTTTTCGGTTTACCTGACCTATATTGAATTGTTCGTTTTGAAGGCAATTTGTCAGTGGTGTGTAGTATCAGCATTAATGATGACCACAGTATTTATCACATCAATCCATAAACTTGTAGTAAAATCTGCGAAGTTTTCAGACTGAGGAGGAAAATAGAAATGCCAAGAATTCGCTGTCATTATTTGGATTGTGCTTTCCTGGATGAGGGTTTTTGCACAGCCGGTATGGTGGAGATCGACCCGGATACCGGCTGCAAGACGTACACGGCCAATTCCGATGCACTGGATAATGATGATTGGGAAGCTGAAGAAGAAGAATTGGAAGAATGGGAAGACATGGAGGAAGAAGGCGAAGAGGAGTGGGACGAGCTTGATTATGATGAAGAAAATTAGCTGTTCCGGTTTCTGAAACGCTATTGACCCCGGTTCACGCCGGGGTTTTTTAAAATATGAAACTATTCGACGCAACTACAGACAAAGATCTGAAACACAATTTCCTTGTTAACATGCTTGATGGGGCTTTTTTTGGTTGGGGTGTAGGGTTTTCGTCATACACCACCATCATCCCACTCTTTGTCTCGACCTTAACATCCTCAGCTACCTTGATTGGTCTAATCCCTGCCATTCATAACATGGGTTGGCAATTACCCCAGCTGCTGCTGGCCAAGCGAATTTCCCGCATGGAGAGGGTCAAACCTTTTGTCGTTCGGGCGACAATCCACGAACGCGCTCCCCTGCTCGGGTTGGGGGTTGTCAGCTTGTTGGTGCCAATTGTGGGCGTTGAGGTTGCCCTCATTCTCACCTTTCTGTTGCTCATCTGGCAAGGCTTGGGGGCTGGTTTCACTGCCAATGCGTGGCAAATCATGATCAGCAAGGTGATCCCGGGGAATATTCTGGCAACATTCTTCGGAGCGCAGT
>JBCFBD010000025.1:0-28790 GCA_038562455.1 Anaerolineaceae bacterium | reverse complement strand
TTGCTGCTAGTTGCATTAAAGCCGCCCTTTGATTTCGCATCCTGTTTTTTCATCACCAGCGGTTTATATTTATTTTCCTGGCTTTTCCTGAACGCCACTCGCGAAAAACCGAGCTTGATCAGTTCAGAAGCCATTACCCCGCAGCCCCTCTGGCATGACATCAAACGGATCTTGAAACAGGACAAATCCTTCACCAATTTTCTCATCAGCCGTTTCTTCTCGCAATTTGGCATGATGGCGACAGCGTTTTATGCCGTCTACGCGGTCAAAGAGCTCAATGTGAGCTCACTTCAAGTAGGTGTAATGACGAGCGTGCTCCTGATCACACAGGTGGTTATGAATCCCCTGCTTGGCAGGTTATCTGATGTATGGTCCAGGAAATGGGTGCTGGTGCTGGGATCGATCAGCGCGGCTGCCAGTGCATGTATTGCCTTGGTTGTCAAGGAAGCGGATTTGTTTTACCTGGTATTCATTTTGACAGGCATCGCAGCAACTGCTTTCTGGACGATTGGCATTACCATCTCGCTTGAATTTGGTGATGAATCCCAACGTCCAACTTACGTGGGCATGGCGAATACGCTCATCTCTCCAGCCACCATGCTCGCCCCGCTGTTAGGTGGGTTGTTGGCGGATTCGTTCGGATATTCGGTCACCTTCATCACATCCGCAGGTCTTGCCCTGGTCTCATCTCTGATCCTAGTCGTACTGGTTAAAGACCCCGGTCGGCACCGCCATAATCTCCCTGCTTAATTGTCTAATCACGTTGGTTCGACTTCAGTCACGCGTGTAGTCAGGTCATTGATCCATTTGCGCGACAGATACCGCCGAACGCCGAGCGCGAACTTGGTTACCTCCTCAGTCAGGGTCAAGGCGTAGACGAAATACACCGGCAGGTGGAAGAGGAACGCCCCGGCAGCGGTGAATGGCACGCCAACCAGCCAGATGACCAACCCATCCAGCACCAGCGAATAGCGCGTATCCCCACCGGAACGCAAAATACCTATGATGATGGAATGATTACCTGCACGGATCGTCAATCCGAGCCCCAGCACGATCAAACTCTTGCGGGCATACTCGATGACCTCCGGAGCGACGCGGTAGAACTGCAGCACACCGGGCGCAATCAGCATGACCAGCATCCCGATGGCGAAAGCACAGCTCATCTGGATGACAAGCGAACGTCCAGCGTAGGTGTAGGCTTTTTCTGTGCTGCCCTGCCCGATCAAGTTTCCCACCATGATCGCCGTGGCGTTGCCAATGCCCAGGAAAAGCACGAAGGCGATATTTTCGATCGAAGATACAATGTTGATTGCCGCGAGGGCGCTGGTCCCTACATGCCCGTAAATGGCATTATAAGTTGTGATGCCCATTGACCATAGAAGCTCATTGCCGATAACCGGTAGTACTGGTTTCATGACGCGCCGAATAAATACCCAATCAAATACCAACACATCATGCGCGCTGACAGCCACCGGGTTCGCGCGGTTGCGAAAGATAATCGCAAGCAACACCACACATTCCAGCACCCTGGCTGTCAGACCCGCAATCGCTGCGCCATCTGTGCCGAGCGCTGGAATACCCAACGAGTTCACCCCAAAGATCAGTGGATAAGCCAACAGTATGTTCAACACAAGGGCGGAAGTGCTCACTAACACGGGCAACTTCACATTGCCAACCGCACGTAATGACATACTGAAGATTGCGGTCATCGCGTAAAAACCATACGACCAGGCCATGATGCGCAGGAAGCGCGACCCCGTGGCGATAACCACCGGGTCATTGGTGTACAAGCGCAATGCAGTTTGCGGGAAGAAAAACGCGATGGTGAAAAAGAGCAGCGCTGCTGCAACCCCCAGCTTGACTGTCAAACCCACTACTCGCTTGATATTCGAGACATCATTTTTGCCCCATAATTGAGCGACGAACATCGAGGTGCCGCTGGAAATCCCAAATACCATCAGGTTGAGCAAGAACCAGACCTGGTTAGCCAGACCGATCGAGGCAATTGGCACCTCTCCCAATTGTCCGATCATAAACACCGAAACGAAGTTCAATGACGAACTAATCAGGCTTTGCAGCGCAATCGGCAGCGCCAGCCGGACGAGGGACCGGTAATAATCCGGGTCGGCGAAAAATGAGTGAATTCTGGACAATTGGTCAGCTTTCTCGGGAGTGAGAATAAGAATGAAATTATACTTCACCTGTTCATAGTCCCTCTGGTTAGCATCCGATTTGGAATCACGATATATTTTGGCCAAAAATATGATGATTTTCGAGGGATGTAGGTGGACATTAGTACCGCTGATATGGGTGAAAGCACACCAAAATTATTAATGAAACAAAAACCAAATAAAACCGTTTACAATTGCGTTATCTCTATATCCCGGAAAAAAATCCGTGAAATTATCCGTGGTTGTCCAAGCCGGCGGCGATTCCCGCCGCATGGGAAAAAACAAAGCACTGCTACCCTTTTATGGTCAAACTTTGATCGAGCGCGTCATTTCACGGTTGATCGGCATAGCCGGTGAATTGATCATCACTAGCAACCAGCCTGAGGACCTGGCTTTCCTTGGCTATCCGATCCATGCCGATATCCGAACAAACCAGGGTGCACTGGGCGGGATTTACACCGCATTGTCTGTTGCAAGCTACCCGGCAGTCGCGGTGGTAGCTTGTGACATGCCTTTTGTCAATGCACAGCTATTACAATGGCAATTCCATATCCTCGTTGAACATCGTTCTGACGGAGTGGTCCCCTCTCATGCAGCCGGTTATGAGCCGTTCCATGCGATTTACCGGCGCGAAAGCTGCATGCCTGCAGTGGAAAATGCGCTCGACCTCGGAAAGAAAAGAGCGGATGCCTGGTACGGTGACGTTGACCTGGAATTTCTCGCGCCGGATCAGATAAAAACTTACGATCCTGACGGTGTGGCGTTTATGAATATTAACAACGAACAGGACTATTACCAAGCGCTTGCGTTTGAATCGCACACCAGTGAAATTTGAACTTGAAAAATACGATCAGGCAATATAAAAAAGTGGGTTATTATAGGTGCGGTATTGATCCTGAAACCTAGAGTAACTTGTATTTGCAATTAATATTCATGTAATCGAAAAAAAAGACTGGTTGGAGTTTCCTTCAACCAGTCTCGCGTTGCTGCTTTATTTAATCATCCTCACTATCGTCTTCATCTTCTTCGGAAGAACTGTCATCATCGTCACTGTCATCATCGTTACTGTCATCATCGTTACTGTCATCATCGTCACTGTCATCATCGTTACTGTCATCATCGTTACTGTCATCATCGTTACTGTCATCATCGTTACTGTCATCGTCCATGTCATCGTCCATGTCATCATCCATGTCATCATCCATGTCATCATCCTTATCGTCGTCCAGGTCGTCGTCCATATCATCGATTGAATCATCTTCGAATATGACAACTGAATCACGGAATCGATATCCATCTTCGAGTAAATTTATAGCGCTTGCGGGAAGCAGGAGTGAGTACTCATCTAAAACGTGCGCGAATTTCAACATATATTCTGAGATTTTGGAATAAAGCTCCTGTGCTCCGTGTGGATCGTACTGCATCATATTAGCGGCGGCAGTCAATGCCTGCTGGATATTGACTTGGAACGCATTGATTCCGTCCGAAAGATCAGAGAACCTGCCTGATTCAACCAGTATTTGCAATTCTTCCAGTCTACGCTCAGCAAATTTTAAGCTTAGGTAAGCTTGATCTGCATCACTACTTTGCAAATTAATTTTGGTTTTTTCGATACCAGTTTTCACCGAAAATAGACCATCACCCGGAAGTGCGCGCGATGCAGCGACTGCTGTGATGCCCGCTCCACTGAACAGAACCAGGGCAAGCACCAGCACCGCTGCCAATGAGAGGTAAATTGCTTTACGTCTAGGTGTTGACATATTGATTTTCTCCTTAAGTTTTTGAAATACTGTGATTCTGTGAGTTGTCGGCTGAGCAAGGTTTTGTAATTCTGAATAAAATTTTGCCCGGGTGCCGGCAGCTTTGATCGGATCGCGCTGAGGAATGGCGCGCATTACTGAAAACAATGATTCAAGTTCATCGAAATTTTCGGGGTTTTGATCAGATTTTTTGTTCATGATTGCTCCTAATCGATACTCATCCACTCGCGCAATGTGACCATTGACCGGTGTTGGAGAGCCCTGGTGGCTTCCACGGTTTTTCCGAGAAAACTGGATACTTCCTTATGCGACCAATTTTCCAGATAGCGCAATTCAATCACCATGCGTTGTTCTTCTGGAAGCCTCATGAGTGCTTTTTTTAGCTTTTCAACCTTAATTTGCTGCAACAAGCCTTCTTCTACGTTCGTGTCTGAATCAGGAATCTCTTCGTCAGCTTGTAGCAAAGTATGTTTTCCGGATCGATAACGATCCACGATCCAGTTATGCGCTGATCGATAGAGATACGCCCGGAAATTGTTTTCGTAACTTGTTTCAGTTTGGACTCGCTTAATAAAATGCATAAAAACATCCGCAACACATTCCTCGGCTAAGTCCTGGTCACCCAGGTAGCGATAGGCATAACGATAAAGTGCATCACTATTTTCCTCGTACAATTCAGCCACCATCTTTCTGTCAAAAAAATCTTTCCCCGTCTTGGATTTATCCATTATTTGCACTCTCATTTCTTATAACGACCGACTTGATAAAATGTGACGAATATTATCTTAATAATGTTACTTAATTCCTTCGATGATTAATTACTGGATTGGTGACAATTTTGACCATGTCAATCTTGCGAGGAATTAACCCTAACTCGAATACAAAAAGAGACTTTATCGAGTCTCTTGAGGCTGAGTACAAAGGATCCGAACCTCTCGCATATACACTAAAGAAACTCTATCGGGTCTCGTTAGGCTGGGGGCAAAGGATACCATCCTCTGCGAGGACTATAGTACCCTGTCGGGTATTTGAACCTCTCTTAATGCAAGAACCCGTTTGCACGGGTTCTTGAGGCTGGGGGCATAGGATACCATCCTCTGCGAGGACTATAGTACCCTGTCGGGTATTTTAACTTCTCTTAATGCAAGAACCCGTTTGCACGGGTTCTTGAGGCTGGGGGCAAAGGATTCGAACCTCTACTTACTGATCCAGAGTCAGCTGTCCTGCCGTTAGACGAGCCCCCAACAGCGCTCAGTATTTTACCACTACCACCACGAGGTGTCCAGATGGGGATCTACAGATGGGGATCTACAAATAGAGATTTACAAATGGAGATTTAGAAATCTACCTAATAATTGTGGTAAAATTTCATTTCTGGTTAGTAGCTTCTGCTGCTACCTTTCCGCTCTTGACTGGGTCGACGGCTCTGTTCGAGGGCAATCCCGAGGAAAGGAGGATTCACCATGCGCAAATACGAGGTTGTACTTATTTTTCACCCTGAACTGGATGAGAACGCGCTTAACGACGCGCTCGAAAAGGTTAAGGGCTGGATAACCACTGCTGGCGGTAGCATCACCAAGCTCGATGTCTGGGGCAAACGCCGTTTAGCCTACATTATCCGCAAGCAGCGCGAAGGCATATATTACTTGGTTAACGCCGAGTTTTCAGCCGCTTTCGCCAACGAACTCGACCGCAATTTACGCTTCCACGAGCCTGTGATCCGCTACATGATCACCGCTGTGGAGTAAAACATACGCTCAAAGAATCTTGAAGGAGTAATGCAATGGGGCGAGATTTAAATAAAGTGATGATCATCGGGCACCTCGGACGCGATCCGGAAATGCGTTTTACGCCCTCCGGAAGACCCGTTACGACTTTCACCGTTGCCACCAACCGTTCCTGGACCACAGGAGACGGCGAACGCCATTCAGAAACCGAATGGTTCAATGTCGTCGCCTGGGGTAACCTGGCTGAGATCTGCAAGCAGTACCTTTCAAAAGGTCAGCAGGTCTACGTGGAAGGTAGGCTGCAGACCCGCCGCTGGGATGATTCAGAAGGCGTTAAGCACAGCAATGTTGAAATCGTGGCATCTGAAATGATGGTGTTGGGTGATAAACGCGATAATACTCAATCCGGAACAGAACTTCAGGATGCAGAATTTCACACGGATGAAGAATATCCGTACTAATGGAGTAAATGAAAATGTCAGAAGAAATGACCAATGAAAACGAGCGATTTTCTGGTCCGCGCCGCTTTGTAGCGCGTCCCAAGATCTGCCAGTTCTGCGCAGATAAGAATATCAGCATCGACTATAAAAGCACAGACATGCTGCGCCGCTTCGTCACAGAAGATGGCAAGATTCGCCCAAGACGGCAGACCGGCACTTGTGCCCTGCATCAGCGCGCCCTGGCATCTGCCATCAAACGCGCCCGCCATATTGCCCTCCTCCCCTTCACAGGGGAACGCTGGTCAGACGCCATTCGGTAAAACACAAAGTTATACCGGAAATAAACCATATTGGCTAAAACTTTCAGGATAATTAGCCAATTGAATCCATGCGAGGGAGAAGATGGCAAAAGATAAAGAAACCAATGTTCCAAAGCCGGCCTCCAGAAAACATGAAGCCCGCCTGGCACGGGAGCGCCGCCAAAAAAGGATCATGATCGGCATCGTGAGCGGTATCCTGGTAGTGGTCGTCCTGCTGGTGGGATTCGGCTTGTTATACGATAACGTTATCAAGACCAATCGCGCGGTCGCTCAGGTCGGTAACACGAAGATCACGGCTGATCAGTTCCAAAAACGTGTGCAGTATGAACGATTATCCTACGTGGATACCTTCACGAGCTACGCGGCTTCGGGTTACGCTTCATTTTTCCAATCCTATTTGCTCGAAATGCAAAACGCGCTGGATAATTACATCCAGTTCGGCAGCGACGTGCTGGATAGGATGATCAATGAGGCAGTCATTGCCGCGAAAGCCGAAGAACTGGGAATCTCCGTAACTGAAGAGGACATCGAAAAGGAACTTGAGCGCGGTTTTGGGTTCTTCCCAGAAGGAACGCCAACCCCGACCGAGACCGTGCAATTCACATTCCAACCAACATCCACGCTTTCCGCTCAGCAATTGGCGATCGTCACCATCACACCGACGCCCTCCCCTGTGCCGACGGAAACCCCGGAATCAACGCCAACAGAAGATCCCTCTGTGGAAGCTACTGTTGAACCAACGGCTGAACCCACAGTGGAAGGTACCGTGACCGCCACTGTTGAACCGACTGCGACTTCGATCCCCCCCACCCCAACCGCTTACACCCGGGAAGGTTTCGAGTCATTGTACGATCAGATGTTGTCCAATATCAACGCCCAATTCGATTATTCTGAAAAAGATTTCCGTGCTTATGTACGTTCCTTGCTGTTGAACCAGAAAGTTTATGAGTACGTGACCAAAGATATCACCAGGGAACAGGACATGGTCTGGGCAAGGCACATCCTCGTCGACACAGAAGAGGAAGCGATCACAGTGCTCGACAGGCTCAGCGCCGGTGAAGATTTCGGTGTCATCGCCGCGGAAGTCTCCATTGATACCTCCAACAGCACCACCGGGGGCGACCTGGGTTGGTTCACCAAGGGTCAAATGGTGGAGGAATTTGAAAATGCTGCTTTCGCGCTCGAAATCGGCGAGATTAGCGAGCCTTTAGCGACTGAATTCGGTTACCATATCATCCAGGTGCTCGGGCACGAACCCCGAGAACTCACAGATGAGCAACTTGACACCTTCAAGAGCATGGCTTATTCCAAATTCATCGAAGATGCCAAAGCCGAAATGAGCGTCAAAAAATTCGACGTTTGGGCGGAGTTTGTTCCAAGCACCCCCAGCATACCGGCTGAATACCGGATCACCCAGTAACACAAAAAAGCTGCGGAAAAATCCGCAGCTTTTTTTTACTTTATTTTCTCACCTGACCATTTCATCGCTGACTTCATCCAGTCGCAGGCTGATCACCTGGCTGGCTGAGTCGCGCCCCATCGTGACCCCATAGATCACATCCGCTACCTGGACGGTATTACGGTTATGCGTGATCACGATGAACTGCGTGGTCTCGCTCAAGTCGCGCAGTAGCTCAGTGAACCGCCCGACATTAGCCTCGTCGAGCATGGCGTCCACTTCATCCAGGATGCAGAAAGGGGTTGGCGATACCCGTAGCAATGAGAATACCAGCGCCACTGCAGTGAGCGACCTTTCACCGCCCGAAAGCAGAGAAAGTCCTTGCTCACGCCGCCCAGGCAGTCGTGCTTCGATGTCGATACCGGTTTCGGTGGGGTTTTCTACGTCGGTCATCACCAGGCGCGCTGAACCACCACCAAATAACCGGGTGAACATGTCCTTGAATTCCGCCGCCACTGCGTTGAAAGTGGAGCGGAATTGTTTATTCATCAATTCATCAAGCTCGGTGATGATCTGGCGCAGGTCGGTATCCGCCTTTTGCAGGTCGTGTAATTGCGTGGAGAGAAACCCATGCCGCTCCTTGACCTCCAAGTATTCCTTGTGCGCATCCGGGTTGATCGCGCCCATGCGCCTCAGCAGGGCGCGCTGGCGATTGATCGATTCCTCCAACCCTTTCGGTAATTCCTCCAGGCTGGTGAGCTGCCCAACACCATCAAGCGGCAGCGGGGTCGGACCGGTGACTTCGTCGGAGTATTCCAGCGTCACCAGGCCAAAATCCTCTTCGATCCTGCGGCGCAGATTATCCAGCGCTTCGCGGCTGCGACCGAATTCGAGCTGCGCCTGGGTGTAGACCCGGTCTGCATTGGTTTCAGTCTGCTGCGCCAATGAGTAATCGTGCTGCATCCTGGAGTATTCGGTTTCCAGTGTATTGAGTTCGATCTCAGCCGGATCGATCTTTTCACGGGCAGCGAGGATTTGCGTGTTGATCCTTTCCTCTTCGGCATTCGCCTGTGCTTTGGCTGACTCTGCTTCTGCCCGCAGTGTGGCAAGATCTTGCAGCCGGCGGCGGGTTTGCTCGACCAGCCCCGCATTTTGACTGATAGTGTTTTCGAATTCACTGTAACGGGTGGTTGTCTCCTTCAACGCCCGCTCTGCGATCGCCAGGGTGGTATTCCAGTGCACAAGTTGACTTTGGAGCTCCTCGATTGGAATCGAACGCAGGCTGGCGATAGAAGACTGGATCGTCTGATTCAACGCGGCAATTTCCTGTTGATTCTTATCGATATCGGTTTGGGCTTCGCTGGTTTCAGTTTCGGCTTTGCCTGCCTGTGTTGACAGGGTGTCGATCTGGCTGTTTTGCCAGTCCAGCTGCTGCGTCAATTGGGCGGTTTCGCGTTCAGCGGCAGAGAAGCGCTGGTTCGCTTGCTGCAGTTTGGCTTGAAGCTCCCGGGATTCAACATCCAGGTCTTTTCTGCGCCTGGCGAGGTTATTCAGTTCTTCTCGAAGTTTCAATACTTCGCTCTGTTTCCCCATTCGCTGCTGCTCCAATTGGCTCACACGGTCTTCGAGATCTTTCTTTTGCCGTGGACGGCTGATCACAGAGGAGCGGTTTTCTTTGCCAGCGATGATGACCCCATCACTGGTGAAGACCTCGCCGTTCAACGTCACCACTTTCCCCAATAGAGGCAGACTCTTTGCGTGATCGCGTGCGGTGCGCCTGTCTCTCACAATAAGGACCTGTCCGAGCAGGAAGTTGATCAGTTTCTGCGAACTTCCGCTGATTTTCACCATGTCAGACGCCACCCCAAGCACATTGCTGCCGGCAGCGGGTTTGATCTTTTCGGTATTCTTCAGTAACTCAGCAGGGATCAACATCGCCCTACCGGAAGCGTCATTTTCCAGGTAGGTCAGGATCATTTCTGTGTCGGTGTCGGAATCGTACAATAGTGCATCAAGCTGATCGCCCAATGCAGCACTGATAGCGGTCTCAAGCTCCTGGGGAACTTCCAGGAAGCTGCTCACTGAACGCAGTTTGCCATTGAGCTTGCCACGGGAAATTGCCGTTAGCAGGCTCTTAGCCCCATCACCCAATCCTGAAAACGCCAGCTCAGCCTGCCTCACCACATCGAGCTGGGCATTGGCTCTCGCCAGGTCGGTTTCAATGCGTGAATTTTCCTGGTTCAACCGCTTTTCGCTTTCCTCAAGGTTCGTGGATTCATCTTTCAACGCTTGAAGTTGTTGTTCAAATTTCTTGACTTGCGCGTCGTAACCCTGCCGCTCAGATTCGGCGGCCTCAAGCGTTTTATGCGTATTTTCAAGCGCTGCCCTGTTCTTTTCAATGCCCTCCATCAGGTTGGCGCGGCTGGCGGCGAAAGAATCAATGCGAATTTCGAGTTCACGCTGATGCGCTTTTAACTGCACCTGGCGGGTCTCGAGTGACACGAGTCTATTGCGCGCCTGGCGCAGGGTTGAATCCAATTTTTCGCGCTCTGCTTTGCGCTCTGCAAACGCAGCCTGGATAGCAGCAAGTTGATCGCGGCATTCGGTCAATTCCAGATTCACCTTCTCGCGTTCCGCCTGGAGGTCCAACAGTTTTTCCTGGTAAGCCTTCGCGGTCTCTTCGCCGCGTACCAGATCACTTTTCAGTGAAGTTTCCTGCAGGCTGAACGAGCGCAAACGCTCTTCAAGCACAGCGACATCGCGGTTCATTTTTTCACGCAGGCGGTGATGCTCAGCGGATTCCATATGCCAGGCATTCAAGCGCGTTCTCAGCTCCTGCAATCTCACGCGCACTTCATCGACCTTCTCTTCGATCTCTGTACGGCGTTGACGAGCCGTGGAGACCTTTTGCTCCTGGTTCTTCAGGATCTCACGGTTACGCAGCAGTTCCTTTTGAGAATTCTGCCAGTGGTAGCCATACCAGTCTTTCAACAGCACCTGCAGATCAGTGTTGATGCGCTGGTACTCCTCCACCCGCTTAGCCTGCCGTTCAAGGCTGCGCAGGCGAGGTTCAAGTTCGCCGAGAATGTCGGTGACCCGCTCGAGATTGCGCCGAGTGTTATCCAGGCGGTTGAGCGCTTCCTCGCGCCTGGAACGGAAGAGCCCGATGCCCGCGGCTTCTTCAAAGAAGCGGCGTCTCTCCTCAGGCCGCAGGGACAACGCCGCATCGACTAGACCCTGCCCGATGATGGTGTAAGTACGTTCCGCCAGTCCGGATTGCGCCAGCAATTCCGAAATGTCCTTAAGACGCACGCGCTGCTTATTCAGCAGGTATTCATTGCTGCCATCACGGTATGCCCGGCGAGAGATCGCAACTTCAGAGTAATCCACGGGCAGCCAAGATTCTTCGTTGTCAAACAGAATGGTGGCAGAAGCCATGCCGGCTTTTGGGCGCTGGTCTGAACCGAGAAAGATCATATCTTCGGTTTTTTTGCCACGCAGCAGGCTGTAGGATTGCTCACCAAGCACCCAGCGAATCGCGTCCGCGATGTTCGATTTTCCGGAACCGTTCGGACCAACGATAGCCGTGATATTGCCGGGGAATTCGAAAAGCGACCTGCCAGCAAAGGTTTTGTAACCGTGTAATTCGAGTGATTTTAATCTTGGTATCATTTAATGCTGGAGTCCCATTCATCGATGTGGAGTCGCTCGATCGCCACTGCCGCGGCCTGCTTGGTGGCAGCTTGTTTGCTGGAGCCGATGCCTGAACCACAAACCTTTCCATTCACATATACATCCACCTCAAAGGATTTAGAGTGGTCCGGTCCAGAGGAGCTGCGCGTGGTGTACACCGGCGCAGGGTAACCATTGCCTTGCGCCCACTCCTGCAGCTTGCTTTTCGGGTCTTCATCCTTGTGGTTGATCAGGATGTCATCGGCAGCATTCTCCAGTATCGGGTCGAGGAACTTGCGCACCCCTTCAATATCCTGGTCGAGGTACAAAGCACCGATTACCGCCTCAAAGGTATCGCATAGCAGCGCAGGGCGGTTGAATCCCCCCGCCTGGATCTCACCCCTTCCCAGGCGCATCGCCTGTCCCAAGCCAAGCTGGGTAGCGAATTCAGCCAATTGTTCGGTATGCACCAGCGCGGAGCGCATCCGCGTGAGGTCGCCTTCGGGCATCTCGGGGTAACGGTTGTAAAGCCACGCGCCTACAACGAAATCCAGCACCGCGTCGCCCAGGAACTCCAGGCGTTCATTGTCCTCCAACGCTTCAGGATGCTCATTGAGATAGGAGCGGTGCGTGAGTGCACGGCTGAGCAACAATATATCCGTCATATCGGGGACGATACGCCCAGCTAGTTCAGCCGGTGATTCGGTCTCGTGTTTGATTTTGGGATTATCCAAAGAGTTGCTCCCCGAATAAGGAGAGCGCCAACCTCCCTGACCAGAGAAGTTCGCGGTCACATTATTCTATTTTGGCATGATATTCGTTTTTAAACCTGAACCAGTAAGTATGCTGACCACAGGTTGCACAAGCTCTATTTTATCATCTCGCAGCGCTGCGAGGGGTAAACAGGCGGTCGGTTCTACAAAGATTCCCTGGCGGGCTGCCTGATCATACGCCTGCACAAGGGTCTGCTCACTGACCCCCACCATTCTACCGCCTCCCTCCAGCATACGGCGCAGGATCTGACTCGCGCGCATGGGTTGCGCTACACTCGCACCTTCCGCCAGGGTAAAGCCGGGCGCAATTTCGGATACCTCGCGTGAACCGCAGCGGTACGCGTCGACTGCCGGAGCACAGGCGTCTGCCTGGACGCCTATGTAATACGGCAAATTCTGTATTAAATCGGCCGCTTGCAAAGCTTCGAAACCCAGCATCACCCCGTACAGCAAACCCCCGTGCCCGACCGGTGCGAGGATCGTGCCAGGCACCTCGCCCAATTGCGCAAACAGCTCGTACGCAATGGTGGCAATACCTGCCAACCCGAACGGCATATACGCATGGCTGGCATACACTTTTCCGCTTTGCGCTGCCTGTAAAACCGCTGCTGCCGCGTTTGCGCGTGGACCTGCCACGCGCTCAACCTGCGCGCCATACATTTCGATCTGCCAGCGTTTGGGACCTGACGCGGACTCAGGTATGAATATCTGCGCGCTGATACCCGCTCTTGCGCAGTAAGCCGCCAGTGAAGCTCCCGCGTTGCCTGATGAATCTTCCACCACCGAATTGACCAGGCGTGAGCGTAGAAAACTCACCAGCACCGCCGACCCACGGTCTTTGTACGAAGCGGTAGGGTTTTGACTTTCCATCTTGAAATACACAGGAATGCCCTGAAAATTGCCTCGGAGTAAGGGGGTATCACCTTCTCCCAAAGTGATCACCGGAGAATCTTCAGGCAATGCCAACGCAGCATGATATCGCCACAGACCTGCAGGGTTTGAAAAATCGGGCAGTGCGTACGCCGGAAAATGCGAAAAATCAAAAACGCCACCGCAGTCACAACGAAACGGTGTGCCTTGCGCGGGATATCCATCCCCGCAGGTTATACAGCTCACCATCGACCGAATATCGCCATTCATTTTGACTCCTTTTTTGATTATATACCTGCGGCATAAGAATCCTGACTCATCTGCTATAATTGCCAGCGTGGATTTTCAAATCGCGGGACACCAGACGGAAGGTTATCACATCAATACAGAGGTCTATACCGGACCCCTCGATCTGCTGCTGCAATTGATCGAAAAAGCTGAACTGGATATCACCCGGCTGGCTCTGGCACAGGTCACCGACCAGTATCTTGAACATCTGCACCACCTCGAGGTGCAGGATCCCGCAGAAGTTTCAGCCTTTTTGGTGATTGCCGCAAAACTCGTGCAGATCAAATCATCCGCGCTGCTTCCGCGCCCCAGCATCCCCAGCCTGGTGTCTGAGGAAGACCCCGGTGAAGCGCTCGCAAGGCAATTGATCATCTACAAGCGATTTAAAGAACTCTCGATGTTCCTGGACGCACGGGAAGCTGCGGGAATGCATAGTTATCTGCGGCTCGATTCCAATCCATCTGCGCAGATCCCAACCAAACTCGATTTGAGTGAGCTGACACTGGACAGCCTGTTGCAGGCGGCGCAAGAAGTTTTTGGCAATCCCAGCAACCTGCCACCGCTCAGCGAGGTAGTCTCCTCGCCGCGATTCACCATTCGCCAAAAGATCAATATCATTCTGGAAACATTGCAGAAAAACGGTTCAAGCAGTTTTAACCACATCTTAACCGGCAAGACCAGTCGGGTTGAGGTGGTGGTCACTTTTCTGGCGCTGCTGGAACTGGTCAAACGCCACATGGTGGGAGTCAACCAGGAAAAGCTTTTTGGGGATATCCTGCTAGAGGCAGAGGGCGATTTGAACACCCTCGATGAAGAAGAGCTAGAGTTTGTAGATTAAAGATCTTATTTAATCCAGCCTGAGCGCTGTAATTGCTTGCTCAGGTCTTCCAGTAATGCGATTTCATCTGGTTTCAATTGCCAGCCGACCGCGCCGATATTTTGCGCCGCCTGGTTGCCGTCTTTCGCGCCCGGGATAGGCAAAGCGCCCTTTTGGATCACCCAATTCAAAGCCACCTGGGCGGTGGATTTGCCTTCATGCTCGTTGCCGATGCGCGCCATGGCTTTCAATAGCGGTTGCAGCCTCTCCAGGTAACTTCGGCTAAAGCGGGCTGCCCGCGTTCCTCCTGGGGGATTGTGCACGGTATATTTTCCTGTCAGTACGCCCATGGCGAGTGGACTATACGCAATGATCTTGATCCCTTCTGCATGGCAGTAATCCGCCAGTCCGCTGGAATCGATATGCCGGTCAAGCAGATGATATTCCACCTGGTTTGCAGCGAGTCTCAAACCGTAACGCTTTAATGTTTCATGGGCAGCGATTGTCTGGTCGAGATCATAATTCGAGACACCGATAGCCTCAATGAGACCTTCCTCGTGTAACGCCACCATGCGCTGCATCCATTTTTCCGGGCTGATGGGAGGCAACGGCAAGTGCATCTGGTACAAGTCCACGCGCGACCTTCCCAACCGCTTTAGACTATTCTTTAATGCCCGTCTCAATGAATTTTGATCGATGCGCCAGGGGTACGGCATCATCTTGGTGGCGATGATACAGCCGTCCTGCGTTTCCCGCATCAACTCGCCCAGGATGGTTTCTGATCTCCCCTGTCCGTACATCTCAGCGGTGTCAAAGAATTGTATCCCACCGGCGTACGATTCAAAAAATGCCTGTCTGACATCTGTCTCGTTATAGCCATTTCCAAACCCCCAAACAAGTCGGTCCCCCCAAGACCAGGTACCAATTCCCATCTCAATCCCATCAAATATTGGGTGCTGTTTGTAGGTTGTCAAATGAATCTCCGGAATGAATATTTGCCAATTATACCCACAATTGAATACCTACGTGCATCTCAGCAATATAATTGTTATATAATCGTATTTGTCACATCCCATAATTCAGGAGAGACTGATGGTCGAACATCTGGAATTTGTCAGTAATTATCGGGATCTTTCCACTGACCAGGGATTTCAATACGAGTTCAATTGCGGACGCTGCGATTCGGGCTACCGTACAACTTTCAAACCTTCCATCACAGGCAAGATCAGCAGCGCGCTTGATACCGCCAACGATCTGTTCGGCGGATTTTTGGGCAAAGCCGCGAGTTTAGGCGACCAGGTGCATTCAGCTGCCTGGGAACGTGCGCACGATGAGAGTTTCACTGAAGCCGTTCGAGAGATCAAGCCTTACTTCATTCAATGCCCGCGCTGCAACTCCTGGGTGTGCCGTGACAAGTGCTGGAATGTGAAAAAGGGTCTGTGTAAAGATTGCGCCCCTGATTTGGGTGTCGAAATGGCTGCTGCACAGGCGTCGCGTTCGGTGCAGGAAGTCTGGTCACATGCAGCGATGGCGGAGGAAGACAAGAAACTCGCCACCGAAAACTGGCGTGAAGGGATTACCGCCACTTGCCCGAATTGCGAAAAACCACTTGCCACCAATGCAAAATTCTGCCCAGAATGCGGATTCTCGTTAAAGCCCAAGGATAAATGTCCGTCTTGCGGCGCAAAATTGTTGCCAGGCGCAAAGTTTTGCGCAGATTGCGGACAAAAACTATAATCAAGCCGTAAGATCATATTCAAGAGCCAGGCTTGACCTCCTGGCAGTTTATTGGAACCGCGATGCCAGAAGACGTCACCCCAATTCGGCAGCAATACCTTGATATCAAGAAACAATATCCCGACGCGATCGTATTCTTCCGTCTGGGTGATTTTTATGAGACCTTTGATAATGACGCCCAGATCACCTCGCGTGAATTGGATATCGTGCTCACCTCGCGCAATGTGGCCAAAGGTCAGCGTGTGCCGATGGCTGGCATCCCCTACCACGCAGCGGAAAATTACCTCTCCAGGTTGATTGACAAAGGTTACCACGTTGCAATCTGTGAACAGGTCGGCGAGCAGCCGGCACGCGGGCTCTTCCCGCGCGAGGTCGTGCGGGTGGTTACCCCAGGCACGATCATTGAGCCGGGGCTGTTGAACAGCACTGAAAACAACTATCTCATTGCCGCCAGGGTGGAGGGTAGCCTGCTCAGCGTTGCTTATGCTGACATCACCACCGGTGAATTCGCCGTCATGCAAATCGAATCAAACGACCCGATGACCGACCTGCGTTCAGAACTTGTCAGGTTAAATCCGGCTGAAATATTGGTGCCCGAATCACTCAAATTTAACGGCACATTTGGCGGTCACATTACCAGCCTGCCCGACTGGCGTTTCGAAACCGGGCGCTGCCGGGAAACCTTGCTACGCAAAATGGAGGTCTCGACGCTGGAGGGGTTTGGACTGGAAAAGCTGCCTCTGGCAATCCAAACGAGCGGGGTGATCGTTCAATATCTCGAGCAGACCCAGCCTACCGCCATCGGCATGCTCAAGGGGTTATCCACCTACAACACCAGTGATTTCATGGCACTGGATGCAGCCACACGCCGCAATCTTGAGTTAACCGAAACCATCCGCCACAGTGACAGCCAGGGTTCGCTGCTTTCTATCCTCGACCGCACGGTTACGCCCATGGGGCATCGCTGCATGCTGCAATGGGTGAGCAAACCACTGCTCAACATCGAAAAGATCGAGAACAGACAGCGCAACGTTACCGTTTTCTTCAAGAACGCTTTGCTACGGGCAGAATTTCGCGCTCAATTGCATCATATTGGCGATCTTGAACGGATGGTGAACCGCGCTGTGAGCCAAAATGCCCAACCGCGTGACCTGACCGGCATCCGGTCTATTTTGCAGAACCTGCCCGAGGTCAAAACCACTCTCGGTGAAGAATCATTGCAGCTGCAAGTATTGTTGACAGACTTTGACCTCTGCGCCGAGGTGCGCACACTGCTCGAGCATGCTATCGCGGATGAGCCGCCCACCACGCTGCAGAACACCGGTATCATCCGCGCGGGATATTCAGAAGAACTTGATCATGTGATCGAAATGTCGAGCCATGCACGCGAATGGATCTCGAACCTGGAAGCAGTGGAGAGAGACCGCACGGGCATCCGCACGCTAAAAGTGGGCTACAACAAGGTCTTCGGGTATTATCTTGAGGTCACGCACAGCAACACCGCGCAGGTACCGCCGGAATACATCCGCAAGCAGACGCTGGTCAACGCCGAACGTTACATCACCCCGGAGATGAAGGAATACGAATCGTTAGTGCTCAATGCTGAAGAACGCATCCGAGAGATCGAGAACCGATTGTTCAAGGAAATCTGCCAATCCATCACGCCCTACTTGCGCCAGCTGCTCACCACCGCCAGGCTGCTGGGCGAGCTGGATGTGTACGCCGGTCTGGCAGAGGTCGCCGCCATCCAGTCGTACACCCTGCCTCAACTGGTTGAGGATCCGGTCATCCACCTGGTCAACGGTCGCCACCCGGTAGTCGAAACCACGCTGCGCGGAGAGCGCTTCGTGCCGAATGATGTAGTATTGGAGGATGGCGAGATCATCCGCGTGATCACCGGTCCGAACATGAGCGGCAAGTCAACTTTTCTGCGCCAGGTTGCGCTGATCGTGTTAATGGCACAGATTGGCTCCTACGTGCCAGCAGAAACCGCGCGCATCGGCATTGTAGACAGGATCTTCACGCGAATCGGCGCCCAGGACGAGATCCACGCGGGGCAATCCACCTTCATGGTGGAAATGATCGAGACTGCCAACATCCTCAACCATGCCACCAGCCGCAGCCTGCTGATTCTCGACGAGATCGGGCGCGGCACCTCTACCTATGACGGATTGTCGATCGCCTGGGCGGTCATCGAATACATCCATAATCACCCCCGTCTGCGGGCGCGCACTTTCTTCGCCACCCATTTCCACGAGCTTACCGCGTTGAGCGAGTTCCTGCCTGGCATCCGTAATTACAATGTGGCCGTCGCAGAGAATGGGACGCAGGTCATCTTCCTGCACAAGATCGTCCCCGGCGGCACAGACCGCTCCTACGGCATTCATGTCGCGCAACTCGCGGGTATCCCGCGACCTGTCATCTCGCGAGCCAGTGAGATCCTCACCCAACTTGAAGCTACCTCAGGATCAACGGTGAAGGTCGAACCGACTCACTCGCAGCAATTGACACTGTTCCCGGAAACCAATCCGCTGCTCGAGGAACTCAAAAAAATCGACCTCAATACGCTGCCACCGATCGAAGCATTAAATGTACTGTATGAATGGCAGAAACGGTTTACTCCCCCTGAAAAGCCCTGAACCCGGTTACCAATTGCGCGCACCGCGCAAATAATCCGCGCCACTCATCCAGTTCTTGCCGGCAGGTTTAACCTCCAACAAAACCAGTTTACCATTGGGAGTTTCGACGCACGGGAAACGGTCAATGACAGTGCGGCTACCGGGTGTGCCAGCACCCGGGATCACCCTGGCTTTGCGCACTTTCAGCACCTCATCGCCCACCGCCAGGGATGCCCCCGGCCACTCGATGAACGCGCGCACCTTGCGTTCCAATAAGACTGCCGGCTGCGTAAAATCCAGGATTCCATCCTCCTTACGGATCATCGCCGCATAGGTCATTCCCTCATCCGGTTGGGATTGTGGTTGGATCGCGCCCGCGAGATACCGATCGAGGGTGTGCACGAGCAACGGGCCACCCACCGCAGCCAGTTTCGCCGATAAGGAGACAGCATCATCCCCCGTTTCAATTGGCACCATCTGCTGCGAAAGGATCGCGCCAGTGTCGACGCCGGCGTCCATCACCATGATCGTGACCCCTGTCGTCTCATCGCCGTGCAGGATGGCAGTCTGGATGGGAGAAGCGCCCCGCCAGCGCGGTAAAAAAGACGCGTGCACATTTACACAGCCGTAACGCGGCAGGTCGAGAACATTCTGCCTGAGGATCTTGCCGTACGCAGCGACCACGATGAAATCAGGCGCCCAGGCGGTTAGCTGTTCTATTACAACGGGGTCGTTCAACTTCTCAGGCTGAAAAAAGGGCAGACCCAGGCGTTGGGCAGCGATTTTAACAGGTGGTGGGGTCAACTGCTTCCCACGACCCGCCGGTTTATCCGGTTGGGTGATCACCCCGTTGACGGTGTAATGTTTCGCCAATTCCTCGAGGATGGCGACCGAGAACTCAGAAGATCCCATGAAAACAGAACGATAAGACATGTGGTTGATTTTAGCACAAGTGAGGTACCTATTGCACGCGCGCTAATCAGAGCGTATACCGGCTGGTATCCAGCTGGCATCCTGTCAAGGCTATTTAGAAATGTCCTAATCCGGTTGGCATCCGGTTGGCATCCTTGCTCTAAGCGGGTTATCGAATTACAATTCATTAATTCACTTTCAGGAGATCAAACATGGCAGAAATCCCTCCAGTCAAGATCATTATTTACGGCACCACCTGGTGTGGTGCGACCAAACGCGCGCGTCAGTTGTTCGAAGAGGAAAAAATCGACTACTTATGGGTAGATATCGACAAGGACGCTGACGCTGCCAGGTATGTGGAAAGCGTAGCTAACGGCTTCCGCAGCGTACCCACTATCATTTTTCCTGATGGCTCGATCCTGGTGGAACCTTCGACATACCAGTTAAGAGAAAAATTGGGGGTGTGATTGCTTCCAATCTATTCGGGGTTTTCCTTTTTCCTGGCCAACCAATAGAGAACCAAAGCACCAGCAGCCAAACCAGCCGCAGCAGCTAGCAGCGGAAGGTGCTTGTGCCCCGATTCCATGATCACGGTCGGTGCTTGTGATAATTTTAGCTTTAGGGCTTCGACGAATTTCGGGTCTGGATTGACCGGTTCGATCAAATTGGAAAGCACATTTTCCAGACCATCCAATCCTTCAAAGTCAGTAGTGTTGAAAGCATTGATCACCATAGGTCCCCTATCCTCACTCTAAATCCTTAGCGTTGATACCGCCTAGAGAGCTGATCTCTTCGCGCAGCGAGATCAACGAGCGATGGTACAAACTTTTAATTGCGCCTTCAGTTCTACCCATGATCACAGCGATCTCTCCGTTTGTTAGATCCTCCAGGTATTTCAGTAGGATCAATTGCTGGCGGTCGGGCGGCAGCCTGCGAATCGCCTTCATCAGAATTTCCTTCTCCTGCGTACGCTCCACCTGCCGTTCAGGTGGTTCGCCTTGGTGCGGAAGGTCCAGCTGATCTTCCAGCGATATTTCCTTGCGGCGTTGGGTATCGCGGTACCAGTTGGCGGTAAGGTTATGCGCAATGCGGTACAACCACGCCGTGAAAGGAACCCCCTTCTCCTGGTATTTCTCAATATGCCCGAACGCGCGGTGAAAGACCCTGGCGGTCAGGTCTTCAGCGTCGTCTTCAGACCCGATGCGATAGTAGATATAGTTGTAAATGCGTGTCACATTCTTTTCGTAAATGTAGCTGAATGCGTCCGCGTCCCCATTCACCGCCAGTTTTACGGCGTTTTCGTCAGTCAATGGTTCTTTTTGCGGCGTTATTTTCTTCTTCAACTAATAACCCTGAAAAATCAAAATGGATGCATCACAAGTTCTACTTAAAATTCAATGCTGCCTGCACGGCGGCGTACGCATCGAGAATGCCTGCACCGACCTCATTTTCGATCTCGCCACACTCACCCATCGGTCCAGTGTAAGGCTGGGCGGTTTTCATCAGGATCTGCACTGTGGCATCAATATCACCGATCAAAGCAGGATTCGCTGACCACATCAATGCTACCACACCTGAAACGTGAGGAGCGGCAAAAGAGGTGCCGCTGCTAAAAGTGTAAGTTCCACCAAGAGCGCTGACCAGCACTTGTTCGCCCGGAGCGAGCAGATCCGGTTTGATACGCCCGCTGCCGTCCACGTCCACTGGTCCACGGCTCGAAAATGCAGAAACCATCCCCAGTTTATCCACAGCTCCGACCGTAAACACCTGACTGTAAATAGATGGCGGATCGGCGATTGTAGAACAGCCGTAATATCCGTTGTTGCCCGCCGCTGTAGACATGAAGATCCCCGCGGATTTCAATACCGTCACCGCCTGGTCGAACACAGCCGGGTCGCACCCCTCCACCTGCGGGCAGCCCCACGAATTATTGACAATCATAGCGGCTTTGCTAACATCTCCATGCTTGAACGGATCACCGCCTTGCGGATACGGCGCGAACATGAACTGCATACAATCCAGGTACAGCGCCGGGTTACCCAGGTTGCGCGCGAGGTTTACACAACCGATCCATTCGCTGTCCGGCGCGATACCAAGCGTTTCACCAGCGATAATGCCCAGCGTGCCCGTACCATGACCACTCAGATCGACTGGTGAAACCGTGTGATTCCACGGGTCGAGCCAGGCGTAATCATTAGATCCATTCGCTCCGCGATAGTTGTGCATCAGCTCAGGATGGGTCACATCCACCCCTGAGTCGGTTTGACCGATGACGATGCCCTCGCCAGTCACGCCCAGTTCCGAATGCACCAGCGGTACCTTAATCATCTCCAGGTTCCACCTGGTGCCGGAATGCGGGACGAGTACCTCGCCAGCTTCAGACTGCAATGCTTGCGGCAGCGGGCGCAAGCGTGGGCTTTCGAGCACCCGGTCGACTCCTTCAAAATTGGCGATCAAGTTGCTGGTGAACCAGCCGGCGTTCACTTCGAGGGCGTTGACAAGGTAATACGAGGTGTAGTCAATGCCCATTTGGTCGAGCTTGATGCGCAGCTCCTCCTGCGAACTGTCTGATTTTCGAGTGAGCGCGCTATAGAGCGCAGATTTGTGTTCATCGAGAGAATCCCCCTCAACAACAGAAACATCCACTTGATCCTGCATGATCACAAACAAGCGATCGCCGAAGAACCCCGGCTGCCCGGCGAAAATGTAAACTGCGAGGAATTCGACCACGCTCAGGATGATCAATCCAAGATTGATGCGCCTGCCGATATTCATTTTCTCATGCAGCGGGTGAAAGACCAGTATGACAATGGCCAGGGACACCAGGAAAATAAGCGAATACCAGCCGGCACGCTGCGCCCAATAGTACACCTCACCCATGGTTGTACCGGATACGATCAGGGCGAGCTCATCCATGTCAAAAAAAGCCAGCGGCAAGGCCAGCGCGAGCGCGGTAAAGATCCCAATTGCCATGCGGCCGTGGCCGGCGTGGTTCCTGCCGGCTGAGGCAAACACCACCAACACCCAACCCGCCGGTGGCAGCGCCAGGGTGAGCAGCAGCTGCGAACCGTTCTGGCTCAATCCAGTCACGCAAATCAACAGGAACACGGCCAGTACAAAACCGTCGAACAGATACTCGCCGCGCCCGACTGCCGCCCCTGCGGGTTGAGTCAGGTCTAAATAAAAGGGATAGATCGTGCGAATTAAGAAGAAGCTAAAAGCGCAGCCAATGGCAACAGCGAGCAGGGTGTCCAGCGGCGATCCCAGCGCTCCCCACATCGCCCAGGGGGTCGCTAATCCCACGCCTGCCAATACCGCAGCTCCGGTGAGGAACGAAGGTTTTAATTTCCGTTTCTCCTGGCTCTCTTTTTTCGGCACTAGCATCACGATGGCGATCATCAAACCAAGGCTTAGGGTCAACAGCATCAGCGATTGAGATTGGGCGGTCAAGTAGAGTGTTTTTGCCGGTACTGAAAGCAGCGCGAACAAGCCGCCAATCAGCCATAGCCTGAGCATTAATTTGATCCGCGGGATTTTAACCGCGAAATAGACCGCCACCAAGGGGACGAAGACCAGTAAGGCGTACCCCAGCTGGATCAGCCAGCGTGCATCCGCAATTCCGCTGCCGGCTTCAAACATCGATTGCTCGATCGTCCAGCGGAGCAGCAGGTTGACAGCCGAAAAAGCGATCACCCACAGCGCCAGGAATGTGACCAGGACGACATTGCCGATGCCTTTTGATTTCGCAAGGCTGTAATCAATTATGCTTTGAGATGTCGTCGTGGTATCCATGTCTTTAACCTTTTCGGCTGCGATTTTCATATCTACAGAATTATAAAGGAATTAATCCCCGCATTCCATCGAATAAAGATTTTTATCTTTGGATGAATTCCAAAATTTTCAGCTTAGCTCAGCTATTCCTGATTGATGCACCTTTGACCTCTTCTCAACCTTTAACACGTTTTCGCTTGACCATGCTCCAGGTTAAAGCTAAAATATTGATATCGTTAGAAAATCAACACTGAACCACAGCTCATTACGCAGGTCCGGTTGCTGAGAAACGAATGATCAAATATCTGACAAGGCAAACCACCCACAGATGATGTTGTGAAACATCTGAAGGTGGTTTTTTATTTGTTACTAATATATTTTTTCAAGGAGCAAAATTATGGACGATCACCTGATTCGCGGAACGCTTTCTAAAGTTGATCCGGAAGTTTATCAACTTACAACTTACGAAAAAGAACGTCAATTCCGCAAGTTGATCATGATCCCCTCTGAAAGCACCGCCCCGCAGGCTGTCCGGGAGTCCCTGGGGTCTGTCTTCCAAAACATTTACGCCGAGGGTTACCCCGACGAGGAAAGCCGTTGGATGAGCGAAGCTCAGATCCTAGATTACCCTGCGCGCCTCTCTTATTACCGGCGCTACGCTGACCCGCGCTACTACAAGGGCGTGGAATATGCGGATGTTATAGAAGCTCTTGCCCGCCGGCGCTGTGCAGAAGTTTTCGCCACAGATAAGGTTAGTGCTGACCAGATCTTCGTTAATGTGCAACCGCTTTCCGGTGCACCTGCCAATAACGCGGTCTACACCGCGTTGATCGAGCCGGGTGACACCATACTGGGCATGAACTTGCTACACGGCGGTCATCTGACGCACGGCTCCTCTGTCAACAGGTCGGGCAAGTTGTTCAAAGTGGCGCATTATAACGTAGACCTGGTGACCGAAATGATCGACTATGATAAAGTGGAAGCCATCGCCCGGGAAACCCAGCCGAAAGTCATCATCTGCGGTTATTCCTCCTATCCATGGATACCCGATTGGGCGCGTTTCAGAGCGATCGCTGACGCGGTGGGGGCTTACCTGCTGGCGGATGTATCTCACATCGCCGGCTTGATCGCAGGAAAAGCCATTCCTTCTCCCGTGGGTTACGCGCACGTGATCACCTTCACGACGCATAAAACATTGCTCGGGCCGCGCGGGGCCTGTATCCTCACAACTGATAGCGCGCTTGCCAAAAAGCTCGATAAAGGAGTCTTCCCCGGCGAGCAAGGCGGCCCGCATGTGCATGTTTTCGCCGCCCTCGCCACCACCTTCAAACTCGCCATGTCCCCGCAATTCGCGGTTATTCAGAGCCAGATCATCAATAATTGCGCAGCGCTCACCGAACGGTTGATCGAGCGTGGATTGCGCATTTCTTATGGAGGCACCAACTCCCACCTGGTCAACCTGGATTGCAGGACCATAAAAGGTCCTGACGGCACCACGCTTTCTGGCGACATGGCTGCCAGGATTCTGGATGTGGCAGGCATCGTGCTCAACCGCAACACCATCCCGGGTGACAAGACCGCCCTGTTCGCCAGCGGCATTCGTTTCGGTACCCCGTGGCTCACCCAGCGTGGGCTTGTCGAAAGCGACATGCATGCCATCGCCGACATCATGGCAGATATTCTCCTCGCCATTACCCCTTACACCATCGAAATGCGTAAGGGTCCTGTTTCACGCGCCAAGGTGGATTTCGAGGTACTCGAAAACGCCAAACTGAAGCTCCGCGACCTGGCGGAAAAAGCCGGCGCTGACCTCTCGTTCGAACGCAGCGGTTACCCGCATTACTACTTCCTGGATGACAAAGCGGTATCAAAGGGAAAGATCACGACGCTGGAATTGAGTGGCGAACGGATTAATTACTTCGTGAATTATTGTTTCAGTTCCGATGTTGAAAATCTCGAGGTCGGGCAGGAACAACCCACAACGCTAACCACACCACTAAAGGTCATCAACGGCTCACTCACCAGGAGTGGAAAGTTAACCTACCGGTTCAGTTTCCCGACTGAGGATTTCGGGCTCACTGCGACCTTCCTGCGCGCGTTGTCAGATGGCTATGTAACCTTCGGAGATGACCTGCCAGCTCGCATCCCTGGACCAGTGATCATCGAGGAATCGATGACCGTGCCCACAAGAATTACTGAGGGTGAGCCAATCTCAAAGAGCAAAGCGTGGTTCATCGGCCGGGCACCAGAAAAAGGAACACCACTCCCAAAATTCGAGTGGCATGAGCCGGAAACCGAAGCTTTATTCCGTACGCCATTGTACGAAGACCACAAGAAGCTGGGTGCCAAGATCATCCCCTTTGCCGGTTGGGAAATGCCGGTCTGGTACACCTCGGTGGTCGAGGAACATCTCGCCTGTCGTAATGCCGCGGGTCTGTTCGACGTCGCCCATATGGGCGTGTTGCAGGCTGAAGGTCCACAGGCTGCCGCTTTCCTCGATTCGGTTTGCGGCAATGACATCGGTACGCTCGAGGTCGGTGAATCATGCTACACGCACTTCCTCGATCCGGATGCGCATGTGATCGATGACACGCTGGTCTACCGGCGCGACGTTGAAAAATATCTCGTTGTGGTGAATGCGTCGAACGACGCCAAGGATTGGTCTTGGCTGAACGCGGTGCGCAAAGGCGAAGTTCAGGTGGATAACGAGCAGCCATACGTGAAGATCTACGGCAGAGGTGTGACGCTGCGCAACCTACGCGATCCGAAAGAAGGCGCAGATATGCGCGTCGACATTGCGCTGCAAGGTCCAAAATCCAGGGACATCCTATTAGCGTTGGGCTGCGATGCGGCTGCAGCCAATCGCATCAAAGCGCTCAAGCGCACGGAATTGTGTGAAGCTATAGTCGGCGGTTTTGACCTGGTGGTTTCGCGCACCGGTTACACCGGTGAGAAGATGGCGTTCGAGCTCTTCGTGCATCCGGCTAAAGCCTCCGCAATGTGGAATGACCTGCTGCGGGTCGGCGAGCCCTTCGGTCTTAAGCCCTGCGGTCTGGGCGCACGCGATTCTCTGCGCACCGAAGCCGGGCTACCCCTCTACGGTCACGAGATGGGTGGAGAGCTGAATCTCGGCGTGGCAGAAGCTGGTTTCGGGTCTTATGTAAAGACATACAAACCATGGTTTATTGGTCGTAGTTCCTTCATTAAAAGTGAAATAAGTAGAACTGGCATCGTCATCCGGTTCCGGTTCCCTGAGAAGGGTGTGCGCATGGCGCACTCCGGTGATCCGGTGATGGATGGCAAGGGAAAGGTGATCGGGGAAGTGACCAGTTGCGCTGTAGACAAGGACGGGCTGTTGACTGGGCAGGCATTTGTCGATACGCGCTATGCCGTGCCGGAAACGCCGATCCTTATTTTCCAGGGAGCGCCCCAACATGGCGGCAAAGCTCCAGCTGAGCTCACCCTCGGTGATCGTGTCACCCTGCCGACTCCGGCAGAAGTGGTCAGTCGTTTCCCAAAGCTTTAAGCAAACTCTAAAAAATCCTGAATGAAAGAGGTAGAATGCAAACACCCTGGGAGTACCGCTACTCACAACGCACGCAGAAAATCAAAGCTTCAGCCATACGCGAATTGCTGGCGGTGGCTGAGCGCCCCGGCATGATCTCTTTTGGCGGGGGGTTCCCTGCACCGGACGTGTTTCCGGTGGACGAATTTAAGAACGCCTGCATCAGTGTGTTGGAAAACAAGGGACCGGAAGTGCTGCAATACGGCTCTACTGATGGTTACGTGCCTTTGCGGGAGATGGTATCGCGTTACAATATCCGCTCCGGCATGCACGTCGACATCAGCAACATCCTCATCACATCCGGCTCCCAGCAGGCACTCGACTTGTTGGGCAAGATCTTCATCAACCGTGGCGACCGCATCCTGGTAGAATCTCCCACCTATCTCGGCGCGTTGCAAGCCTGGAATGCTTATGGCGCAGAGTACATCTCCGTTCCGGTTGATGAATATGGCATGCGCACCGACCTACTGGAAGAAGCCTTGCGTATCGGTCCGAAGTTCATTTACGTACTGCCGAACTTTCAGAATCCCACCGGCACCACCATGCCATTTGAGCGGCGCATGAAACTCATTGAGCTGGCGGACCGTTATGGCGTACCCATCATCGAGGATGACCCATACGGACAGCTGCGCTACGAAGGCGAGGATATCGCCTCTGTCGAGATCCTGGACTCGCGCGTACGCGAGCAGAACGGCACCTATACCGGAAACGTGATCTACCTGAGCACCTTCTCCAAAATCCTCGCGCCGGGCATCCGGTTGGCGTGGGTTGTTGCCCCCGATACAGTGATCCGCAAGTTAGCGCTGGCCAAACAAGGCACCGATCTGAACACCTCCATGTTCAACCAGATCGTCGCCCACGAGGTCGGTCAACACGGGTTCATCGATCGCCACGTGCGTGTCATGCGTGAAGTTTACAAAGAGCGGCGCAACGCGATGCTTGAATCGCTTGAAGAGCACATGCCCGAGGGTGTCAAATGGACTCACCCGGAGGGAGGTCTCTTCCTGTGGATGACACTGCCTGAGAATTTCAATTCTACAGAAATGCTACCTGGTGTGATCGAAGAGAACGTAGCTTACGTACCCGGCGAGTTTTTCCACGCTGATTGCAGCGGAAAAAATACCATCCGGCTCAACTTCTCCTTCTGCTCGCCTGATAAGATTAACGAAGGCATTGCCAGGCTTGGCAAAGCCTTCAAGAAAAAACTTGCTGGAGCATAAGACTCAATTGGGCTCAAGTGATTGAGCCCGATTTTTTTATTTTGAATTCCAGAGTTTGAAGTCTTTCAGGATCGACCCGCCCAAAAACTCCAGCAGAATGGAGTTATCGGGTATCAAATCCGTCTTAATGGGCAGGAACCACTCCAGGAAGGCGAGTAAGCGCTTGGCTTCAACATACTCCTTCGTCCCGTACGGCACCTGGCGCAACAACGGTTCTGCATACTGGCGCAGCGCGCTTAACTCATAGACCAGCGCAGAATTGAAGAGTTTGTCAGCGTTTTCCTGGAACGGGAAAATGTATTCCTTTTCACCCTGCTGCACCGACTCCCAACGGGCTATGGTATCCTGCGCTGAATACCCACGCTCGCGTGAGTCACGCACGATGCGCCGTAGCAACCGGGTATCAGTGGTGGAGATACGGTTGTAGCGGTCAAGGTTGAGCTGCGTGAGACAGGAGGCATAAACGCGGTAGGTCTTCGCAGCATCGATCTCAGGCAGCAGATGGGGATTCAATCCGTGAATCCCCTCGAGGATGATCATCTGGTCGCTGCGCAGCCTGACTTCGTCGCCTTCCTTGCGCTTGCCGTCGCGAAAATCGTAGCGCGGCAGCCTGACAACCTCACCGCTGATCAAGCGTTTCAGGTGGTCAGAAAGTAGGTAGGTATCGAGCGCGCCAAGCGATTCAAAATTATAATTACCGTTCGCATCCCGCGGGGTACTTTCACGATCC
>JBCFBD010000124.1:0-3370 GCA_038562455.1 Anaerolineaceae bacterium | reverse complement strand
CCGCGCACCTGGAGCCGGAAATCCTGGTGGTAGACGAGGTGCTGGCGGTTGGTGATGCTCAGTTCCAGAAGAAATGCCTCGGCAAGATGAGCGATGTCGCTGGCGAAGGGCGCACGGTGCTGTTCGTGAGCCATAATATGGGTATGGTGAATATTCTTACTGCGACTTGTTGTTGGCTGCAAAATGGACAGGTTGAACTTCTGGATTCGACTGAACAAGTGGTATCAAAGTACTTAGATTCAACAGCACAGCAAAGCGTGATCGCAGATAGCGCAAGTGCTACTATCACTATAGATACAATCGTTCTCAAACAAGAGGAAGAGCTACGTTCTTCGGGTTTAATTGATTTCGGATTACCTTTTGAGATCGAAGTTGTCCTGGAAAGCAAAGTGGATAGTGACGATGCCCATTTTCTCTTTGCTATTGTATCGGGAGATGGAAATAGATTCGCTACGATGAATTCTTCCGACGCCAACTTTGGGGTAGATCTAAAATCAGGAGAGAAATATATTGTTAGGTGGAAATGCGTGGAAAACTGTCTTGTTCCAGGAAGATATTATTTGGAGTTCAATGTTCACGACCGCTATCGTGCCGCAATAGCTCGATACGAGAATATTGCGACTCTTGAAATAACATCCCTGGGCGCGCCGGTGCGTCTTGCACGGAACACTTTGAGGGCAGGATATATTGCTCTGCCGAGCAAGTGGTATATACAGGCTATCTAGCTCGGTATTCATGTCGAAATGTCTCTGCCTGGACGGCCATCGTTTTTCAGAGATAGCTTCCGAACTTGATGTACTCGCGCAACAAATTCCCCACACAGTTCACCAGCGCGCCGATTGGTATCAAGCATACGTGGACGTATGTGGACTTCAAGACAAAACGCAAGTACTCCACATTTTTGATTCGGTGTCCGCTCGGACCTTTGGCATTCTTCCTTTACAGCTCGAGCCGTACCGCGGCACGCGCTTCTGGTCTATGCGGAAACTCGTTCCTTTAGCACAGGGGCCATCAGATTTCGTAAATTTACTGATTGAGCCGCAAAGAGAGGTCGAATTTGCCGAGAGTATGGCTTGTTGGTTACAGAAAAATAACCGCTTGTGGGAGCAACTTCAACTCTCCTACATTCCAGAAAGCTCAGCCGGGTGGCAAGAACTGTGTGACGCTTTGGAACGCAAGGGCTTCTCTGTATCCATTAGCCGTGAACGCCGGTTCTATAAAATCGACACCACCGAGAATTGGGATGATTACTACTCCGCATATCTGCACAAAAAACTGGCGGATATGCGAAATCGGCGCAATCGACTGAAAAGAGACGGCATCGAGACGAAAATTGTCACGGTTACGCAAGGGATAGAGCGGTATCTTCCTCACCTCTTTGAGACATACCATAAGCGGCGTCAGGAGCTAAATCAGAGTTACGCTACATCGTCGCCAGTTATGAAACGATTTTTGACCAAGGTGATTCAACAGTATGAGCGAAGCGGAAATGTTGTGTTGTCTATACTACAGACTGCCTCCGGCGTACCAATGGCATACCAACTTGACTGGCTGTGTGATGGTGTAAGATATCACTACAAGCCCACTTTTGACGAGCAATTTGAGCAGTACTCACCGAGCAAAATACTTCTTTTTGAAACTATTAAGGAGTGTTTTGAGCATCCAGACATCAGAGAATTCAATTTCATGCGCGGAGAGTCTAGTTATAAGACGCAATTCACGGACCAAAGCGAAGGATATATTTCCCTCTCAGTAGTGAATCCTTGGTCACTGCGATACCGAGGCACAGTACTTGCATCGCATCTGGTTCGGTTGCGGGAGCGTTTCTGGCGCGGCGAGAGAACGCGAGAGTGAGTCGCTCGGTTTATCTGGTAGTCAGTATTGATACAGAATGTGACAAAGGGTCTCGCTGGCAAATACGTCACCCATTGACATTTGAAGCCGTCAATGAAGGCATCCCCTATAGGCTTACCCCACTGTTCAATACATATGGTGTGATACCAACCTATCTCCTTAGCCCTGAAGTGATACAAGACAAAGAAAGCGTTACAACGCTCACCTCACTGGAGAACTGTGAACTCGGAGCTCATCTTCACGGTGAGTTCATTCCCCCTGAAGAAGACTTTGAAACACGCAGAACTGATACGCCTCAACTGCGATACGCTGAAGAAGTAGAGTTTCAAAAACTGGCGAATCTGACCCAGTTATTTGAAGAACGGTTTGGTTATTATCCGAAAAGCTTCCGAGCTGGGCGTTTCGGCCTCAGTCGCCATACGTTGCGGTTTCTCGTAGAGCTTGGATATTTCGTGGACTCTAGCGTGACGCCATTTTGGTCGCATAGCTTTGATGGGGCAGCGAACCGAAATTACTGGGGCGCGCCCACAGCCCCTTATCATCCCTCCAAAGACGATCCTGGAAGAGCGGGTGACCTTTCATTATTGGAAGTTCCAGTTACGATACACAACTCTCTTCTAGCGCGTTGGCCAAGATGGATACTCAGGAGAATGAGTAACCGAACTCGGTGGCATAAGCGGCTGTTTGCACGACTGGGCAAACAGATTCCGCGGACCACGTGGTTGCGACCACAGCGCAGCACACCAGAAGAGTTGATCGCTACGGCGGACGCAGTAATCGCTGGTGAGCCAAGCAACAAACCGGTAATCCTGAACATGATGTATCACAATGTGGAGATCGTTCCAGGGGCCAGCCCCTATGCGCAGACGGACAAAGAAGTCCAATATATCCTTGAAAGCCAAGCTCTTTTATTTGAGCACTTGTATCGCGCATATAACACTCGGTCAGTAGGTCTTAGCGAAGTTTACGACTTGACGCGTAAGTGACAATGTATTCGTGGCGGAAGCTAGCTTACCACAGCAGGCGCAATTTCAAGACCCTTCGGAGAGTGGCCACTCAGCGCCCCCGGATTGAAGTTACGTACAATTACCGTCATGATATGCGAGCAGTTCCGACCGTTGATGCGCTGGTTGACTGCGAGCTGAAGATCCTTGGCATGGACGACATGCCTTTACTTCTTGAAGTATGGAACGTTCCCTTAGATAAGATGTATCAACGGTTACGGCGGGGCGATAAGTGCTATTCAGGGTTTATTCAGGGCCGAATTGCGCACTACCAGTGGGTCCAGACCACGGGGCGTCATCATATACAGCCAGCAGGACGCCATATGATATTGAAGCCGAACCACCTGGTGATCTACCATGTTCGCGTCGCAGATTGGGCGCGTGGTCAACATCTTTATCCATATGCCAACACCGTGATTCTTCGGGAGTTCGCTCAACGTGGATATACAACGGCCTGGGTTTACACTACCGCGAGTAATCTTGCTTCCCAAAAGGGAATAGAAAGAGCCGGG
>JBCFBD010000024.1:0-32794 GCA_038562455.1 Anaerolineaceae bacterium | reverse complement strand
GATATGCACCTGCTGCGGACGCCCAAAGAACCCCCTGCTTCGGCAGGTTATATCTTCGCCCGTTATTTACATGAAAATACCGATTGGATGACGTACCTCGAAGGTTGGTGATTCCTTAAACAACCATCATATCCCTGGCTAGCGCGACCTCACCCGCGTATTTATCGCGCGCAGCAGCCAATAATTCATCCTCTGCAACCCGATTTTCGTAATGGATCAGGATCAGTTTTTTTACACCTGTCCGCGCGGCGATTTCACCCGCCTGTTCTGGCGATGTATGCCCTTTCGCCAGCCCGGCAGCCTCCTGTAGCAGCACGTCTGCCCCTTCAGCCAGCTTGTCCAGGTTCGCGCAAGGTTCAGTGTCGCAGGAATACGAAATCACACGCCCCGCAACGAAACTCACCCGCACCCCGATTGTGGGTACCAGGTGCAGCACCGGCAGTGCTGAAATGCTCATCCCGCTATCGCTGATGAAACCTTCCGCCCCATCTTCAGGGATCTCGTCAAAAGTTACCGGGAACATACCCGGCCAATCACCCCAGCTGAACAACTCCAGCAGCCGCTGTGCTTTCTCCAGAGTGACTTTCAATCCATGTATCACTAACGGCTGATCGCGTTTTTCCAGCCACATATCCATGATCAGCAGGGGTAGGCTGCCAACATGGTCTGCGTGAAAATGAGTCAGAACCAGATCGGTGACTTTAAGCATGGAAGAGCCGGCTGCAGCTAATCTTGCTACCGGGTTGTCGCCGCAATCGATCATCACGGATTTTTGCGTGCTTTCAATTAGCAAATGGGTATTGTCCTGCCCGGGTTTTGGCACCGCGTTGGCAGACCCCAGGATGGTGAATCGGCTCATCCATTCCTCCTTCATACCGCACAAACCGGGTTTATTTTGATACAACTTCCTCCTTCGACGGCCGCTTATGCCTCACGAACATTACGATCATGGAAGCTATGAAGATAAACCCCATCAATGCCTGGTTGCTGTTAATTCCCGCGATCGGCGAATTGACGATGCGGATGAACTCCAGCATAAACCTGCCGAATGAGTATATGATCAAATAGAGAAAGAAAATGTCGCCGGGTTTCAATTTCTCCTTGAACTTCCGCGCCACCCACAGCAATACGAACATATTCAGCAGGTTCCAAAGGAATTCATAGAAGAAAGTGGGATGATACCTTTCCACGTTTTCGAAGCCGGGCAGCCGGTGCGCGAGGTCGATCTTGATTCCCCACGGTAGGTTGGTGGGCTTGCCGTACACTTCCTGGTTGAAGAAGTTCCCCCAACGTCCGATGGCTTGTCCAAGCGCCAAGCCCGGCGCGATGATATCCGCCCAGGTCAAAAAGTTTAATTTCTTCTTACGCGTGTAGATCCACAGCGCCAGCGCGCCTGCCATTACTGCCCCTGGGATGCCCAAACCACCATTGCGGATATTGAAGATCTCCAGCGGGCGAAGGAAGTAGGGATTCTTACCGTCGATGAGCAGCGTTTCATCCGGTGTCAAAACATGCCAGATGCGCGCGCCAATGATGCCCGCCATCAGCAACCAGGGCAGCAGGTCCCAGACAATATCCGTATTGAACCCCCGCCGTTTAGCTTCTTTCGATGCAAGAACGGCTGCCAGTAACGCGCCAGCAATGATGATCAGTGCATAAAAATAGATCTTGACGCCAAAAATTGTAAAACCGTTAATCATTCGATACCCTCTTTCTCAGGTTTAATCCTCAATTTTAGATTGTTGATGGACATTTAATATACGCTGCACCGCGGTGACATTAGCCAGGATGGCGATGATCCATATGGCGATCAGCGGTCTTCCAACGAGCAGGAACACGATCAGTGCGATCATACGCTCCATGCGTGACAGTATGCCGACCTTCGCTGTGAAGCGCTGCCCTTCAGCCCGCGCCCTGGTGTAGGAGACCATCACGCTGCCACCCGCAGCGATGAAAACCAATAGGCTGGCGAGCGCGTTACCCTGCCCGACATAATAGAACAGCAGCCCACCCAATACGAATAATTCAGAATACCGGTCAATCACGGAATCGAAAAAGCCGCCGAACCGGCTCGGTTTCCCACGCTGTCTGGCCATCGCTCCATCCACTGCATCGAGCGGCGCGCCTACCATCAAGATCACCCCTGCTAAGGTGAATTTGCCGAATCCGGCGAAAACGCCGGCTGAGGCCGAAAGGACCATACCGAACAATGTGATCGCGTTGGGCGTCAAGCCAATCTTGAGTAGGAAGGCTGCTACAGGGTCAAGCACGACCTTGAAGGTGTCGCGCATGTACTGCTCTATCGAACGTTTCTTTTTTGCTGCTATTGGGCTAGACTGATCATTCATCCATTCACCTATCATTAGAAACGAATTTTACTATGGAATATCGCCCATCCAGCAATTTTAGTCTTCAGCCTCGCGATTATCACCGTCCGCCCCGTTATCAGGCAGAACTTCACGTTCCTTCCCGCTGCCTACAGACGGACCAATCACACCCATTTCTTCCAACTCATCCATCAACCTGGCTGCCCGCGGGAACCCGATGCGCAGCCTGCGCTGCAAGAGTGAAGTCGATGCTTTACCCGCAGCACGCACAACGCCAATCGCCTGTTCGACCAGCGCGTCACTGTCACTGCTGCCAATTTCCTCGACCAGGTCTTCCCATGGCGCAGGTCTTACTTCGACAGTTTCCAGGACAGTCTGCCAGTGCTTTTGGATTTTCTCAATTTCACTGTCACTTACGATCACACCCTGCAGCCGCTGCAGTCCTGATTTTGCCGGGTCGAGAAAGAGCATATCACCCCTACCAAGCAGGTTCTCCGCGCCGTTGGCATCTAGGATCACTCTGGAATCGACGGAGGATGCCATAGCAAATGAAATCCGCGCTGGAAAGTTGGCTTTGATCAACCCTGTGATCACGTCGGTGCTGGGGCGCTGCGTAGCCACCACCATGTGAATACCGGTGGCGCGTGCCATCTGCGCCAGGCGGATCAGGCTGTGCTCGGTCTGGTCAGGCGCGCTCATCATCAAGTCCGCCAGTTCATCGATGATGATTACGATACGCGGCAATGGAGGTTTCTTCTTCTGGCGCATCTTTAGGTTGTAACCCGCCAGGTTCCTGGCGCGCACCTCTGCCAACAGGCGGTAGCGCGCATCCATTTCCATTTGCGCCCAGCGCAGCACAGCCAGCATCCTCTCCAATTCAGTTTCCACTTTTCCCATCAAATGCGGCAGCCCATTAAACCGCATCAGTTCCACCATCTTGGGGTCGAGCATTACAAGTCGTAGATCGGCAGGCGAGTTGTTCATCACCAGGGATGTAGTGAGTGAGGTGACGCACACCGATTTGCCAGAATTTGTCGTTCCCGCGATAAGCAGGTGAGGTAATCTTTCCAGGTCTGTCATCACCGGTTCGCCAGAGACATCTCTGCCCAAAGCGATATCGAGTGGAGAGCGGCCTGCTTTGAATGCGTCAGAAGCCAAGATCGGTTTTAGCCGCACAAATGCGTTGTCTTCATTCGGCACTTCAATGCCCACATAGGATTTCCCAGGTACTGGGGTTTCCACGCGCAAGCGTTGTGCAGAGAGTGCCAATGCCAGGTCACGCGCCAGGCTTGAGATTTTCGAAACTTTGACTTTCTGACGGATCAATTTGCCATCCGCGCCAATACGCTCTGTATACCCCGGCTCCACCGCATATTGCGTCACGGTCGGCCCAACACGGTAACCGATCACCTTGACCGGTACACCGAATTCCGCGAGCTTTTGTTCGATCAACTTCGCCTGATTTTTGACCACACTGTCATTCAGAGGAGTGGGTTTATCATCCAGCAACAGGCTCAACGGTGGCAATCGATGCTCGCGGACTGGTTCTACCGAAATCGGATGCTCCTCCCCGCTAACCGCTGCCGGTATTCGCCTGGCAGCGCTGGCAGTCAACCTGCTCGACTGTTTAGGCAGTGTGCCAATCGTTTTCTGTTCGGCTTTTTGTTTCGGTAAAGCAATTATCTTCCCGAATAACTCCTTCCAATGCCCATCTACCAGCCAAAAACGCACATGGCTGATATATGCCAGCAGTAAGACAAATGCAGCCAGGTAAAACAGCAGCGCGCCTGTCCTGGTGATCACCGGCACAAACAATTGCGCCAAACCCCAGCCGAATAACCCGCCATCTTTGCCTTCCGCGGCGCGGTCGATTGAGACCCCACCAAAGCCCGCAAGCAGTGGGAAAATCGTGATGAACAATCCCTCAATGGCCATAACCCTGGCGAACGAGAGCTGCAGAGGTTTCCCGGCGCCTTGCCTGAAAACGATCGCGCTCAACAACCCGAGTATGACCACGATGAGATATCTACCGTATCCAAAACTTTGCTTGAGGAACTGAATCCACGAATCCATCAGTGTTCCGCGGCTTAACCCCAGCAGTCCGAGCAGTGTTAACACGGCTACCAGCGCCAGGAAAGTGCCCAGCAGGTCCCAACCGAAGCGTTTTAGATTCTGCAACCCCGAGCGGGCGCTGTCAACCAGTGCTGGCAGGAGATTATTTTCCTGTTCCCCGGCCTTTTGCGCCGCCTTATGCTGCTTGTTTCGTGGATTTACCCCTTTATTGCTGCTCGGTTTTTTCTGATTGGTGGCGGTTGCGCTGCGTGGCGACTTTTTCTCTGCGCTCATTCTGGCGCTATCAATCCCAGGCCTAACCGCCGGCGATCGATGTCAATATGCAGGATTTTAACCTGCACGAGTTGACCCGGTGAGAAATGCTTTTCGATTTCCTTCCCGCGTAATTCGTCGGGGAAAGATGAGATATGAATCAGACCCTCGATGCCTTCGTCAAGTTTGGCAAATACGCCAAAACGCATGATCGAAGTTAATTCCGCCTGCACAATATCTCCCGGTTTGTAAATGCGCATCATTTTTTCCCACGGGTTCGGTGTCAACCGCTTGATGCTTAACGCGATGCGCGCATTTGTCTCATTCACCTGAAGCACCACTACCTTGACCTTTTCACCCATCTTGAGCTTGTTCGCGGGCTTGTCCACCCTGCCCCACGAGATCTCAGAGACGTGTACCAATCCCTCCACACCACCCAGATCGACGAAAGCACCAAAGTCGGTGATGTTGGTCACAATACCGCAGGCAATATTGCCTGGCTTCAACATCTCGAACAATTCCTTGCGCTTTCCCTCTCCAGCGAGCGCGGCGCGCTCAGATAGGACGATGCGCTCTTGCTCTTCCTCGCATTCAATGATCTTTACGTAGATAGATTTACCGACATAATCCGCCAACTCGAGCTGACGTTCCTCCTCTTTTGCATCAGCCGGCAGGTTGACCAGGTGGGAAATGGGCACGAACCCCTGTATGCCGTCGTTCAGCACGAGCAGCCCGCCGCGGTTGAATCCTGAAACCTCCATCAAAATCACCTGGTCCTGTTCGTAAACCCTTCTAACACAATCCCAGTCGATGGCATGGTTGCTTGCCTGGCTGCAGGATTGGCAATTGAAACCCTTTTCCTCATGGAAGATCTTTTCTTCGTCAGCCAACACTGACGACCACCAGCCTTCATCAACCTCGCATTCTAAAGAAGCCAACTGTTCAGCAGTCAAGACCATTAAACTCCCTCCCTATCCAATAAATGGCATTAATATGATCAGTCTGATTCCCGCCCTGTAGCCTTCATTTCCATTTGAACCAGAATATCAGCAATTTTCTCGATGGCAACTTTCTGTTTACGGTAAAGGTCTGCTTCCGAAACCGCCAATTTTAAGGCAATTTCACGTACTTTTTTACCTTCCATAAACTTCATATCTAAAATATTATACAACAACCATTCCCCAGTGTATTTCCGTTCTCCACTTGGTTTCAGCTGTTCAAGTCCATTGCGTAGTACACTGCGTAAGGCATTGATTTCATTGCCGTCATTCTCGTCGAGGGCAACCTTCACCACTTCCATCTGCATTAACGGGCTCTCTGTCAGTTTCGGTCCCCCCCAATAATGTGTGAGCGCGCCTTTGACCCAGGTGGTCATTTCGTGCTGCTTCATCCACTCCACGTCTGAAAGCAACGCGGACTGGTCAAACCTGCCCGCGGCGCGCAGTCGTTGGATCATCTGCTCCTGCGGATCGAGGTGCTCAAGCAATTCAAACACTTGTTCCAGCATCTCGCGATCCCGCAAGGCGATCATTGCTCGATTCTTGAGGCGCACGAGCGCTTCTTCTGCTTCAGTTTCAAGCGGCAACTCATCTGTGATCCCCGAAATACCCAGGTAGCCGTAGATGCGTCCCGCCCCGTTATGCTGACCGTTCTTCAGCGGGTACAACACATCCTCACCCAGCCGGAGCATATTAACTTCCTTGTCCGCTTCCTGTATAACCGATTCAATTTCATCCATCCGATCCGGTTTGATGTCTATCTCAGGCGTTTTTTCGATGATCTCAATGCCGTCCTCGGCGTTCTTGAGCAGGTAAGCGCCTCTGGCGCGAGTCTGGTCGGTGATCGCAGCCAGTACCATTTCAATGAACTGCCGCAGGTCGCTGCGGGTGATAATGCGCTCTTCCAGCGACCGTATGAACTGGAAATCATTCACGTCCTGGTCATAGACGATCCATTTCTCTATGTACGGGTAAAACAAAGTGATGGCGTACTCAGTGATCAGCACGGTGACCACCATCACGATCAATGCCACGGCTTGAAACGATGTACCTAAAGCCTGGTTCGTCCGGTTGACCAACGTCAACAGTCCCAGCGCGAGGCTGGCCGTCACAGGCCCACGCAGCGTCCATTTAATCAACCGGCTCTTAACCACCCGGTCAGGCCAGGGGACGCCAAAGAATGAAACCGCGTACGCCATCAGGAAGATGCACATCCCCAGCCCGGCCGTGACGGTGCTGGTAATAAACCAGAAAAACAGGGAATGTTCAGCCGCAAAATTGGAACTGTAAAGCAAGAACGGGAATGCCCCCACTACTGGCCCGACTGCGCTCAAAGTGAGGTAAAGCATTCGCCGGTGGCTGGTCGGGGTAAGCGTGCGCTGGATGGAACGGTAAAAATTAAACCAAGCCAGAATGAGGATCACGACATAGTAGATCGTGAAAAGATAGGTCAGTGTGGTAGGTTGATGATGCGGCGCAGGTTGATCGGTGGTCACCAGGTCACCCAGGAACCAGGGGGTGAACACCAGCACGATCATCACCAGCGACGCCGCATAGGTCAAGCGAATCGCCCACTTGCGCCGCCAGCGTGAGGGTAAACCCGTGGTCGCCAATAGCGCGTCGGAGAAGTTCAAGTAACTTGCTGGCAGCAGGATGATGCCGATCCATTGCACACGCAGCCAGAAATCCATAAAGTAGGGTTCCTTGCTGGTGCTGCTAAAAGATTCTGCCGAGAACACCACCACCAGGCAGAACATGATGATCATAAATACGCGCGCCACCCGTCCCTTGAGATTAAAAGACAGGCTATACAACAGCAGAGCAAAAGCTGTGATGGCAATGCCAGCCGAGAGAATCTGGCTGATCGTACGTGCGACCGCGATAATGTCATTCATCCATGTTGCCAAACGATTTCCCTCACTTTAACAGGTGCGTGTAAAAGAAAGCGCAGTCATTATTCGCATAATAATTATCAGTCAAGCCCATGAAATTGATACGCAATTTACGCATCAGTTCGATCATTGGATGATTTTTCGCCGGAACTTCGAACACCAACTTTGTGACACCGATTTTTGTCAGCCATTCTTTGGCCGCCACGATCAACGCCGTGGCTATCCCCTGTCGCCGGTACGGCAGGTCCACCACGATATCCCTGATCACTGCTGCATCGTGATCGGGTTCTTCGTCCAGGATCATGTAGCCCACCAGCTCACCCTCACTGCGCGCAACAAGAAATAGAGAGTGCTGCGTCCAGGTATCCTTGAGCGTGCTGACCTTGCGCGGGTATTCCAGTTTCAACACTCTTGGCAGTCTCACTTCACGCAGATCATAGACGACCCGGTCTATGCTGACCTGGTGGTTAAACTGCCACACGTGGGTGGTCTCACAGGTGTGGTCAAAACCCTCCAGTACGGTGATATCCGTAGATACTGCTGGTCTGATCTCAACTTCTGCCATTTTTTTAGTCCGTCGCCTCGATCGTTATTTGAATTACACAGGCTGGTAATGCGTTGTTGAGGTTGTCATTGACAACCAGCCGCAATTCGTAATTTCCGGGGATCAATCCGCTTGTATCCCATGCACCGCCCAAAGGTTCATCAACAATGATGGTATTCCCTGCTGCGATCGTTGTCCAGCGGTCAGAACTGGTGGGCGAGTACTCATACTTATAAAATCCCAGGTTCTCAACATTGACCGTGCCTTTTAATTCAACGATACCAGAAATCGTATCCCCGTTGCTGGGATCTGTCCAATCCAACTGACCTGGGATGCAACCCCGGCTGAGATACGAAGTAATCGTCGGTATGAATCCCTCGCCAGTGATGACTATCGCGGGGGCTGGCGTGGTGGTCGGCGGTTGCTGCGTGATATCAATCGTAGGGGTAGCCAGTTGCTGAACACCCGGAACTGTCGGCGTAATGAAAGTATTCACTACGAACAAGCTGACCACCAGCAGAACGGAGAACACCAGCACTGATAAGCCCTGGTTGAATTTACGCTGCGTGTGTTCTTTTTCCAATCCAAAAATGCTCGCTGACCATTCCCTCCAGGCTGAGAAAGTCCTCAATGCTGTCACCACGATAATCACTCCCGCGCCGACATAAAAAAGGACCTCGTATTCACTCAAAAAACGCAGCAGACTATTCAAGATTGTTCGCCATTAATGTCCAATAAAGATGGCTGCCTGGATACAGCTAACCCGCCAGGTGTTCCAGCACGCCTCGGATGATCGTCGTGAGCTTGGGGACGATTACCTTGCCGGCTTCCAGCACTTCTTCGTGCGTGGTGATGGTGCTGCCATCCAGATTGGCCTTGTTGCTGATACCTGACAATCCCATCACGCGCATGCCGGCATGCCTCGCTACTATGTTTTCCGGCACAGTCGACATGCCCACCGCGTCCGCTCCCACCCGCTGTAAAAACCGTAGGTCAGCTGGTGATTCAAATGACGGCCCGGCGAGGCAGGCATAAACACCCTCATGCAATTGGATATTGTTATCCTGCGCTACCTTGCGCGCAGCGGCGATGAGTTTTCGGTCATATGGCTGGCTCATGTCCGGGAAGCGTTCACCAAACTCCGCCAGGTTCGGACCGCGTAGAGGGTTCAACCCAGCCATACCGATAAGGTTGATGTGATCAGTCAGCAGCATTACGTCCCCGGGTTGGTACTCCGGTTTGATGGCCCCGGCGGCGTTGGTGAGTATCAACGTATCGATTCCCAATCTGCGCATCACACGCACCGGCAGCGTAATCACATCCATCGGGTAACCCTCGTAGTAATGCGCTCTGCCTTGCATCACCAGTGTGGTGGCGCCGAATAACTCACCGATCACCAGTTGACCGGCATGCCCGTGAATGGTGGACAAGGGCCAACCTGGAATTTCCTTGTAAGGAATGATTACCGGTTCCTTCACCATTTCCGCCAGGTTTCCCAGGCCTGAACCGAGTGTCAACCCGACCTTTGGTGTGATAGTGATACGACTGCGAACGAAGTCAGCAGCCGCGTCGATTTCTTTCAGCGTGATAAAAGATTCCATGCTTACCTCAGTTAATTAGACATCGAGTATTCTTAAAAGATTATATCAGAATGAGCCTGGTCGGATTACCCGCGCTCAGGCTGTGAGCACCTGCTCAAACGCCTTGATGGTGGTATTCACATCTTCGTCAGTTATCCAGTAATGCATCACCAGCCTGAAGCGCCGGCTCGCGATCGCGCCTAATTTGACGCCCAGCTCACCCAACTTGGTCACCACGTCGCGCGTTGAAAGCGCAACCTCCTGCGAAATGGATGGAAAGACCATGTTACTTTGCGGCATGCCCATCTCAAAAACGATTCCTGGGATTTTCGCTAAACCCTGGGCAAGCCGTGCCGCCTTATCGTGGTCTTCCTTCAACCGTAAGCTCATCTTCTCGACCGCTATGATGCCGGCTGCCGCCAGCACGCCTGCCTGGCGCATGCCACCGCCGAGTATCTTGCGCGTACGCAGCCCTTGCTTGATAAAATCCTTTGTACCGCACACCACACTGCCCACCGGGGCACACAACCCCTTACTCAGGCAGAAGGTCACGCTATCCGCGGGTGCCGCCACCTCAGCCGCGCTCAATCCCAGCGCAGCTGCCGCGTTGAAAACGCGCGCCCCATCCAGGTGCAAGTGCAGGTCATACCTGTGAGTCAGTTCTCCAGCGGCACGCATATAGTCAAGCCCCAGCACGGTACCGCCGCAGCGGTTATGCGTATTCTCAAGGATCACCATCTTCGTGATCGGGTCGTGAATATCATCCGGCCGGATGGCAGCCTCAATATCCTCCAGCCGCATGGAGCCGTCCGCCTGGTTGGGCACCGTGTTAGGAAACACCCCGCCCAATGCTGCAATGCCACCTCCCTCAAAAAGGAAGGTGTGCCCCATGGTCCCCATGATCACCTCATCCCCCCTGTGGCAAACGTTCAACACCGAAAGCAGGTTGCCCATCGTGCCTGATGGCACAAATAAACCGGCTTCCTTGCCCATGCGCTCTGCCGCGATTTCCTGCAGTCGATTGACTGTAGGGTCTTCGCCGTACACATCATCGCCCACCTCCGCTTCCGCCATCGCCCGGCGCATCTCTTCGGTGGGTTTCGTCACGGTGTCCGAACGCATATCAATGATTTTCATTCACGCCTCCATGCACTTGGGATAGTTCATCGATCACTTTTTGCAGCTCAGCCGGCAGTGGTGCGGTAAAGGTGCTGGGCACTTCATCACCTGGAAGGATGATCGAAATCCTGGCGGCGTGCAGGAAATGACGTTCTATCTCCAGGCTTGGGCTCTTGCGCCCGTAAATCCGGTCGCCCGTGATCGGGCAGTCCAGAAACGCAAGGTGCAGCCTGATTTGGTGCGTGCGCCCGGTAAGCGGGTGCGCTTCGATCAGCGTATGTTTTGCAAACTGGGTCACGGTTTTGTACTCGGTCACCGCTGACCTGCCCCTCCCCTCCGACACCACCGCCATTTGCTTGCGGTGCGTCGGATCGCGCGCGATTGCCGCTTCGATTCGGCCAGTGGGTGTTGGCGGTTTGCCATCCACCAGCGCGAGATACACCTTCTCCACCCGTCTCAAACGGAACTGATCCTGCAACCAGCGATGAGCCTGGTCGTGCTTGGCGATGATGATCAATCCGGACGTGTCCTTGTCGAGCCGGTGCACGATTCCCGGGCGCAACTCACCGCCAATTCCCTGTAGATCGCTAAAACTCCCTAGCGCGGCGTGCACCAGCGTCCCGCTTGAGTGCCCAGGAGCGGGATGTACCACCATTCCGGCGGGTTTATTGATAATCACCAGGTCATCATTTTCAAAAACAATATCCAAAGGAATCTCTTCTGCCGTCAACTGAGTTGGTTCAATCTCCGGAACGATGATAGCTACCGAGAACCCGGCTTCCACGAAGTGACCTGTCTTGGTGATCGGTAGCGCATTCACAGTAACTGCGCCGTCCCTGATCAAGTTTTGCAGACGCGAACGCGAATGCTCCGGCAGTTTTTCTGCCAGAAATTTATCCAGCCGGTTTTCTTCGCCAGGCTGAACGTTAAAGCCATATTGCTTACTGCTCAACAGATTGTCCATCTACTTGCTGTTCCTGCGCGAGCGCTGCCCTTTGGGCTTTATCCCGCTTTTCTTGCATCCATACCCCGACCAGGAGGATGATCACTCCCACGGTGATACAACTATCCGCTACATTGAATACTGGAAAATTGCCGACCGAAATAAAATCGATCACCTGACCGTACATGATCCGGTCGACCAAATTGCCCAGTGCGCCGCCCAATTCCAACATCAACGCCAGTTTAAGCAGCCAATCCTCTTTCTCCAGTTTGGGGAAATAGAAGACAATCATCCCCGCCACTACAAACGCCAGGATGGTGAACACCGGGTTCATCCCCTGCAGCATACCGAATGCCACTCCTGTGTTGCTCCAGTGGACGATACGCGCGTACGGGGTCAACCACTCCCATGGCGACCAAAACCCGCCGTATGGGATGTTGGAAATCACCAGCCACTTGGTGTACTGGTCCAATAAAACAATGACCACAGCCACGATCAACAACCAATAAGTCTTACGCAGAAAACCCTTCAATCTAATGCTCCAATAATAAGTTAGTTGAATTTTACCGCATAAAGTGCAGTGCAAAATTTCGGGGCTCCTTGCGGAGCCCCTGGCATCAGATCTTTTGGATTCCGATTAACACCTTTTCCCCATCAAAACTATCCTCGGCTGTAAATAAACCATCAGGCGGATCGCCGTTCACCATCTCAGTGGTCAGGGTTTCGGTCATGATATATTCCTTGTACCCTTCAACCGCGGATTGCAGCGGTATTGTAGCGGTGAAGTACAACCGTATCCGGTCCGCAATGTCCAGGTCAGCGGCTTTGCGCGCATCCTGCACGCGGCGCACGAACTCGCGCGCCAGTCCTTCTGCCGCCAGCTCAGGGGTGAGATCGGTCACCAGGGCAGCCATGTATGCGCCTTCGGATGCCACCGAGTAACCCTCGCGCGCCTGCAGCCGCACTTCCACTTCCTCCGGCAGGATTTGCATCAGATTGCCATCCACGTTCACTTCGAACGCCTCACCAGCCAGTAGCTGCAGCGCTGTCTTTTCCGCATTCAGCGCAAAGATTTCCTTGCGGATCTGGGGGTAGAGGCTGCCGTACTTTTGCCCCAGTTGTTTGGGCAGTGGGTTGAGCGAGTAACTGACGGCTTCACCTGCTGCGTTCAGTAGGCGCACATGTTTCACATTCAGCTCGTCCGCCAGCATCTCCGCGTAACCTTTCACCACGCGCTCCTCCTCCTGATTACCAACTGAAAACGCGATCTCAGAGAGCGGTTGGCGCACCTTTCGGTTTGCCTTGTTGCGCGCTGCATGCCCCAGCGAGGTTAATCGCATTACCAGGTTCATTTCGCTGTTCAGTTTTTCATCGATCAGCGCAGGATCAAACCCAGGCCACGCCGCCAGATGAACGGATTCAGCAACATCCTTTTGTGTTGAACCGACCAGATTCAGATACATTTCATCTGCGATGAAAGGCATAGTCGGCGCGAGTAATTTGCTCAACGTTACCAGGCATTCATACAACGTTTCATACGCAGCCTTCTTATCGGCGTCAGATTCACTCTTCCAGAAACGCCGGCGTGAGCGCCGCAGGTACCAGTTAGAGAGCTGCTCCACGAACTCCTGGATCGGGCGTGTAGCGCCCAACACATCGTAATTCTCCAGTGCCTTCGTTACATCGCGGATCAACGTGTGCAGTGTAGACCTCACCCACCGGTCAAGCGAGCTGTACTCAACATTCTCCTCTGAACCAGGTGTCCAATCGTCCAGGTTGGCGTAGGTAACGAAGAACGAATAGGTGTTCCACAAAGTGAGTGTGAAATTGCGCAGCACCTCTCCCACAAGATCAGCCGAGAAGCGTCGTTCCTGCCCCGGAGGGCTGGCGGTGTAGAGGTACCAGCGCATCGCATCAGCCCCGTGCTGATCAATCACCGACCATGGTGTTGTCACGTTCCCGCGCGATTTTGACATCTTTTGCCCATCGCCATCCAAGATCAGCCCCAGGCAGATCACATTCTTGTAACAAGCTGTGTCGAACAGCAGCGTGCTAATGGCATGCAGAGAGTAGAACCATCCACGCGTTTGGTCAACCGCCTCACAGATGAAGTCCGCCGGAAACTGGTTCTTGAATGCGTCCAGGTTTTCAAACGGGTAATGCCACTGGCTGACCGGCATCGAGCCGGAATCGAACCACACATCGATCAACTCGGGCACGCGGCGCATCCTGCCCCCGCATTCACCGCAAGTCAGGGTGATCTCATCGACAAAAGGCCGGTGCAGGTCGGCATCTACCAGGCTCTTGCCTGAACGGTCAGAAAGTTCAGCGATCGAACCCACGCAATCCTGATGATGGCAGCTTTCACACTCCCAAACCGGCAACGGCGTCCCCCAGTAGCGCTCGCGTCCCAGCGCCCAATCGACGTTGTTTTCCAGCCAGTTGCCGAACCTGCCCTTGCGGATGTGCTCAGGGTACCAATTGATCTGGTCATTCAATTCCACCATGCGTTGCTTGAACTGGCTGGTACGGATGTACCAGGTTGGGCGTGCATAATAAAGCAGAGGGGTGCCACAACGCCAGCAGAAGGGGTATGAATGCACATGAGTCCCCTCCTTGAATAGCAGCCCGCGTTCGCGCAGGTTTCGTGCGATTGAGGGATCAGCGTCCTTCACGAAAAGCCCAGCCCATGGCTGCACCTCCGATATGAAAGTACCATCCGGTGCAACAGTATTGAGAATCGGCAGCTCATGCTCGATGGCAACCTGCATATCATCGGCACCGAACGCCGGTGCGATGTGCACCAATCCAGAACCATCCTCGGTGGTGACGAAATCTCCCAACACCACGTAATGCGCCTTTTTATCCACCGGCAGGAATGTGAACAGCGGTCGATAGGATTTGCCCCGCAACTGCTTGCCTTTCATACGGCCCACGATCTTGACCTTTTCCTCGCCAAACACCTTTTCCAGCAGTGTTTCAGCCAGGATCAGTTTTTCCAACGTGCCATCTGCCATAGTCCGCTCGACGGTCACGTAATCCACGTTCGCGCCGGCTGCCACCGCCACGTTCGCCGGCAGTGTCCAGGGTGTCGTCGTCCAAATCAGCAGCGAGGTGCCGGGCGCGTCCACTAACGGCATCCTGACGAATACTGATGGGTCGGTAGCGTCGCGGTAACCTTGCGCCACCTCGTGATCAGAAAGCGGCGTGCCGCAGCGCGGACAGTAAGGCACCACTTTGTATCCCTGGTAGAGAAGGTTCTTATCCCAGTAGTTCTTGAGGATCCACCACACCGACTCGATATACCGGTTCTCGTACGTGATATATGCGCTTTCGAGGTCTACCCAGTAGCCGATGCGGTCGGTCAGGCGCTCCCATTCCTGGATGTACTCAAACGCCGATTCACGGCACAGCGCGTTAAATTTTGCAATCCCGTATGCCTCGATCTGCTGTTTGTTGGTAAAGCCCAGCTTCTTCTCGACTTCGATCTCGACCGGTAGACCGTGTGTATCCCAACCGCCGCGGCGCGAAACGTGAAAACCACGCATCGTCTTATATCGCGGGAAGATGTCTTTGAACGCGCGTGCCAACACATGGTGCACGCCAGGTTTGCCATTGGCGGTCGGAGGGCCTTCGAAGAATACATATTCGGGCATCCCTTCCCGCTGAGACATACTCTTATGGAAAATGTCCCGGCTTTGCCAGTGCTGCAACACCCTGCTTTCCATACGGTTCACATCGAGTTTCGGGGATACAGGTTTGAACATTCTTCCTCCTTAAACACAAATCCCGTCCCAACCAGGGACGAGAGAATTTTCCCGCGGTACCACCCTGCTTCTCTTTTTCAGAGCGCTTTACCAGGTGCATTCATCAGAATAGACCTGATCCAGGGTAACGGTCGAATGGCCGGCTCACTTACTCGCTTCACGCTTTCAGATCGCAGCTCCGGAAGGATTTTCAACTTATTCACCTCACCGGCTCACACCGATCCCGGTTTCGCTGAAGGTTACTTAAGCTTACTCTTTTCCATCAACGCTTTTGTTGCGCAGATTATATCACAACCACTGATCTATTCGATCACTTCATAAAACAGAGGCAACGGTTTGCTTGGTTCGTTCTGCCATTGACAGGCAGAGAGGCAGGCGGTCTTCGCCTGCACAAAGGATCGCTCATCGCTGGCATGCAGTGTAAAGAGCACATCATCTTTCTTCACGCGGTCGCCCACCTTATGATGCACGATGATGCCCACGCGGTGGTCGATGGAATCTTCTTTCCTGCTCCGCCCGGCTCCCATTTGCACCGACGCTTCGCCAATTGTTAACGCGTCCACCGCGCTCAAATAACCTTCTTGCGGTGACTGCACATCCCAGATTACCGGCGCTGCCGGGAATAATCCCGGGTTATCCACGTAGGCAGTATCTCCTCCCTGGTTGCTGACCAGCTTTCGCAACTGCGCTAATCCACGCCCGTCCGCAAGCACTTCTTCCGCCATCTTGCGGCCGGTTTCCAGGTCAGCAGCTTTTTCACCGATCACCAGCATATGCGCAGCCACCACCAGGCAATGTTCAACAAAATCATCCGGACCCTTGCCATTTAATGTCGCAATGGCTTCCTTCACTTCAAGCGAGTTGCCTACCGCCTGACCGAGCGGCTGATTCATATCAGAAAGCAGTGCCACCACTCTTCTACCGCTCAATCTGCCGATCGCAACCATCAGATGCGCGAGCTGCCGCGCCTCGTCGAGATTCTTCATGAATGCGCCGGTCCCCACTTTGACATCTAGAACGATGCCTCTCGCCCCGCCGGCAATCTTCTTGCTCATCACCGAGGACGCAATCAGTGGGATGGATTGCACTGTGCCGGTCACATCACGCAGCGCGTAAAGCTTCCCATCTGCCGGCGCCAGGTCTCCGCTCTGCCCTACCAATACCAGGCCTTCTTCCTTGAGCAGGTGAATAAATTCGTCCTGCGAGAGGTCAGTGCGGAACCCCGGGATGGATTCTATCTTATCCAGCGTGCCGCCGGTAAAGCCCAGCCCGCGGCCCGACATCTTGCCCACCGGCAATCCGCAGGCTGAGACGATCGGCTCGACCACCAGGGTGGTCTTGTCGCCCACGCCGCCGGTGGAGTGTTTATCGACCTCGATCGGAACGATGCCGCTCAGATCAAGTACTTCACCTGAATTGGCGATCGCCAACGTGAGATCGGTGGTTTCCTGGTCAGTCATGCCGTTTAACATGATCGCCATCGCCCAGGCAGATACCTGGTAATCCGGGATCTCACCATTGGCGATGCCATTGACGAAGAATTCGATCTCCTCACGGCTCAATTCCAATTTATCGCGTTTCTTAATAATGATATCAACCGCTCGCATGGCTCACTCCTGTGTAATTAAAACTGGTTTAATTTTACTACAGCGGTAGGTAAAAAAAGACCAGGCGACTTACAACCTGGTCATCACTGCACACCTACACAAAAAGCTATTTTAATAAAATCGTTACTTTACGATACGGTTCCTCGCCCGTACTCTCGGTATACACCTGAGGATGATCCCTCAGTTCCAGGTGGATCACGCGGCGCTCATTCGCGGGCATTGGTTCCAGCGTCTGCTTGCGTCCAGATTGAATTGCCTGCTCCGCCATGCGCCGCCCCAATTGGCGCAACTGGCGCTCACGGCGATCGCGGTATCCCTGCACATCGATCTGGATGGGCACCCAGCGTCCCAGCTCTTTGTTGACGATTAAACTGGTGATGTATTGCAACGCGTTCAGCGTTTCCGAGCGGCGCCCGATAAGAATGCTCAAATCCTTGCCCTCAATATCCACCATCACCACGCGTTGATCTTTGTCGTCCAGCGGGTCTACGTACTTTACCTTTACTTCCGCTTTCATACGCATGCGGTCTAGTAACTCGGTTACCACCGAGTGAACAGTCTTGAGGTTCTGCTGGTCTTCCTCGCCGAGCTCGGCGAAATCGATCTCAACCTCTTCCCGATCGATATCCTTCTGGTCGGGTACATGATCGTCTATCATGGATTCGAAGGTTCTCAGCTTCAAACGCACGCGTGCCTGCCGTCCGCCGATACCCAGCAAACCACGAGAACCAGCATCCAGCACTTCAACCTCAACCATGTCTTCTGACAATCCGAGCTGTTCCAGACCATTTTCAATAGCCTCTTCAGGTGTCGGAGCAATAATTTCCAAAGTGGTCTTTTCTTCGCCCATCATTTCCCTCGCGTTTTGGATTTTGAGGCGGGTAATTTCGCCACTTCCTTTTTCTTCCAGAATATCACGTTATCCCAGTGCACGTTGCCAGAGACGGCGTACTGCACGATCTGGATCAGGTTCGACGTCACAAAGTACAGCGCCAGACCGGACTGCAACGAAAAAGCCAGCCAGCCCATCAGGAAGGGCATATAGATGTTCATCATTTTCGACATCATCGCGCCCTGGTCGTTTGCACTGGTCTGCGTCGGTGGGGTGATGATCTTGGAGGAAATGTACGTGGTGATGACCACCACGATCGCCAGCACCGGGATGCCGAATCCAAGCCCGGGGATAGTCAGCCTTTCAGGAATGCCTATGTCCATCCACAAGAACTTGGCGTTCAACGGCAGCACTTCAGACAGGTTGAGGAAGCTCGGGTAAATATGCCTGGTCAACTTGAGCAAATCCAGTGGACCGGTTGCCATCGTCTGGATCAACGCCTGGTACAGACCGATGATGATAGGGAACTGGATCAACGTCGGCAAACAGGATGCCATCGGGTTGATCTTCAACTCCTGGTACAGTTTCATCTGTTCCTGCGCCAGTTTTTCCCTGTCACCCTTGTACTTTGTCTGGATCTCTAGAAATCTTTTATCACTCTGCAGCTTCTGCATCGCAGCCGTGCTCTGCATTTGCTTAGCAGTCAGTGGATAAAGAATGACCCTGGTTAGGATGGTGAAAAGAATGATCGCAACGCCAAAATATCCTACGAGATTGGCGATCCAGAGAAGCAGGTTTATGAAAGGCTCAATAATAATCGTATCCCACATCGATGTCCGTCCTTACTGTTTATCCGAGAAATTCCAGATCTCGTTGCCGTTGAGATCGACTGCCAGCAGAGGTTTGTCACCCTGCGTAAGACTCAGCAGAATATGATCACCGTTCAACTGTAAATTGGAATAAAGATTGCCGTCAAATGAGCGCGTCCAGAGTCGTGCGCCATCGAATCCAATCACGACCAGTGAGCCTTCTTCGTTGCCGAACGCCACACCGTTTTCAAGCGCCACACCTGCGCCCAGGATGGCGGAACCGGTTTCGATGAACTGCTCCACCTTCCCATCCGAGCTGCTGAGGATGGAAATGCGCCCGGTTTGATCGCCAATATATAACTTGCCTTCATGCAACAACGGGGCCGACCAGATTCCGCCGCCTAATTGTTGCTCCCACACCAGGCTGCCGTCTGCCGCATTGAATGCAAAAAGCTTGCCTTCAAGGTTGCCGACATACACTGTCCCGTTATCGAGCAATACACGCGCCACCGAAGAGGAATGCAATTCCTTCTTCCAATTCAACGTGCCGCTTGCCGCATCGACTGCGTAGAGGGTGCGGTCCATCGACGTGAAGTACAAGGTTTCGCCGTCAGTTGCGGGTTTTGCCCATAACGCATGACCAGTATCGAACTTCCATACTAGTTTGCCAGAGAGGTCCACCGCGTACAACGAGTAATCAGCGTTTGGCGCGACGATCAGGTTGTCGAGGACCAACGGGCTGTCAATATAACGTCCCTTTGCGCCTGCGAACACCCAGGTCTCAATACCCGTTTGTGCGTTCAGGCTCGCCATTGTGTTCGCGTAATCCACCACAATCACTTGTTCGCCGGCTAATACCGGCTCAGCGTAAAATAAGCGTCTCGCATTGGCTTTTTCCGGATACTTCCAGGCGGTATTGCCGCTGTCACTGCGCAACGCGTAAACCGCTTCCCCATCGGAGAAATACACGAGGTCCTCTGTTGCTGTCACACCCGACCAGCTGTTCGTCACCCCCGCGCCGGTGCAGGATGTCAAAACAACTGCAAGCAGGCTGAAAAGTAGAATCATCACTAACCGGTTTTTTTTCATTCTTATCAGAATTCCTTATTCAAGTGTCAAATCTATGTTACCGCTCATGGCACCGGGTCGAATCCACCCGGGTTGAACGGATTGCATCGTAATACGCGCCAAACAGCCATCACAGTGCCTTTAATCGCGCCGTGCTTGTAGATTGCCTGGTACCCATAATGCGAACAGGTCGGGTAAAACCTGCAGGTATTTGCTGGTAGGGTTGGCGAGATCAAGAACTGGTATAGCCTGATCAATGCCAGCAACGGCATACGGGGAATATTCCATAAATTGAAAGGAAGATCCCGTAGCCGGGGTTCAGCTTCATGTATGTGATCATCTTCTTGGATCATAATTGTCTGCGTCAATCAATCCTGCTCTTCCAAGCAGTCCCAGGACTGCTGTTCTTATTTCCTGAAATGTTGCTCTTGATGCGGGTTCCCGAGGAATGATGATGAAATCAGCGTTTTGTTCAATAGTTGGAAGCGTTTCGGTAATGATCGCCCTGATCTGCCGCTTCACGTGATTTCGCTTCACGGCTCCTCCTAAGGCTTTCGAGACCTGGATGCCCACGCGCGGAGTTTCATCCTGTCCTTTAGCAATTACAATGACTGAAAGCGGGTGCGCGTAGGATTTACCAGATTGGCGCACCCGCTTGTAGTCATTTGAATGGGTTAACCGGAATTTCCGTTTCACCCGCTATCCTGCTCGAATTTATAAAGAACATGCCGTGGGTACTTTTTCCCGTGTTCGTGTGCTTCTACCAGTTGACTTTTTTAACATGGTTATTTTTGGATACCGTTAACACATAACGACCTTTCGCGCGCCTTCTCTTCAATACTTCACGACCATCCTGTGTAGCCATGCGAGCGCGAAATCCGTGCACACGGACACGGCGGCGAATTCTTGGTTGATAAGTCCTCTTCGTCATTCTTCATTCCTCTCAAGTTTTACATTTCATGCAAAATTACAGCCCTGAATTATACCTTAACCAACCTGCACGGTCAAAGGTTTTTTCCATTCTCAGGCATCTCCAAAAGTTCCGCAATCTTCTTCGCACCTTCCGGATCGGTGATGGCAAGCACTTCATCGCCTTCTGCCAGCGTCGTCACCCCGCGCGGTATCAGCAGTGCACTATTGCGGATAACCCCGGCAATCACACAATTTGCCGGTAAATCCAGGTCCTTGATCGCCACACCGATCGCTTTCGCGTTGGGTGGCACCTTCTCTTCAACCAGCGAGTATTTGCCCCTTCTCAACTTCAATAGGGTCATCATATCGCCCATCGACATCTCTTCTTCGATCAAGCGTGCAAGAATGTCCGCCTGGTTCACCGCCACATCTACATGGAACATATCAGAGAACAACCAGGCGTTGCGCGGGTTATTCACCCGGGCAATGGTGCGTTTCACTTTGTAACGATCCCGCACCAGGTAGCACATGGCGAGGTTTTCCGCATCATTCGGTGTGGTTGCCGCAAAAACCTGGGCGTTTCTTATGTCTGCCTGCTCCAGGATGTTCACATCCAGAGGGTTGCCGGAAACAATGGATTCGGTAGGTAATTCTTTGTGGATGCGCGCCAATATGTCAGGGCGGTGCTCCACCACGCGCACCTTATGGTCGATTGCGATCAGGCTCTTTGCCAGTTGGGCGCCAGTGCGCCCGCCTCCTGCGATAACTACTAACATGTCAGTCCTCCTGCCTGCGCCGCAGATTGGCACGTGTATCCTGGATGCCTTCCATCGTGGCAGCTACCGCCAGGATATCACCAGTATTCAGCAGCGTATCCACATCCGGCAGGAACGCCTTGCCAGCCCTGGTCACTGCAATCCACCGGCAATCGCCGCATGTGATTAGCTCTCCAATTCGCTTGCCGTGCCAGGCTGCTGGAATTTCGATCTCGTAGACCTCCACCTCGCCGTTGCCAGCCGAGAAGACCGTGCGTCCCTCACTATCAAGGAGCAACTCCTCAATGCGCTGCGAGCCCCAGCTCGTGGAACTGATCACCTGGATATTAAATGCCTCAAACAAAGGGCGAATTTGCGGATCATAATTCCGCGCCACTACGTTGGTGATATTAAATTCTCTTTGCGCAATATGACAGATCACAGCATTTAACGTATCTACATTGGTCACCGCTGCCAGACCATCACAGGTTTCAATACCTGCCCGCTTTAATACTTCCTGGTTCAATGCGTCTCCCTCCTGCGTCCGGCCTTTAAAATCAGGGGGTAGGTTATTAAATGTCGCCTTATTTTCATCCACAACTGAAACCTGGTGACCGCGTGAGTACAGGTTGTAAGCCAGTTGCGCGCCAATCCTTCCACATCCAATGATTATGACTCGCATAGTTCCTCTATTCGCTTAATCTACCTGGTAAGGTACTTCCATGATGACGATCTCCTTACGAGATAATAATACTTTACGCAGTGTGTCTGCGGTGTGCGCGTGCAGCGCATTGGTGATACCATGCCGCGGGATGAATTGGGGGACTATGATGCTAATCAACTCATTTGCCTGTCGATTCCGGTCGATCTCCTCAATATACTCCAGCAGTGGTTCAATAAACAAACGGTAGGGTGATTCGATCACTACCAGCCGATATCCCTCCCCCCAGGTTTCCCACTTGTCACGGGTCTTTTGCGTCTCCGTAGGTTCGATTGAAACGTGCACCGCAGTGATGTCATTCGAGAGGGTTTTGGCGTAGCGCAGCGCGGACAACGTGCCCTTATGCACGCTGCTGACTAGCAACAACACCCGTTGATGCACAATGCGGGCTGGTGGTTGGTATTCATCCAGTGATAGATCACGCGCCAGGTTGGTGTAATGCCGGTGGATCACGGAGAAGATCAACACCAGGCTCGGGATCAGAATCACCACGATCCATGCGCCGTCTGAGAACTTGGTCACAGCGAAGATGATCATCACAATGAAGGTCACCAGCGCGCCGAACCCGTTGATTATCATTTTGGCGACCCAGGCGCGGTCGTGCCGCAAGGTAGAACCCTTTTCAACGACCTCTTCACCCGGTTTTAGTTTGCCGGATTTCCACCACCGGCGTGACATACCGGATTGAGAAATGGTGAATGACAGGAACACCCCCACTGCGTACAGTGGGATCAGCCGTGTCACGCTGGCGTTAAATATCACGATCAAGAGTATCGCCATCCCTGCCAGTGCAACGATCCCCCGCGAGTAGACCAGGCGACTGCCGCGGTACGTGAGCTGGCGCGGAAGATAGCCGTCTGCGGCGGCGATAGCGCTTAAACGCGGAAAATCTGCAAAAGCTGTGTTAGCTGCCATCACCAGAATGATGGTAGTCGCCGCGATCGTGCCCAGGTAAAATAGTCCCTTGCCGTCAAATACTGTCCTGGCAAGTTGTGAGATGAGCGTCTCTTCTTCTGAAGGCATCACGCCCACGGTGTTGCCCAGGTAGGTGATCGACAACATCATCGATCCCAGGATTAACGCCATGATGATCAACGTGGTGCCAGCGTTCTTGCTGCGCGGTTCCTTGAAGGCGGTGATGCCGTCGGAGATGGCTTCGACACCTGTGACTGCGGTGGTACCGCTGGCGAAAGCCTTGAGGATCAGGAACAGTGTGATCGGTTGCACCGCGGTATCAGAGAGCACCATGTCCATGGGCGGTGCGTCGACCATCCCCAGTGTGCCCGCAATCATGCGCACGAACCCCACAATGATGTTCGTGTACAACATCAGCAGGAAGAAGTAGGTGGGAATGGCGAAGGTAATGCCCGACTCTTTCACCCCGCGCAGGTTTACCAACATAATAATCAAAACAAAAAAGATTGCCAACATCACTTTGTAGGGCTCAATCACAGGGAATGCTGAGGTAAGCTGCGCCACGCCCGATGAAATCGATACCGCGACAGTCAGGATGTAATCCGTAAGCAGGGCTGCCGCTGCGATCTGAGCAGGTATCGCGCCAATATTGTCGCGCGCGACTATGAAGGATCCACCGCCGTTAGGATAGGCGTGAACGGTTTGTTCATAGGAGAAGATCAGGATCGCCAAAAGGGCGCAAATACCTAGCGCAATTGGCACCGAAAGGTGAAAAGCTTCTACCCCCGCCACCGCCAGAATGATCAGAATTTCCTGCGGCGCGTATGCCACTGAAGACATCGCATCTGATGAAAATACCGCCAGACCCAGGAATTTACCAATGGTCTGGTGCGGCGCATCCGCCGTGGAAAGCGGTCTGCCGATTAACAACCGCCTCCAGCCCTTCCCCGGCGTGTAATCAGTTGCCCTGCGGATCACGGTGGAACCGTTTTGTTCATCGATCTTCATTGTGAGCTTCCAATTGACTCGTTCAATCCAATGACACGTAAAATTGCGATAGTAAAATCATATCATTATTTTTACGGAATACCCATTAAGTGATTGGAAATCAAGCTACTCGGTAGACGATGCCCTGGTATGGCAGGAAAGTGGGCGCACTATCCTCAATGTGAACCCAATTTTTCATGTTGTTGATCACTATCTGGCTTACCTTGCGCGGCAGTGTCACCTGCTGTTGTTCATCACCCAGGTTGAGCACAATCATCAATTCCACACCTGCGTAACTTCTGATATAGCCAAGCACCTGCTCATTCTCAAGGTCGACCAGATGATACTCCCCGATCTGCAAAGCAGGGTGCTGCCTGCGCACCTCCAGCATGCGCCTATAAAAATTGATCAACGAATCAGGTTTTCCCACCTGCTCTTTCACGTTGACGCCTGCAGTATGGTCCGGGTTCACCGGCAGCCAGGGAGTGACCTCCGCTGGGCAAAAACCGCCGTGTGCTTCACCCGACCATTGCATCGGAGTGCGGTTGCGGTCGCGCCCCATCAAAGCACCCACCCGCGTTGCTTGCTGTTCGTCTGAGCCATTGACTCGTTTTTCAAGCCCGGCATACAGCAAGCTTAATGGATCGCGGAACAACGCCGGATCATCGATCAGTAAGTCAGACATGCCAATCTCTTCTCCGTTGTATAGAAAAGGCGTCCCTTTCAGCGTCAACAGCAACATGAGATGCAGCTTGGCTTGGATCTCGTTATTCACACCGTCACCAAAAGCGCTGAATACGCGTGATGCATCGTGATTGCCGAGTGTATTGCAAGGCCAGGCACCAGCAGGTAGTGCGCCCAATCGCTGAGCCTGGTTTTCTTTCACATGCTGCGCGGTCAGGCGCCGTGTGCGCATGAGTGGGAAGTTAAAGTTCAGATGTAATTCGTTGCTCCCGTCCCCGTAAAACTCTATCGCATCTGTTTCGCCGATCAGCACCCTGTCGTCGTACTCATTAATCAACTCACGCAGCTCGCGCATCAACTGATGCACCTCAGATTTGTCCACTTGGTGGTGGAACATTTCAGTAAAGTAAGCGACCACCTTTTCATCCGCGTCTGCGTTGGGCGATGAGCTTGCCAATCTGTACAACTCCTCCTGGTTCAAGCTGGCGGGGATGGAGGGGTAGGTCTCGTCCTCATAGATCGTCCCCACCGCGTCCAGCCTGAATCCATCCACGCCCATAGCCAGCCAAAACCTGGCTGCACTGAACATGGCTTCTTTCACTGCCGGGTTGCGCCAGTTGAGATCGGGTTGTTCCTTAAAAAAATAATGGTAGTAATACGACCTGGTGCGTGCATCGAATTCCCAGGCCGATCCTCCGAAAGTCGAAAACCAGTTGTTCGGAGGGTCCCCTGCCACGCCATCTCGCCAGATGTACCAATCCCGTTTGGGGTTGTCGCGGCTTGAGCGAGACTCGATGAACCAGGGATGTTGGTCGGATGTATGGTTAAGCACCAGGTCCAACACGACCCGCATTCCTTTTTGATGAGCCTGAGTCAAAAATTGTTTAAAGCTATCCAGGGTGCCGTATTCCTCCCCGACATCCTCGTAATCAGCAACGTCATAGCCGCAATCAATAAACGGTGAAGGAAAATGCGGTGACAACCAGATGGCATCAATTCCCAGCTCCTGCAGGTAATTCAATTTTGCGGTTATACCGGTGAAATCGCCGATACCGTCGCCATTGCCATCCGCGAAGCTGCGCGGATAAATTTGGTAAAAGACCGCTTTTTGCCACCATTTGTACGCTGATCGCTCCACCTGTTACGCTCCAATTAACTATAAAAGTATATCGCCTGCCATGCTGCCTTCGGCAAGCGTCTGGATTTTAACCCGGTCGATTTTATTACAACGGTCTGAATTTGCCAATCCTTCAATCTCGAGGTAATTGTCGCTGAATCCGTGCAACCGCCAGTTACCATCGGGTTGTCCGATCGCGGATTCCCACAATACTTTAAGCACCTGACCTTCATGCTGCGCTTTAAAATTCATAGCTGAGCGCTGCAGCACTTCGCGCATCAGCCGGCTGCGATCATGTGCGACCTTGCCATGTACTCTTCCCGGCAGCCTGCTTGCTGCAGTTCCGGGTCGCGCAGAGTATTTGAACACATGTCCCGCCGAAAATTCCATTTCCTCCACAAAGCGCAAACTTTCCGCAAATTCATCTTCGGTCTCACCCGGGAACCCGACGATGATGTCGGTGGTGATCGCAGTCCCGGGGATCATTTCGCGCGCCATGCGCACGAGCTTGCGAAATTCACCCGGAGTGGTATGGCGCAGCATACGCTTGAGCACACTAGCCGAACCCGATTGCAGCGGCAGGTGCAGGTGTCTACACATGCGCTGATCCTGCCACAGCCCAAAGAACCGCGCATCCAGGTCCCACGGTTCAGTGGAGGACAGGCGCAGCCGATTGATTTTCGAATTGGCGAGGATGAACTCCACCAGGTCGGTCAGCGTCTCCTGATCCTGCAAGTCGATCCCCCACGAGCCCAGGTGTACGCCGCTCAGTACCACTTCCTGTGCCCCGCCTGCCACCGCCGCCTCGATATTCCGCAGAATTTGTTCCTTCGATGCGCTCACGGCTTTGCCGCGTGCCACCCGCGTGACACAGAACGTACACAGATTGTCGCAGCCATCCTGCACCTTGATGAAGGCCCGCGTTCGTTTCCGCGCTCCGGGCAACGGCGCGCGCGCCAGCGGTTCAAGGTCTAAACCCTCCTCGCGTTGCAACAGCATCGCTGCAATGCGTGTCTTATCCTGATTACTCACTATGTGGCTGACACCAGGTAACTGAGCACCTAAACCGGGCTCCAGTGTCGCCAGGCAGCCGGTCAATAGGATCTCAGCCGCTCCAGCGCGGTACGCCTGGCGGGACTTCTGCCGCGAATCCGAGGCAGCGGCTGCCGTGACTGCGCAGGTGTTGATGACCACCAGATCAGCCCTCTCTGGGCTGTCCACAATTTCGTGACCCGCGGCGCGAAATTCACCCGCGAGGTGCTCGATCTCCGCTTGATTCAATCTGCACCCGACGGTGTCAAAAAACACTTTCATAATTACGGTTGTACCACCTTGAAATTGTCGAACAGGACGGTCACACCGGGTTTGCTATAGGAACCAGCCAGCAGACCCACTTTGCCCTTTAAGAACGATTCGTCCACTACCACCGCCAGCGTGGATTCGTTCACGATCAGACTGAGCGTGTTCCCCTGGCAAACCGCCATGATGTGATTCACCGCCCCGCCCTGCCGGATGTCTTCGCTGTAACCCAGTTTTCCGTCTTCGGTCGCCATTACCATCGCGCCATCCAGATACTTGAAAATACCGTAGTAGCCATCATGGCTGATCATAAAACCGTAAAAATTGTCTTCATCCTGGTAGCGGCAAATCACCCCGAAAGCATCGTCAACCGATCCTTCCACCAGCACCGCGTCAACTTCAACGTGCGCGTCTGTATAGTCACCGCCGGTGATCGACCAGAACATGAAGTTTGGCAGGTTGATGGTGAATAGCATTCCGCCATATTTGATCTCAATATCCCCGCCGGCGCGATCCATCATCCCCCAGCCGCTGCGCTGATTTGAGAAGTCATCTGCGTAGAGGATATCACCCGGGGCGGCAGGTTTGATTGCACTCAATAACCTGGTATCAAGTGAGCACGCGCTCAGCAGTCCGCCAGCCAATATCAATATCAATAGCAACAGCCAGGTTCTTTTCATTTACGATTATCCACAAAACTGGGCTTATTATACCGTCAACGATCCTTACTTTGCACCATACTCGTTTAATAGGCGCTCAGCAATCTCACGCAGCTGCTCGTCGTCTGCAGCCGCCGATGCACGGCGCAGGTAGGCGAATCCCGCTTCCAGATCGCCGCGATACAGGCTGGCTTGACCGAGGTGGATGAGGATCGCCGCTTCCTCCGGGTCGAGCGCCAAGGCTTGCAGGAAAAACCTCTCCGCACTGTCCGGGTCGGCGAGGGCGAGATATGCCGTTCCCAACAGGTCCAGGTAGACTGGGTTGCGTGGTTCAAGCAGTACCAATTGACGCGCAGCCGGCAGCCCATCCTCCTCCACCCGATAATTGCGGTTGAGAGAGAATTTTGCCAGCGCTACCCAACCTTGTGTGTTCCCCCGGTCCAATTCGATAGCACCGTAATACGCATTCAGCGCATCTTCCACCCGCCCCGCATCCGATAACGTTCCACCGATCGCAATTTGCCACACCGCGGCATTTGGGTTGGCAGCCAACGCTTTTTGCAGGTGAACCAGCGCTTGATCGGTATTTCCATTTCGCCGATGGTAAAGTCCCGCCAATCCGTTGACCATCTCACCAGCCGGATCAAGCGCCAGCGCACGCTCAAGGCTTGCGCGCCCCTTTCCGCCCACCTGCTGCTGCGCTTCAGCCAACAGCGCCCAGGCGATTGCGTCTTGCGGGTCAACTTCGGTCGCTCGCGCAAAGGCTGCAGTAGCTGCTTCCCATTCCCCAACCGTAGAGAGTGCTTGTCCCGCCATTAAGTACCAATCTTCATTTATTTCCCTCGCTTCGAGTAAGGAGATTGTCTCAGCCAGGTATTCCGCTTTGCCTGCAAGATTAGGATCTGTATTTATACTCCGAAATTGGATGAGCGTATCCCCAGGATTGGAAACCATTTTCAGCACACCTAATTGATAAATGATGTTTTCGTCGCCAGGTGTGGCTGCTAACGCCTTTTCAAGCAAAGCTATACGCGTATCGAGCAAATGGGTTTGACTCAGCAGAGTTGCCGCCTGAAGGAATATCGAGGGGTCCTTAGATGCGAGATTTTGCAGTAAAGTATCGGCTTCCCCCACACTTCCGATTGATAACAATGCCTCAGCCAGCCAGACGACCCCCTGGACATCCAATTGTTGCGTTGCAGCTGCGTTTCCAAAAGCTTCAACTGCCTCCTCCAACTGACCGCTGTCTAAGTAAAGTTTACCCAGTCGCTGCCACAGGTCGCCGCGCCACGGTGCATACTCCAGGATGGCTGCCAACGCGCCTTCTTCGGCCGCCGCATCACCACTGTTCTGCGCGCTAGTGACCGCCTGCACCGCCATACTGTACTGCACTGCCGTCGCCAGTGGCTGACCGATCAGCCCCGCAGCCAGCGGGATCAGGATGATCAGCAACAACTGGATTTTTTCACGTAACTCCATGCTCGTATTATATTCCACGCCCGCACGAATACTCACCTGCAGATGGCTTGACATCAGTTTTATGGCGAGTATATAATCTAATCATCGCAGGCGTTGAGGGTTTAACACCCCCGCCAAAAAATTTCAGAGATGGAGATTAATCGCATGTCAGAACGTTTTGTTGGAACTGTGAAGTGGTTTAATCCCGCTAAGGGATACGGTTTCATCGGCCGCGAGAATGCAGAGGATGTTTTTGTGCATTTCTCCGCAATAGAAATGGAGGGATACAAGGTTCTCAAGGAAGGTCAGCAGGTCGAATTTTCGATCGAAAAAGGGCCCAAAGGATTACAGGCTGCCGAAGTGAAGGCAACGGAATAACTTTCAGCCAACAATTGAATACTCAGAAGCAGAGCCAATAGCTCTGCTTTTTTTTATAACGCTCGCAACAAGCGTTCCAGTGCTTGATTCAAGGTGGCGCGGCTGCAACCGAAATTCAAACGCACGAACCCGTTCCCCTGTTCCCCGAACTCCCCGCCCTCATTCAAACCCACTTTCGCGCGTTCAAGGAAGTATTTCGCCGGCGATGTTGGCAAGTCGAGGTCGCGGCAGTCCATCCACGCCAGGTAGGTAGCTTCCGGTTTGGTCATTTTAATCTGAGGAATTTTCTCAGCCAGGAAATTCATGAGATAATCGCGGTTGCCCTCGAGTATCTGCAGGACTTCGCGCAGCCACGCGTCACCATAACGGTAGGCCGCTACACCCGCAGACGCTCCCAACAGGTTGATGCCGCCCAGCAAACCGCGCCTCGCACGTTGGATGCGGTTTTTCAGTTCGGGGTTCGTACAAATCAGCGCTGAGCACTCTAGCCCGGCGATGTTGTAAGTCTTGCTGGGCGCGATCAAAGTCGCCGTGATTGCCGCGATCTCAGGGTCGAGCGCAGCGATCGGAGTGTGCTGATAACCACTGTACACCAGGTCGCTGTGGATCTCGTCGGAGCAGATCACCATTCCTCGGCGCAGGCAAATCTCAGCCATCCCCTGCAACTCTTCACGGCTATACACCCTGCCAATCGGATTGTGCGGATTGCACATCAGGAACAAACGGGTATCTTCCTCTATCACCTTTGCAAAAGCATCCAGGTCAACCCGGTAATCGCCTCGCTCGTCCTTGTTAATTGGATTGTAAATTGCACGCGCCTCAGTATATTTCGGCGCTTTGAAAAACGGCGGGTAAACTGGCGGTTGCATCAGGATCGATTCTCCCGCTCGCGTGACCGCCTGGCACACAAGGTTGAAACCCGCTACCACCCCAGGCAGCAGAATGACATCGTCAGGAGTGATGCGCCATTGGTACAAATCCTCCATGCGCGCGGTGATAATCTCTTTCAGTTCTTTCGACTCGCACGCGTACCCAAATACGCCGTGCGCTACCCGCTCCTGCAGCGCGGTGATCACCTCAGGCGGAGAGGTGAAGTCCATGTCCGCCACCCATAAGGGCAGCACCTCGTCACCGAATAACGCCCACTTAATACTGTCTGAATGCCTGCGGTCTGGCGATTGGATCATCTCAACCTCGAATATTTGGAATCACCGCATTATAGCCCATTCTGCAATCCGGGTCACTCAAAAGCCGTTTCTGATATACTCAATAACGATGGCACCCGCGTTACAACTACCAACCCTTCAACTTGTATCTGCTAACGGCTGGCAGGAATACGCGTTGCTCGATACCGGTAACGGTCAAAAGCTCGAACAATTCGGCCCTTACCGACTGGTCCGCCCTGAAGCTGAAGCGGTTTGGCAGCCAGGTCTCCCCGCCAGCGAATGGAAATCCGCCGATGCGCTTTACAAACCAGCGCCCGAGGAGAACGGGGGGCATTGGGAGTACCACCGCCGCTTGCCTGAACGCTGGAAAATGAGTTATAAGCATCTCTCCTTCTGGGTGCAGACCACTGCCTCGCGTCATGTGGGGGTTTTTCCCGAGCAATCCAGCCAATGGGACTGGGCGGAGAAGGTCATCCGCAGCGCGGGGTCAAAACCAAAAGTGCTCAACCTGTTTGGCTACACCGGTTTGGCTTCCCTTTCCGCCGCCTCCGCCGGGGCTCAGGTTACGCATCTCGATGCTTCGCGCAAAGTTATCACCTGGGCGCGCGAAAACCAGCAGCTCAGTGGTATCACCGACCTGCCCATCCGCTGGATACTGGACGACGCAGTTAAGTTCGTCCAGCGCGAGCAGCGCCGCGGCAGCATGTACGACGGCATCATCCTCGACCCCCCAAAGTTCGGGCGCGGACCCAAAGGTGAAGTGTGGGAGTTCTATAAGTTCCTGCCTGACCTGCTGGATGCCTGCCGCGCGATCCTCACCCCCGATCCCCTATTCATCCAATTAACCGCCTACGCGGTCAAAGCCTCCGCCGTGACCATGTATTACGCCGTGCGCGAAATGATGTCGTCTTTCAATGGCACGACTTCCGCCGGTGAGATCGGTTTGCCCGAGGTTTCACAAGGGCGCTATCTGTCTACCGCTATTTTCGCACGCTGGTTGCCTGAGAATTCGAGTGTAAACCTGAAAAATATTGAGGAAAACTAATGAGACCCAAACGATTTCCTTTTGCGCACACTTTCTCGATCGTCGCCCGTGACCCCAACACCAGGGAGATGGGTGTCGCAGTCCAATCACACTGGTTCTCCACCGGCTCGGTGGTGACCTGGGCGGAGCCCGGCGTAGGCGCGGTTGCCACACAATCGATGGTCGAGGTCAGTTACGGTCCGCTCGGTTTATTACAGATGCAGCAGAAGAAAACCGCCTCTCAAGCATTGCGAGACTTGCTCGAAAAAGATGCTAACCGCGAAGTGCGCCAGGTGGCTATGGTCGACGCAAATGGGAATATCGCGGTGCATACCGGAAAGCGCTGCATAGCAGAAGCCGGGCACCAAACCGGCCGCCAGTTTTCCGTCCAGGCGAACATGATGCTTAAACCCACGGTTTGGTCAGCCATGGCTGCCGCTTACGAAACCGCGACTGGCAGCCTGGCGGAGCGCATGCTTTCAGCGCTGGATGCGGCTCAATCGGAAGGCGGGGACGTGCGCGGCATGCAATCCGCTGCGCTGCTCATTGTCTCAGGAGAAAGCAATCTCGAACCGTGGAAAGGTGTGCTCGTCGACCTGCGCGTTGAAGACCACCCCGAACCATTAGTGGAATTACGCCGCTTGTACAATACCCAGCTTGCCTATGAGTACATGAACAAGGGGGATGACCTGCTCAGCAAGGGCGACGCTGATGCAGCTTTCACCGCCTACGACACTGCCGCCAACCTCGCCCCACACTTGCTCGAATTACCATTCTGGCAGGCGGTCACACTCATCGAAACAGGTCGCGAAGAACAAGCCTTCCCCATCCTGAAGAAGGTGATCAGCGCCGAACCGGATTGGCTGCTGCTCATCGAGCGATTGCCCGCCGCGGGATTGCTGCGTGAC
>JBCFBD010000023.1:0-34132 GCA_038562455.1 Anaerolineaceae bacterium | reverse complement strand
TTTGAAGGTGTCCACTTCAGCTTACAAGTTCGATGAGCCTCTCGCACCCGCCGCTACTTACTACTGGCGCGTGCGCTCGATTTACACCGATAGCAAGGGTGCCTGGTCGGCTGTGTACCGCTTTGAGTCGATGGACCCCGTCAATGCGCCGTCACTTACCTCCCCTGCGCATAAAGCCGACACCTCCACGCCGGTCACGTTGAGCTGGGAGAGTGTGCCAAACGCCGCAACATACAAGGTAGTGGTGGCAAAAGATGCTCTGTTCACAACCAAGGCGGCGGGAGAGAAGACCCCTTCGCTGAACACGACTTACAACCTCCCGCCCGGCAAATACTTCTGGCGCGTGCGCGCCATCGATGCCTCTGGCGGCAAGGGTCCGTGGTCAGAGGTGCGGAAGTTCTTTGTGATAGCAACCCCGTAACAATTATTTCCCAACTTGAGCACCCGGGTAGCCGGGTGCTTTTATTTGACACTCTTGGCACGTAAATTGCACCGGATTTATCGTCGATTTTTAAGCGAGCAACCTTTACTGATAGGTGGTAGATATGGATTTCTCAAATTTAAAACGCATCGGTTTCCTCGTCCTGCTCGGATTGCTGGTCCTCTTCCTGGCGGCGGGGTTCATCTTCCAGGGCGATCTGCTCAATTTCCCGTTCAACCCCAAACCCGCTGACGGCGAGCCGCCCGAACTCGAACCACTCAACCAACCCTCCCCTGACGGCAAGACCATCGTGGGTGTCAGCGCTGACGACTCAGGCATGGGCGGGTCACAGATCACCCTCTCGCATAAAGGCGCCAAGGACTTTCAGGTGATCGCCACTGGCGACGAAGGCTCGTGGGTCACCAACCCCATCTGGTCGCCGGACGGCAAGACCGTGGCGTACCTGCGCGTGATCGACGTGGACGCAGGTCTCTACGAGATCGACTCGCGCTTTGAATTGTGGGTGTACGACGTGGCGAGCGGCACTCAGCGCCTGGTCACCGATTCAGACGCGCTCAACCCAGCCATCAGCTTCGACGGCACCGCCGACATCCTATGGGTCTCCGACACGCAGATCAAGTACCCCGATAACTCGGTTTTCCCCACCGCCTACTACACGGTGGATATCCACACTATAGAAACGACCATCGATGCCGGGCTGGCGACCGGCGGGGTGCCTGAAGCCGCCTCGGTACCCGGCGTGGTGCCGTACTTTTCGCAGTGCGACAGCGCCTGGGGAAATGACATCCTCGGCACCTGCTCCCAGTACAACATCTGTGAGCAAGGTTGCGCCATCAGCTCGGTGGCGATGGTCTTCAAGTACTTCGGCATTTCCACCAACCCCGGCAGCATCAACCAGTGGCTCAAAGCCAACGGCGGGTACGCGGCTGGCTGCCTCATCAACTGGTCGACCGCCGCCAACCTCTCCCCCGCCAAGCTCACTTTCGTGGCGCGCGTGACCACCCAGGACTGGGCGCGGCTGCGCTACGAGATCAGCAGCGGCTACCCGGTGATCCTCGAAGTGCCCTTCCCCAATGGGCAGCATTTCGTCGTCGCCACCGGTTACTCGGGCGATACGGTGTTCATCAATGACCCCTACTATCCATCGCGCACCACGCTGGATTCCTACGGCAACCGCTTCCTGGGGCTGCGCATCTATCACGGTCCCACCGGCGAACCGGCTTCATGCCCTGCTCCCACTGATTCGCGGGTGTATGTCTGTGAACCCGCGCTCACCCCTGAATACAAAGACAACACCTGCAACTCGCTGTGGTATCCCATCATGGGGTACAACGGCAATTACAACTACCTGGTGGAGAATGCGCAAACCACCGCCACCTCCACCAACAGCGGCTCCTGGACGCCCGAGCTGCCCTCCGCCGGGCTTTACAAGGTGGATGCCTACATCTCTGCCCACGGCACCTTCAGCCGGGTGTGCAGTTGGGGCAGCATGACCTTCGGCGCGGATTCCTCCAAGGCGAAGTATGTCGTCACCGGCAAGGGCGGCGAGGTAACTGAGGTTGTCAGTGACCAGCTGCCCATGAACAACGAGTGGATGAACCTGGGCGAGTTTTATTTCGACGCCGGTACCGGCGGCTCGGTGTCGCTGAGCGATGTGACAGGCGAGCTCGAATCCTCGCGCAACCTCTCGTTCGGCGCCATGCGCTTCACCCTCGTCGGCCCCGCAGAGTATCCCAAGCCTACAGTTAACATGCTCACCCCATCGGTAAAGCCAGTCGGCGCAAAAGCCTTCACCCTCACACTCAGCGGCAGCGGGTTTGACCCCGCCTCGGTGGTACGCTGGAACGGCGTTGACCGCTCCACCATCTACGAGAGCGAGACCGTACTCAAAGCCAGCATCAGCGCAGCGGATCTCGCCAGCGCCGGCATGGCTGCTGTGACCGTCCTTAATCCAGCCCCCGGCGGCGGCGAGTCTGCCGCTATCGTCTTCCCGGTCATCAGCTTCAACCCGTGGAAAGGCGACCAGTTGACAACCGCCAAAGTCACTTTGGACTGGGATGACATCGCCGGCGCGGTGGAGTATAAAGTCCAGCTTTCGAAAACCAAAGATTTTAGCACCCTGGTAAATAAAGGCAAGACCACGGACTCTGTGTACTTCTATGACACGCTCTTGAATTTCGGCGATACCTACTACTGGCGCATTAAATACCTCATTGGGGATTCCTGGAGCGAGTGGTCGCCTGTCTGGAAGTTCACCGCCATGGATGCCTTGAGCGCGCCATTGCTCATCGCACCTGATCACAAGTTGACAGTGAACCAGTCGAGCGTTACCCTCGCCTGGCAGCCGGTGCTTAATGCCGCCAACTATCGCGTTGTGGTAGCCAGGGACTCCAATTTCATCTTAAAGGTGAAAAGGGAAACTATCGAATCCTCTGAAGTGAATTTCACCCTGCCGGATGGGAAATACTTCTGGCGGGTGCGCGCGATCGAGCCTTTTGGTACCAAAAGTCCCTGGTCAGAAGTGCGCATCCTCAAGGTGTACACGGTTCAGTAAAGCGTAAATTTCGGAATTAAGTTCAGCCCGGGATAATTTCCGGGCGGTTAATTATTTTTCAATTGCGATGATAAACCCACGGCCAGAGGTGCACCCCTAAACCGACTACCAGCATCAGCACCCCCACCACCGCCAGGACCGTGTTCTGTGTGTAAATGCCTTTCCCGAAACCAAAACCGGTGAAGAGAGCGTGATAAACCAGCGGTACAGCCAGCACCACAGGGTCAAGACGCGCTTGCGGGATCACCACCGGTCGCGTGGAATAGACCACGATCACAGCCGGAATGACCAACGCCAGCATGGAGATTGCGCCGCCCAGGTCTGAGCGCCCCAACAGGTGCACGAACAGGTAATTCGACCCTGCCAGGATAAGCAGCGAGAATGCCATCGCCAACCATGGGTAGAGCCAGGTTTTCCACCGGCGAGCGGATGACTGCCAGCCGAGTCCGCGGAAGAGGTAGAGCATGCCGCTGAACGAGCCCGCCACCACGAACCAGGCAAAGAAGTTGCCCCACGGCACGCCGAACCACTGCTGGTCCAGCGGGATGACCCAGTTCCAGAAACCGAGCCGGATAGCAACCGCATCCATGCCGGCGTCGATGTTCAATGCCAACAGCCCCACAAGGAAGGGACGGGCATAATCAGGCATCTTGATGTAGCGCGTAAACTCCATCGCCGAGTAGATGATCACCGCCCAGCCCAGTCCGATTGCCAACGGCGCAGAGTCGATCATGACAAGAAACTGCCCATAATCGTAGGCTTCGACCAGCTTAATCGTCATCCACTCCAGCGCTACGCCGTACACCAGGCTGGCGAGCAGCTCCAGTACGCGCGTTCTGCTTTGGCGCGCGGCGTGCCACAGGCAGGCGATGAACAGGACGATGTTCAAAAATTCACTGAGCAGGAATTCGAAAGGCGGCATGAGCCTAATTCTACTAAAAAATATGGCAGTTCACCGCCCCTACTCCCACCCCTCCGCGTACCACGCCAGGTAATCCGCCACATGCGCCTGCCAGTACTCACCAGTGTGCGCGCCCGGCCAGATATGGAACTCGTGCGGAATTTCGTTATCCACCAATACACTGACGAAGAAATCTATATCCTGGTACAGATAATCGTTTTCACCGCGGTCCACCCAGATGCGCGGGTACTCATCGATAGAGCGCGTCTCGAGGTGCTTTTGGATCTGCCACCAGTCACCCGCCATCAATCCCATCGAGTGCGCCCCCAGCGCACCAAAGGTATCGAAGTTGCGCGCCACCAGGCGCGTTGCCCAGCCGCCCCCACGTGAAATGCCGCCGATCGCGCGACACTCCCGCTCGGTGCAAACATCATAATTCGCTTCGACCCACGGCAGCAGCTCGGAGACCACCGATGCGCCGAAGCCATCGTCGGTCACCAGGTCGTAATCGTTGACCTCGCGCGGCATCACCATCAGGAAGGGTGCCGCGCCATCGGCGATCAACCCGTCCGCGATCTCCGCCGCGCCCAGGTTCAGCCAGTAGGTGTCATCCATGCCCTGCCCGTGCAGCAGGTAAAGCACCGGGTAGGCGATACCCTCCTCCCCATAGCACGGCGGGGTATACACGCTCACCTCGTAGGCGAAGCCCAGCAGTTCCGAGTCCAGGCTCTCGCGGCTCACCTGCCCACCCCTTGATCGGTCACAGGGAGGCTCGGTGGGTGCCGGGTTCAGTGCGGGTGTGGAGGTGGCTTCCGGTGCTTCGGCTGGTGTTGCTTCATTATAAATATCAGGAGTAACGTAAGCGGCGGCAGTTCTCACCTGATTCACCAACTGCCAGGCCTGCGTGCAGCCCGCCAGCAAGCTGAAGGCCAGGAATACTGGAGTAATTACAGCTATGCGCAACGAGGGCCGCTTCATTGCCCCTGCCCTTCCAACCCGTCCATCTCACCCGGCCACACCGGGAAGAACATCATCCAGTGCAGCGGGTCGCGCCGGATGAACTTCTCTGCTTCTGCCAGCACTTTTTCCGCGTTGCGCACTAATTCCTGCTCCGCATCCGCATGGCGCTCCATCACAACTTCCTCCGACACATCGATCAGGTGCGTGCGGTCTTTGAGTGTGGTGAACCCCACCACGAACACACGCGCTCCGGTGCGTAGCGCCAGGCGCACGTACGCCACTGGTAATGACGCGGGGTAGCCAAAAAAGCGTGGCGTGTAGCGCGAGTCCTCGATCGGGCGGTCGATACCGGTAAGCACCGTGCCCCCAGCCTGCAGCCGCTCACGCGCCTGCCTCAGCGCCTGGATGGTGAACGGCAGCACCTGCATACCGTGACGGTTGCGCAATTCATTCTGCCACTGGTATGCGCGCGAGTGATCTGTGTTCGCCAGCGTGAGGTAACGCAGCCCCTCCTGCACCAGCCGCAGCCCGCCCAGGTTGAACCCCGAGAGATGCGGGATGAGCAGCAACGTACCGCGCTCCTCTTTTTTACACTCCTCCACCAGGCGGGAAAACGCCGGGCTGAAGCGTACCATGCGGCCCGCGATGCCCGGGAAGCGCAGCGCGCGGTAAAAGGCATACAAAGCGGCGCTCTGGTAAGCAAACACCCGCCGCGCAGCGCGCTTCAATTTGCCGCCGGTCAACTGCTTGCCGCTGACGATCCACTGATTAAGCATTACAGAGCGAAATGCAGCACCCTGCGTGAACAATCCCACCAGCCAGCCCATGAAGCGCGAGAGCGGATACCCTACCATAGCGGGCAGCGCCTGGCTGACGAACAGCGCAGCCAGCGTGCTCCACCCCGTGGTTGAGAGGGTCGAACGCAGCAATTTGCGCTTGCGTGGCGGGTCGGCGTTTTCCATGTGCGGTTTATTGTACCAATAGCTTTCCATTTTGGCATACTATCCCTGCGCGTGGACTGCGGGTATAATTCGCCGGGTAAGTATCCATCCCGCCGTTCAAGTGTTTTCATATCTGTTGGCAATTAACTTCAGCCGGGGTTTCAAAATTCATCTTCAGGGAGCAATCAAATGACAGATTTAGCGTTAGATCCCAGGACAGATAAAAAAGCCCGCCGGTCATGGTATTTTTATGATTTCGGCAACTCTGCTTACGCTGCCGTCGTGCTGCTGGCTGTATACTCTGTGTATTTCTCCAGCGTAGTGGCCGACCACGTGAAAGGTCCCTCGCTGTGGAACCTGGCGGTGGGCATCGCCGCCGTGATCGTGGCGGTACTCTCACCCATCCTGGGCACCATCGCGGATTTCTCACGCGCCAAGAAAAAGTTCCTGTTGGTCTTCACCATCATGGCAGTGATCTTCACTGCCATGCTCTTCTTCGTGCAGGAAGGCGACGTTTTCATCGGTATCCTCTTCTTCGTCCTGGCGGAGATCGGCTACCGCGCTTCGCAGGTGTTCTACGACGCGTTGCTGGTGGATGTGTCGACCCCCGAAACGATCGGCAATGTTTCCGGCAAGGGTTGGGCGCTGGGTATGCTGGGCGGCATCGCCTGCCTCTTGCTCGTGCTCATCCCCATTCAACTCGCCCCTGGCAACACGTTGATGGTACGCATCGCCTTCCTCATCACCGCGCTATTCTACGCCGTCTCCTCCATCCCCCTGCTGCTCAACGTGCGCCAGATCAACGAGCCAGAGAAACTCCCAGCCGGTGAATCGACCATCGCACACGCTTTCAAGAAGCTTGGTGCCACTTTCCGTGATATCAAGCACTATAAGGAATTCGTCAAGTACACGATCGCCTTCCTCATCTATAACGATGGCATCATGATGTTGTTGGACAATGCCGCCATCATTGCCGGCATCCTGTACGGTTTCCAGACCTCTGAACTGATCATCCTCATCATCATCCTGCAGGTCGCGGGCGCAGGCGGCGCTTACCTCTTTGGTCGCATCTCCAACCGCCAGAGCAGCAAGCAGGCCATCACCTACTCACTGATCATGCTGGTGATTGTTGTGGCGCTGCTCTTCTTCACCGAAAACAAGTCCTTCTTCTATGTCATCGGCGCGCTGGCGGGCTTCTCGCTTTCCGGCGTGCAGGCGGTCAGCCGCACGATGGTCAGCCAGCTCTCTCCCGCCAACAAGACCGCCGAGTTCTACGGCTTCCTCTCGGTTGCCGGGCGTACTTCCACGTTCATCGGACCCTGGGTGTTCGGCTCGGTTTACGCCGGCTTCACCAGCATGTACCTCAACCGCGGGCTGAGCGAAACGGTCGCCAAGAGCAATGGCATCCTGTGGGCAATCGGTTCCATCGTCGTCTTCCTCATCGTGGGTCTGTTCTTCCTGCTCTTTGTGCGCAAAGTTACCTCCAAAGACCCGTTGACGTTCGATCACGTGGAGTGATACCTGCCGTCTTACACTGGCGAAAAACAGGTAAAAGGGTTACAGTACACGAATGAGAAAAACCATTCCATACCCGCGTCGGCAGTTCATCCGCGGCTTGCTCAAATCCGGTATCGCGCTGGCGTTCGGCCTGTTGGCTGATGTCAAGATTAACGGGCGCGAGAACCTACCCAAAGGCGGGCCGCTGATCGTGGTGGGCAATCATTTCCACTTTCTCGACCCGCTGATGTTCATCCACTTGCTGCCCTACCCGGCTGAGTTCGTGGGTGGGGCGAAGATGCCCAATGCACCGGGTGCGACGCACTTCCTGCAGCGCCTGTTCGGGGTCATCCCCACCGCCCGCGGCACTGTCTCGCGTGACACGCTCTATGACGCTGAATCGATCCTCAAGCAGAATGGCGTGCTCGGCATCTTCCCCGAAGGCGGAAGCTGGGCTACCGTGCTGCGCCCGCCGCGCCCAGGCACTGCCTTCCTCGCCTGGCGGTCAGGCGCGCTCATCCTGCCCATTGGCATCGATGGCACGGTCGGCTTCTTCAAACACATTGGCAAACGGCGTGCGCCGGTTACGCTCAACATCGGCAAACCCTTTGGTCCACTCACCAGTTCCACCTCCAGCCGCCCTTCACGCGAAGAGCTGGACGAGATGGGGCACATCATCATGCGCCGCATCTCCGAGCTTATCCCCCCGGAGAGGCGCGGTTTTTACTCCGATGACCCCGCTATCCGCGAAGCTGCCCGTGGCACCGAGATTTACCCCTTCGCAACCACCGCCGAAGTGTAAGATCCGTTTCACTCCCATAACACCGTCTAAAGAATTGGACGGTGTTTACAATTCCCCAAGTACACCGCACTTTCGAAGGGTTGCATTGTGACTGGAATCACCCGACATTCATGCCCCACGGTGAATGGGTGCTTTGGACTTGATTTTCACGAATAAAGTTGGTATATTATCAGTTAAAGGTAACAATAATTCCTACCTTTGACTGATATGATGGAAAAGGGATCTCTCAAATCAATTCTACGCTCTGAACAATCTGTCTTTACATTTAAGGAGCTTCTGTTAACCTGGAATGTAGACCCGGGGATCGCCCGCAGGCGCATTAGTTATTACCTTAAGACCGGTGGTCTTTACGCAATCCGGCGTGGAATTTATGCCAAGGACCAAAACTATGACCGCTTGGAATTGGGCACCAGGATTTACACCCCGTCTTATATCAGTTTTGAAACGGTGTTGGGGAGCGCGGGAATTACTTTTCAATACTACACACAAATTTTTGTAGCATCTTATCAATCTGATGAGATCATCGCAGATGGACAACCATTTGTTTTTAGGAAACTAAAAGACTCGATCCTTTTCAATTCATCCGGCATTGAAAACAGGCAGCACTATGCCATCGCAACACCTGAGCGCGCACTACTGGATGTGATCTATTTGCACAAGGAATACCATTTTGACAATCTTTCACAAATCAATTGGGACGTCATCCACCAGATCTCTCCAATTTATGAGAGCAGGAAAGTTTTCGATCGGATCAATAAATACTACAGATTGACTAGAGAATGACCCATGGCGCTTAATCAAACGATCCATAAATCCATTTTGCTCAGGATCCTGAAGGAAATCTATTCTCATCATGAGATCGGACCGCAGCTTGGATTTAAAGGAGGAACCGCTGCTTACCTATTTTACGGACTGGAGCGCTTTTCTGTGGATCTGGATTTTGACCTTTTGTCCTCGGATAAAGTAGATCTGGTCTTTGCCGAAGTAAAAAACATCCTGGAGAAATTCGGTAAAGTAAAAACGGCTGATAATAAGCGCTACAGCCTATTATTTATACTCGCCTACAATGATAAAGAAATTGATGCCCAAAATATTAAACTTGAGATCAATAAGCGTCAATTCGGTTCAAAATATGAGATCAAAACCTACCTGGGAATCTCTCTCAAAGTGATGGTAAGAGAAGATATGATTGCCAACAAGCTGGTAGCCCTTTACGAAAGGATTGGCAAAACAAATCGCGATGTGTATGATAGCTGGTTCTTTTTATCCAAAGGTTGGGCGATCAATTCAGAAATCATCGAACAGAGAACCGCAATGACCTTTAGGGACTTTCTGGTCTCCACCCTTCAAGTTGTGCGTGAATTAAACGATAGACAAATGCTTTCCGGTATGGGGGAATTGTTAAATGATTCCCAGAAGGTTTGGGTAAGGAACAGGCTGAAGTATGAGTTGATCTTCCAGCTTGAGCTCTTGCTCAGCCTGCAGCCATAAAACAGACTGCCCGCTGGCAATTGGATTAAAGCTTTGAGAACCGGCAACCCGCCGGTTCTTTTTACGAATTATTTGCTATGATGTATAAGATCGTACTGTGTTCACAAAAGGAAGCCCCATGAAAAAATATTTTCTCCTGCTGGTCACTCTCATCTTCCTCGTGAGCTGCAATCTGCCCCTCACCCCTGGCGGCGCCCAACCCACCAACACACCCGAGGTGATCATCTTCCCGTCACCCACTCCCCAGGTGATCGTGGTCACCGCCACCCCGCAGCCGTCCGAGCCCACCGCGGAGCCGACCGTAGAGGGCACGCCCGTCACCCTGGGCGGGGTCAGCATGCTCATCCCCGCTTGTATGCCCGTTTCCGCCAGCATCGAGTTCGCGCCTGCGCAAGTCTATGACCCGCTGGACGGCCCGCAGGATATCTTCCCCGCCCACCGCCGTATCAACTTCAACGGTTACCCGCTCGCCGGTACGTTCTTCCCACCGTTCATGCGGGTGTTCCCGCTGGCTGACTTCCCGGCTGTGAGCTCGCCGGAAGGCGCGGTGTACGTTGCCAACACCGTCGCCGATCTGCAGAACCTGCTTGCCACCCGCCCCGCTGACGTGGACGGCGCGCTGCCCTTCCTCACTATGGCCGGCGCGGCGCAGATCTTTCACACCAAGCTGGCGTACCTCGATTTCGCTAACGGCTCAGGCATCCGCTACCTCACCTCGTACGGGCAGTATTACGTGCCCTACAACAATCACGACCTGTTCTACACCTTCCAGGGCCTCACCTCCGACGGCAATTACTGGGTGTCGGTGATCTTCCCGGTCAACCACGCCATCCTGCCGCCGACGTACGATTCAACCGTGGTCCCACCGGGCGGCATCCCCATCCCCACCTGGGATTCGCCCACCTACGACACCGACATGGCGAACTATTACGCCGCGATGAAAGCCATCATGGAGTCCACTGCCGATGACACCTTCGTCCCCGGGTTGGATTGCCTCGACCACTATATCGAATCGTTGAATATCGGGGATTGACTCGCTTCAATCAACGTTGGGGCACGGCGTCGCGGGTTTTGCATACCCGAGCGGAGCGAGAGGTACGCCGTACCCCTGTTATGTCCCGCAATCTGAGTAAACCCGGAGTCTGGTTCGCGACTCCGGGTTTCTGCCTTCTCCCTGTCTCGTAGAGGCCGAGTACTTCTCACTACGCTCGAGTACACAAAGATCGCGGCGGGTCTCGACCCCTGGCAAATCAATTTCATAATAAATGGGTAATGTGGAACCCCATAGTCACCACCACGATCAACACGCATTTGACCTTGTAGGGGTGCATCGCACCGCGTTGAGTGCGTACCCGAGGGAACGAGAGGGATGCACCCTTGTTTGGGTAAAACCCGGTTTTCAGATTCGTGTAACGTGAACTGGCTCGCACTTTGAGTCAAGTAATCGTGGACCATGGTCCTGGTCACCAACCGGAAAAATTCCTTTGTTTAACCCACTTTTTTCGTGAGGAAGGTCCGGTACTCCACTTCGTTTCCTTCGTTGCGCGACCATCTCTCGATCTCATTCACGTCGATCTCCACGGCATCCCTGATCAGCGCCGCCTGGTAAAGACATTGTTCGTCACCCCAATGATAATACGCAGCCAGGCGGTCTTTAACGCAATCCGTTGGTGAGATGACGCGCAGCGTGCCGGTGTCCAAAACCACATCACGAATCTCTTTTACGGGTTCCACACCCACGGTTAGCGGACCGGGAGGAAATTTGATGATGAACGGTGACCTAGGGTGCTTGAAGTAACGCCCGATTTCGGAAAAACCGATATCGTCCATCACTGCCTGGATGCCGGCGCGCTTCACCATGTATTTGTTGACCAGGTCGATGTCAGCAGAAGTGTAACGGTTATCACAGAAAAAGGAGACCGCTGCCCCGCCGGATAAGACCACTTGAATGCCGCGCTCCTCCAGGCGTGATTGTACATATGCCGCGACCTCAATCTGCGTCATCTCCGCGATTGTCTTCACAGCGCCTTGCCCGTTCTGCGCGGTCTGCGACGATGCATGGTCAGGCGTTCAACCTCTTGCGGCGGATAGTAAATCAATGCTTTTTCGAGCAGTCCTTTTATCTCTGTTAGGAAAGGGTAAGAAGGGTTGAACTCGAACACCCGCGTCCTGCCGGACTGAAAACTCACCAGCACGCCCCCATCCTCGAATTTCCGCAGCTGGTTCTGGATCGTCGCCAGGCCCGTGTCGTAAAATGCCGCGATCTCGCTCGCGTATCCTTTCCCGCGTACCGCCAGGTACATCAACACCTTTTCCGCGAATTCAGATCCTAGTAATGCTTCTATCATGTATTCACCTAATTTTTAGGTTATATCACCTATTTTTTAGGTGATTATAACACAGGACAAGTGGGGTTTCAATGTGATTTTTGAGTGGGTAAAGAGCAAAATTTATATAACCGCAGGGTGGGTTCGAGTTGTGGAACTATCATGTTTCATCCACCCATCTACACAGGGCGGAAGACCACATTATTCCACCGTGGCGGTCAAATCGTACTGCCGGTCCTCAGTAAGTAAATTGGTATCTGAAAAACGGAACGGGGCAAAGAAAATCAGCTGCATGTCCGCAGTCTTGGCAGAGGTGAACCTGCCGCTCAACTGGTAATGGAACTGGCTGTCTAAATTGTAATTGAAAGAAAAGTCCGGTCCTGGGATTGTCTCATCAAGATAATGCGAAATGGTAATCCATTCGCCGTTGATAATACCCAGCATCATCATCATGGTGAACTTGCAATCCTCGATGGTGATGATCAGGTTAAGCTCGGTTCCAGCCCAGGCCGACCAGACCCCGCTCTGCACGCCGCACGCTGCAGGGATGCCGGGTGTGCCGGACATCGGCGTCGGCGAAAGCACAGGGATCATCGGAATTTCGGGAGGGACGAAAGCGGTGGTTGCCGTTGGCATCTGAACCGGGTCGGCGTAGATTCCGGGGACACTGCCCGAAGACCAGCGGGGTTTAAACTCATCCACCGCGCTGCCGGCGAGCGTGGTCACCCGGCTACCATTGCGCGTCATCACTGCAATGTTCAGGTTCCCCTGGTCTTCAGCCGTATACGCGATGTACATTCCATCCGGCGACCAATCTGAAAATCCGTAATAGCCGATATTATCGGTGACCCGGGCTTGAGCCGACCCGTCAGGGTTCATCGTGTAAAACTCCCACTGACCTTCCCGGAATGAGTCAAAACCGATCAGCGACCCATCCGGCGACCAGGTGGCAACATCATCATCAGCGGGGTTGTTCGACAAATTCACCTGTCCGCTGCCATCCGCGTTCATGCTGTAGATTTCAGGATTCCCATCGCGCAGAGATGTGAAAACGATCCTGCTGCCATCAGGCGACCAGCGCGGCATCGCGTCCACCTCAGCTTGGTCAGTCAGGCGCGTTTGCCCGCTGCCGTCCGTATTCATGCTGTAAATTTCGCTGTTCCCGTCGCGCGTGGATTCAAAGACGATCTTTTGCATATCCCGCGACCAGTCGGCGTTCAAATCTTCGCCCGGGTTGCGGGTCAGGTTAACCTGGTCGCTGCCATCAACATTCATTACATAGATCTCTGTATTTCCATCGCGGTTGGATGTGAAAAGGATCCTGCTCCCGTCCACCGACCAGCTTGCCCCCCAGTTATCGGCACTGGTATCCGTCAACCGTGTGATGGAGCCGTCGGTCAGGTCATATAGGAAAATACCCGCCGGGTCATCCCCTTGCGCGGTAAAAACAATCCGGCTGACCAGGTCTGAGGCGGTTGAGGTTGTGGCCAGGGCAGGGAATACCCGGGGCTTCTCCCCGCCGGGTGAATCGCGCAGGTTGAGGATGATGAGCACAGCGGAAGCCGCGAGGATGACCACCACCAGCACAATGCCAGCCACAAAGATGGGTAAGACATCCTTCTTTTTAGCAGGCGCGGCTGTCTGTGCAAACGGCGGCGGTGTGAGCTCCTTCCCGGTTTGCGGGCAGAAGCGGATATCAGCGGGATGTTCTTCCTGACAATGTGGACAAATCATGGGATTTTTCCGGATTGGTATTTTTTGTAATGACATAATAGCACGTAACCGGTGCAAACAAAGCAACGATTTGTTCAAGGCTCAATCATGTAGTGTGGGTTCGGGTTTTGATCCCATCAACTCAAGACATACAACCCCTTGACAAGCATGTTAAAATAGAACGTATATTCTGTATTTCCCGTCCTTTACCATCCCCCATACCCGCCTCCCGTGAGAAGTGAATTGTTTCCTTTTGTTTCCGCGGTCTTTGCGTCCTGGAGCTGTTATTGCGAAAGGAAACAGTTAACGAAGCCATACGCATTCGTGTTTATTCATTTTTTCAAAACGAATCCCGTTTTTCATCCTGTAGGGGGTGGTTCCAAACCACCCCGGGGGTATGGTTATTGGGTTGTCCGTGACGTTCGTGTCTTTCGTGGTCAGTCTTTCGTGGTCAAAGCCTTTTCCGTGCTGTTACTGGTCGCCCACTTGCATTACAATAGACCATTATGCGCAAGACCGTCCTCAATACCCTGCTGGCGCTCTGCCTCACTCTCACCCTGCTGCCCGTGCGCGCCGCGCAGGCGCAGTACGACGGCGCCTATTACATCGTGCAGGAAGGCGACACGCTCAGCGATATTGCCTGGTACTTTCACACCTCGCTCAACGAGCTGATCGCCCTCAACCCCATGACCAACCCTGACGCGCTCGCCCCCGGCAAGGTGCTGCTCATCCCCGGCTACGAGGACTACAATGGCGAGATCGTACGCGCGGAAATGCCCGTCAGCGAGACCGCCCGCACCCTGGCGCGCGCCAGCGGCATGACCGCTGAGCTCTTCACCCGGCTCAACTTCCTCACCTCCCCCGATGCGCTGATCGGCGGCAGCACCGTCCTTTACATACTGCCCGAAGACCTCGCCCTCACCCGCCTGCAGCTGGTTAACGACCTTACCGTGCTCGAGTTGGCTGCCCGCGCCAGCGCCAACGCCTGGCTCGCCGCCCTCTCCAACGAGCTGCCCTCCCCTGGGCTGCTGCTGCAGAACGACACGCTCTTCCTGCCCGGCGATCCGGCTGACCCCGCCCGCGCCCCTCTCTCCACCCTGCTGCCCCAACTGACGGATGTGCGCCTCAACCCCGGCACGCTCGCCCAGGGCAAGACCACCGTCATCACCGCCAGCGCTTCCCCGCAGACCACCCTTTCCGGTGAGCTGCTGGGCTACCCGCTGCGCTTCTTCCCCAATGAGAACGGCGTCGGCTACACCGCGCTGCAGGGCATCCCGCGCCTCGAGGAGCCCGGCATCAAACCCTTCACCCTCACCGCCGCCGCGCCCGATGGACGCACGTTCACCCTGCGCCAGCATGCCCTGCTGGTCTCCAAGAACTACGGCTACGACACCCCATTGCAGGTGGCCGATAACGTCATTGACCCCGCCATCACCGAGCCCGAATTCGCCTTCCTCATGCAGCTCGTCGCCCCGGCTGACCCGCTGAAGCAGTGGAACACGCGCTTCTACCCTCCCTCCACCACCCCCGAGTTCATCACCTCCTGGTACGGTCGGCTGCGCTCCTACAACAACAGCGACTTCAGCTACTTCCACAGCGGCATGGATTACGGCGGGGCTGAGTCCTCTCCCATCCTGGCACCCGCCCCGGGCATCGTGGTCTACACCGGTGAGCTCGAGGTGCGCGGCATGACCACCGTCATCTCGCACGGCTGGGGTGTTTACACCGGCTACTGGCACCAGTCGCGCATCGATGTGCAGGCGGGTGACCGCGTGGAGACCGGGCAGACCATCGGCTACATGGGCGCTACCGGTCGCGTCACCGGCCCGCACCTGCATTTTGACCTCATCGTCGGCAGCGTGGAGGTCGACCCCGAGGACTGGCTCGACGGCTTGTACACCTACGTGGGGCAGTGATAGGAGCTTGAGTATGAACGTCACCTGTGAGTATTGCGGCAGAGATCAACCCGCCGAGCACCTGCGCTGCATTGGATGCGGCGCCCCCCTGCCCATTCCCCGATCCGAACCCCTGCGCGTGAGCGTGGTCGACACCCCGCCCGGCACCATCCCCACCCCCGCCACACCCGAGCTCGGCGCCATCGGAGGACTGCTTTTCGCGCTGCTGGGCTTTTTCGTGATGTACCGCGTCTAACCGGAGGAACCCCTGTGACCACTTCGCCATTTTTCAAACTCGAGATCTACGCCCCCGAAGAGAGCGTGGATGACATCCTCAACGCGCTGTCTGCAGCGCACGCCGGCGAGATCGGCAAGTACGACCACTGCACCACGCTCATCCCTGTGCAGGGCACCTGGCGCGCACGCGAAGACGCCAAGCCCTACCTGGGCAACCCCGGGGAGCTGTTCAGCGGCAGCGAGGTCAAGATCGAGCTGCTCTGCCGCGAAGAGTACCTGCTGGAAGCCGTCAGCGCCGCGCGCGCTGCCCACCCCTACGAGACCCCGGTGATCAACATCGTCCCGCTCGCCAACCCCCGCTACGGCGGCACAGTTTAAAACCGACCCCAACAACCTTAAACCCAAAACTCCGGCTATGAGTTTATTCTCCCCTCTCGTTCAAAGCCGGATCGGTGAATCGCGGTCAACCTGATCGGATCAGACGCTCTTCTTGATGAACAGGAAGTAGGCGAAGACCAGCCCGAACACCAGGTACAGCCCGACCGTCAGCCAGCCCACCGCGTTCCATGTGCCAGCCAGGGTGGCGAGCAAACTCACCACAAATCCGATCACATTGCTGACCACTGTGCCGATGACGATCTTCTGCGCTTCTGGCCACGGGAAATTCTTGCACAGCCAAAGCACAAGGGCTCCAAACAGGAATGCTATGCCAAACAGCCGACCCATCAATATACCTGTGTCGTTGAGGCTCATGCCGAACATTGTTCCCATGAACGTTGGGATCACGATAAAACCAACCAAAAAGATGACCTCAAGGATTGCTTTCAGTGCGATCCGGTGAGCTGGTTTCATCTTGTTTTTTTCAATCATTCAGGTGGGTTATCGATCAATCCGCCACCCCCGTTCTCCAGCCCTGGCAACAACAAAACCGCTGCACGAGCAGCGGCATGGGTGATCCTGGAGCTTAATGATTTCAGCGTTCAAAGTAGATTGCGATGCATAATCATTATTCATACATCAATTGAAACCATTTACCTCCCAATTTCCGGTTCGGAAGTGGCGGCTACTACTGCGGTATGAACTTAAGCTGCCGGCCATCCTCCTGCGTGAGGTACAGCGCGCCGCCGGTGATGGTGTAGGTCTTCACCTGCGAGAGCGCCAGCAGGTATGCCGTCTCCTGGTCCATCACCCCCTCTGCTTCGCAGTACATCATGGTGGAAACCACCTCGTCAAACGTGAGGGTGTCGTCCTCAATGACGTAAGCCGCGCCATAGCTGTTGCAGCCGGCAGTGCCGCCCGATTGACCATCCTCCATCACCAGGGTGATGGTGGTGCCCGCCAGCGGAAGCTTGTCATCGATCGCCACCAGTTCCCAGGTGCTGCCCTCGAGTTCGGGTTGACTGCCACCGGTGCATGCGCTCAGCGTGAGTGTCATTATCAACATGATCAACGCGGATATTTTCAATCCAGCATGTGTGTTCATCAATCCTCCGAATCCATGTGCAGGCGGTGCAGAATGCGGTGCACGACTGGCGCAACCATCACCCCGGCCGCGACCAGAAACAATACACCTGAGAAGAGCGCGTAAATTGAGGCAAATAACTTGCCGCCCGCGGTGGCCACCGTATCCACCGGACCCATGCCGCTCAAGATCATCGAGGCGTTGAGCAGCGCATCAAGCCACGTGAGACCTTCAAAAAAATGATACCCCAGCATACCGATACCAAGGGAAAAAAGGATGAGAAACACGCCAAATAAAACGTGCCTCACCATGCGTCCTATGAACTTTACTTTGGATAAGAGCGGCTGGTTACGGTTTTCGAAATGGAGTAGCCCGTGTTTTGTCATTGATTAAATTGTATCCAATTCAGGAGAAATTTTAAGGATTTCGCCTGGCAGAAATTTTCAAAATTCCTAAAAGAGAAATCAATGATCATTGCAGGTTCTCTGCTGTGGGTAGTTAAATTGCTCCAGATTTCATATTCTACATCTACGAACCGGTGGCTTGATAACACCAGGATGGGATCAGCTCCCACCTGGAGTCTTTATTTTAAGTGAATCCCACCCTCACCGCCGCGCGCTGAACGCACGCGATGAATCTTTTCAGGTGGCAGCTCCTCCAGCGGTTCCGTTATTACAGGAACCTGCACCAGCTGCGCCACTGCGTCCCCTTGGCGGATGCGCAAGCGCTTCCATGAGTAGTTCACGATCTTGATCAACACCTCGCCCTGGTAACCCGCATCGATCACCCCGGCGCCTACCAGGTGGTTGTGGCGGCTCTTGGGCCACACCTGCAGCAGCGTGCCGGCGGGGATCTCGAAGGTCACGCCGGTATGTACCGCGCGGCTGGAGAACGGCGCTATGGTCACATTCTCACTGGCGTACACATCCACCCCGGCATCGCCGGGATGCTTGCGCGAGGGGGCGGTTGCAAGGGGGTCGAGGCAGGAATACTTAAGCGTCATGGCGTCACTCCTTATTGGCGCGTTGGTAGATTGCAGCAATTGTACCGCGCGTGCCGCTGACAAAGGGAATTAACATATTTTTTAGATTTATATGATACTATTTATCTATATTATCAAATATACTCTGTTTCGAGCGGGAAAACCAACCCGCCTTGAACAGGATGAAACAGATTCAGGAGGTGTGGTATGCAAGTCCATAATAAAGTGATCGTGGTGACCGGGGGAGGCAGCGGCATCGGTCGTGAGCTGGTGTTGGCGCTGCTAAAGAAAGGCGCGCGCGTCGCTGCGGTGGATATCAGCGCGACCAGCCTCGCCGAAACAGTCGCGCTGGCCGGAGAAATGCGAGAGCGGTTGAGTACCCACGTGGTCAATGTCGCCGATCGCGGCGCTGTGTACGCGCTGCCAGATATCGTGATTGCTGCTCACGGTGCGGTGGACGGGCTGATCAACAACGCTGGCATCATTCAGCGCTTCGTGCGCTTCAAGGACCTGAAGCAGGAAGAGATCGAGCGGGTGATGGAGGTCAATTTTTACGGCACGCTGTACATGACCGGGGCGTTCTTGCCGCACCTGCTGCAGCGACCCGAGGCGCATATCGCCAACGTTTCCAGCATGGGCGGGTTCCTGCCCGTGCCCGGGCAGACTATTTACGGCGCTTCGAAAGCGGCGGTGAAACTGTACACCGAGGGGCTGCATTCCGAGCTGCGCGGCACCAACGTGGGTGTGAGTATCATTTTCCCAGGCGCCACCGCTACCAACATCGCCGCCAATTCCGGTGTGATGATGGAGGGACAGCAGGAAAACTCAGACATGAAATACAAAACTACCCCCGCTGATGTCGCCGCCAATGAGATCGTCAAGGGTATTGAAGCCGGCAAGTACCGTGTGCTGATCGGCAGCGATACCAGAGCGATGGACCTGCTCTACCGCCTGATGCCGCAACGCGCCGCGGGTATCATCTACAACCAGATGAAGAACTTGCTGCCAATCTAGAACTGCGCTCTTTCCTACAGAGCTTCAAAAAGATAAGGAAAACACGCAATAAGATTGCGTGTTTTCTGATTCTCCGGTAGAATACGCCGGATGAACGACCGTTCGCAACCCCCCACCAAGAAACTGCCCCCCTCGCGCACCCGCGCCGAGATCGTCGCGGTTTCCCACCGGCTCTTCCTGCTGCAGGGCTTCCACGGCACCACCATGCGCCAGATCGCCAAGCACGCCGGTGTGGCGCTGGGCTCGCTGTACAACCACTTCGTTGACAAGGACGACCTGTTCAGCGCGGTGTTCGAGGCCTTCAACCCCTACCCCACCCTGCTGCTGGCGCTCGAGAACTCGCGTGCCGAAACCCCCGCCGAGCTGGTACGCACGGCGGCCAGGCGCATGGTCAACGTGCTTTCTGCCCGCCCTGACCTGGTTAAGCTGGTGTTCATCGACGCGGTCGAGTTCCAGGGCGAGCACTTGCGCAAAGCCTACCCCTCGGTCGCCCCGGGCATGCAGGCGTTCGTGCAGCGCGTGCGCCGCGAACCGGGCACGGTACAGCCCTTCTCTGATGACGCCCTTCTGCGCGCCTTCTTCGGCTTGTTTTACACTTTCACTATGAACGAGATGCTGCTGGGCGCTCCTGCCGACGCTGAAAGCCAGGCGGCGGTACTGCAGGAACTGATCGAGATCTACCTGAACGGCATCCTCGCCTAATCCAATTGTTTGATCGTATTCATCTTCATCCATATTCCCCGCGGTAAACAGCGGGGAGTAAATTTTCAGTTCGCGCCAGGCAAATCCCTTCTAAACATTGACAGTATTACGTAATAGTGGTATCATTATACAGGATCAAGGAGAGCATATGATACAAAGCGAATACTGGATCTCTGAACTTGCCTCGCTTTCGGGCGTGTCAACCCGCACCATCCGCTACTACATTCAGGAAGGGCTGCTGCCACAGCCTGAGATCCGCGGCAAATACGCAGTCTTCACCGACGAATACATGCACCGCTTGCGTCTTATCAAGTACTTAAAGGACGCTTACCTGCCGCTCAGCAAGATCAAGCCGTTGCTCGACTCGCTCAACGACAGCCAGGTCGTAGCGCTGCTGGATGAATTTGAAGCCGACCCGGTGATTGCGCTGGCCAACCTGCAAGTGCTGCCGGTGTTCAACCAGGAATCGCCAAACGCGCTTTATCCGGAGAAGGTGGAAAATGGTGCGCTTAAATACATACGGCAGGCACGCGGCTCACGTCCGCTCAAGGAGGAACGCATTGAGTTGAACTACTCGATGCCCATGCCGGTTGAACCAGCCAGACGCCCCCCCACCAGCGAAGAGTGGCAGCGCATCGTGCTGCTGCCCGGGGTCGAACTGCACATCCGCCAGCCGGTGACCACGCGAGTACAGCGCCTGGTTGAAAAGCTGGTCGACCTGGCAGGAGATTTCAAATCTGTTTCAATGGAGGACAAAAACAAATGAACTCACCAACATTAATTCTAAAGACGGATGCCAAACTGATCTCCAACCGCGTGCCCACCCGGCGCGTGCTCGAGATCGAATTCACAGCGCCTGGCGCGCGCCAAAGCAGCGCGTCTACACCTCTCAACCTGGCGCTGGTCATCGACCGTAGTGGGTCGATGGGCGATGGCAAACTCGAACAGGCCAAGCTGGCGGTGAGCCAGATCCTGGACCTGATGCGACCGGTGGACAGCGTGTCGATCATTGACTTCGACAACGTGGTCAGCCTCACCGCCGAGGCGGATTCCGTCACCCCCGGTGCGCGTATTGAAATGAAGTACGAGGTAAACCGCCTTCAGCCGCGTGGATCAACCGACCTGGCTGGAGGCTGGTTCGCTGGCTGCGAAAAGGTAGCCCGCCGCTTGACAGAAAGCCGGGTCAACCGCACCCTGCTGCTCACCGACGGTGAAGCTAACGTGGGTATCACAGGCATCCCGGAATTGAGCGGGCATGCCTCGGCGCTCTTTGAGCGCGGGGTGTCCACCTCAACCTTCGGCATCGGTCACGGCTTTAACGAACGCCTGCTGGAAGCCATGGCCAACCACGGCGGCGGCAACTACTATTACATCGAAAGCGACCAGCGCATCCCCGAGCTGCTGCTGGAGGAGTTCAATGACCTGAGCGCGGTGACATTGAAGAACGTGGTGCTCGAGGTCAACTTTCCCGCCGGAGTGTCTGCCGAACTGCTCGGCGACTGGCGTGTAGAAGCGGGTGAGAACCGGTTGGTCGTCAACCTGGCGGATCTATCCGCCAACCGCCAGGTCAACTTATTCGTCAATCTGCTCACCCCCGCCGGTAGTGGGCAGCTGGTGATGAACGTGGTCGTCCACGGTATAGACGAAGTGGATAAGCCCTTCCAGGTGGCGGGAGATGTGACGCTGCAGTACGCCGCGCCGGAAAAGGTCGCCGAAGCGGAAGCTGCCCGCGATCCCGACCTGGTCTCGCGTCACGCCAGCGTGGCCCTCGGTCACTACGCCAACCAGGCGTACAATCTTGAGCGGGAGGGCAAGCTCGAGGAAGCAGGCAAGTTGATGGACCGCCTGATGCTGGAACATGGCGCGAATATCCCCGCCCCTACCCGCAACCGTTACGAGCGCATCACCCGCGAGTTGCGCGTGGGGCTCGACGAACCGCAACGCAAAGAATACAGCAATGATTCCTACCTGCTCAAAAAACACCGACACACAGAGCAGAGCAAGCGGGAGGATCAGAAGTAAGCAGGTCAATCGCCGGCAGGCTACGCCGCCAGGGGGAAGCGCAAATCACGGCGCAAAGCAGGGGAATGTCGGGGAAATCCCCGGGAGGGCCCAACACCCCTCCCGGGTTTTTTTGCCTGATTCATTAGTTTATCTGAACGACCGTTCACCCATTTGAAACATTAATCTATGCGCAATTGACAGTCGGTGTATGATGAGAGTATGCCTGAGGTGATCCCCATTGAGGTGGTGCCCTACGACCCGCGCTGGCCGGCTATGTTCCACGCAGCCAGCCGCGAGATCCGCGCGGCGATCGGTGCGTTCATCAGCAGCATCGCGCACATTGGCTCGACAGCCGTGCCAGGGTTGGCCGCCAAGCCCGTGATCGATATCCTCATCGGCGTGCACAGCCTGTCAGACGCACCCCTTTTCCTCCCTCCCCTCTCCCCGTTGGGTTACGTGTACGTGCCCGAACATGAGGATGTCTTCCCTGAGCGGCGTTATCTGCACCGCATCGTTGAGGGGCAGCATACCCACCACCTGCATATCGTCGAGCCGGGCAGCGAGTTCTACCGCGTGCAGCTGCTCTTCCGCGACCATCTACGCGCGCACCCGCAAGTTGCCGCGGAGTACGCTGCGCTCAAAGTGCGCCTGGCGGAGCAATACCGCCTGGATCGCGAAGCGTACACCGATAGCAAATCGGCGTTTATCCAGAACATCCTGCAGCAGGCTTCTGCAATAAATGACTTGCCTTCCACTTGAGAACGGAATCCGAATACCCGCACACCTGTGCGCAAATTCTGCACTTCCGCCTGCAGGCAATTTCTGCCTTTACGCCTGCAGGCAATTTCTGCCTTTACGCCTGCGGGCAATTTCTGCCCATTGGCCAGGTGAAAAAATTTGCACGCCGGCCAGGGGGAATCTTTTGCCTTAAGGGCGCCGGAGTGCAAAATATGTCATTCTACGGAGTGCAGGAAGTGCACCTCTTCAGGGTGCAAAAAGTGCACGTGATTCAATTAACTACTTAATTAACTACTTTAACGACTTAAAGAGCTACCCACCTTTTTTACGTTTCATACCCGTGATTAATTCATCCGGAAAGACCAGGTTCCAGTCATAACGCGGGCTGCGCGAAGGTTCCTTATATTGCCCGAGATCGATCAGACCCTCTTGATAATCTGACATGAAACGTGCCAGCGCCAGCGTGGCGAGCTGGCTGGCCGGCAGACGCAAATCCTCTGCCAGCAGGCGAATCCCCTCGCGGATGGACGGCGGAAGGTCGTAGGTAGCGCGCTGGTCGCGCCGCGCCTGGATCTTGGCACGCTCCCGTGAGAGCTTTTCGCGCTCGCGCCGCGGAAGCTGCGACTCAACCTGTTTCTGCTGCATGCCGCGCAGCAGGTCAGCCACCGCCGGGTCGAGCGAGGAGCGGCGTTCTTTTTTAGTCTCAGCCATCGATCACCTCCAGCATTTTGCCCAGCACCTGGCGGTAACCGCCTAGATGCTGCCTGCCCTCCACAAAACCTTCGACCGAGGAGGAGTCCGGCGAGTACTCCCACAGGGTCTGCCCGTAAGCGGCAGTCTCGCGCACACGCGTGTCCTGTGGCACCGGCGGCCACACGTTGGCGCCGAAAACGCGCGTGATCTCCTCGAACTGGATCAGGGTTTCGCGGGTGGTGCGGTCGAAGAAAGTCGGTAGGATACTGTAACCGCGGTAACTATGCCCGCTGCGGTTGATCTCCGCCATGGTGGTGAGGATCTCCTTCACGCCGTCCACCGCCAGCGCGTCGAGGCGCGTGGGGATCACCACCCAATCTGCCGCGATCAATCCATTGATGTGCAGTACGTCCAGCGAAGGTGCCATGTCGAGCAGCACCACGTCATAGGGGGAGCCGGTCAGCCGGTCCCGCAGGATGGTCTCCCGAAAGTCTGACAGCGTGATCTGGCGCTTGACTTTCTCGGTCTGCTTGTCCCCGGGCACCAGGTCGAGGTTGGGACGCACCTTCTGCACCACCTCGCCCAGGGGCTCATCCAGGCACACCAGGCGGTAGAGACCCGGCGATTTCTCCAGTCCGAAGGAAAGCGCCAAGTGTCCCTGCGGATCGAGGTCCACCAGCAGCGTACGGTGGTTGAGACGCGCCAGCCCGTCAGCCAGCGTCACCGCCGAGGTGGTCTTGCCCACCCCGCCTTTTTGATTGGCAAACGCGAAAACGATCATCGTGCGGCTCCAAAGATTCCTGTGATGGTTGGGGCGGAAAAAACATGGTCAACTACCTGTAAGGGTCGCCCCTATGAATTATAAAGGGTCACCCCTTGAAAATCAAGGGTCGCCCCTGGGAACGCGGGCAGCGGAAATGCAGCGTCACCCCTTGAGGGCACAGATCGCGTTAAAATGGCTTTGTTTATTGAGGAATGTACAAATATACTCGGGTGGGGTAAAAGAGCGTTCCAGGGCGTGTTTTAAAAAAGTTACCGCGGCAAGGCAAGAGCGACATCCACGAATAATACGAATTTTCACGAATATCGTTTTTGTAGGGGCAATTCACTTAGTCCCCGAAAGTATTCATTGAGGGGATGAATTACCCCTACAAGGATTATGTATTCAATTCCCAGGTTACTTGATTTTTTAGATTGGTTTGTAAGGGTGCATTGGAACACATCCCTACAAGATCCATTTCGACCCTACGATGCACTGTTTATATTTCCGTAACCGCGGTTACACTTATGGGTGAACCCCATTCCACTGGTCGTGCTGTGGTTAAATCAAACGATTGTTAACAAGCGCAAAGACGGTCAAGTAAAATTCAGTCACGACTGATAAGCTTTCAAGGGTAAAGGGCGAAAGCATGGAAATCGACGAAAACATTGAGGCGGTAGAAAGGATGCAGGCGGTGATCGAGGCACACTTGAAAGAGCGCATCACGCTGCATATGCTGGCTGAGGCAGCCGGGTATTCGCCATGGCATGCTGCCAGGATGTTCAAAGTCTTGACAGGCCGAAGCCCATTTGACTACATCCGTATGCTGCGGTTGTCTCGAGCGGCCGTCAGGTTGCGGGAGGAGGAGGTCAAAGTGGTGGATGTGGCGTTTGATTTCCTGTTCGATTCTCACGAGGGATTCACGCGCGCCTTCACCAGGCAATTCGGCATCACCCCCTGGAACTACTCCCAGTACAAGCCGCCGATTCGTTTGTTCCTTCCGGAAAACGTCCATGAAAAATATTTCGCCCTTGAAAGAGGAAAACACATGTCAACTGAAAAGCAGCAACCCAACACAATTTTTGTCCAGGTCGTCAAGCGGCCAGCCCGCAATCTCATTCTAAAGCGCGGCGTGAATGCCAGTGATTACTTTGCTTACAGCGATGAGGTGGGATGCGAGGTGTGGGATGTGCTCGCCGGTATCAAGCGCGCCATCTATGAGCCGATCGGTATGTGGCTGCCGGAGAACCTGCAGCCGGAAGGCACATCAGTATACGCACAGGGGGTGGAAGTGCCACTGGGTTACAAGGAACCGCTACCGGCGGGGTTCGAAATGATCACCCTGCCCGCCTGCATGATGATGATCTTCCAGGGACAGCCGTACGACGACGAAAATTTTCAACAGGCCATCGGTGAACTGTGGGAGGCAATCAGGAACTACAAACCGGAGATCTACGGCTTCCGTTGGGCGGATGAAGACGGACCGCGGTTTCAGCTCGCGCCGATGGGATACCGCGGGTATATCGAGGGCAGGCCTGTCAAACCCCTCAATTGAGGTGTTGCCGGTAAGTCGAATCTTCTGCGCATGACACAATAGGATTTTATCGGGGCGCATCACAATCCGCACCGGATTTGGTACAAGGATTGATTTGTAGAGGCGCAGTACGGTGCGCCCGATTTTGTTCTATCGGACGAAAAACGCCGGCGTTGTAGACGGCGTTTTTTCAATTCGTAACCGTGGTTACACTTTTCGTTCAGCGGCGGTCGAGGCGTGCGCGAATCAAGCGGGCGAGTTCCTCGAGCAGCGTCACTGACTGGCTGCCGATGCCCTTGACCACCATACTGTTGGCGATCTCGTCCAGCGCCTGGTCCTGACCGATGCGGTCGAGCTCGGTTAGTGTCTGCACGAAGCGGCGCATGGAGCGCGCGGCCTGTCGCCCCGGCTCGGGCAGGATGGGGGTCACCGGGCGCCGCGGGGTTTCACTGCCGGGCGAGGGGACGGTGATCTCCGCCACCTCCTCCGAGGTCAACTGGTTCTGTATGCTCAGGCGGATCATGCGCTCCCACTGATCGCGCGGGGCGGAGAGGATCTCACGCAGCACGCGCTCTGAGAGGCGATAGCGGTCTGCCAGGTCGAGCTGCGGGGTGGGGAGCTGCAAAATATTGAGCAACTGTACCATGCGCGGGCGAGTGAGCTGCATGATGGGGATGATGCGCTCCCACAGACCGGTGGGCATGCGCTGGGTGCGCGCCAGGCGGAAGAAATCGTAATCGTCCCCCAGGTCGTTCTCGGGGTGGATGCCCATCTCCGCCAGGATCAGCGCGGCCACCTCGCAAGCCTGTTCCACCGCGGAGGGGGGCTCAGCGTGACGGTTTTCCAGTACCTGGCGTTGGCGGGTTGGGGCTTCCACCACCTCCACGCGCAACAGCGGTTCATCGGCTGCGCCGGAGGAAGCGTACTGCAGGCAGGCGGCCCAGAAACGCCGTTCACCGGTTTCAATAATAAAGACGTACTCGCCGGTAGTGGAGAGCTCCCACTTGCCGGTAATGGACTTGATCTGCCCGTGTTCATCGAACGAAGAGCCCATTGCCAGCAGGCGCTGCACTTCCTGCTCCATGCCGCTATCGGTGCGGGCGAGCGCCAGCCACTCAAGAGCAGCCTGGTAGCAGTTGATGCGCCCGCCATAGAAGTCCGCCCGGATCTCGGCTGGCAGCAGGCGGCGCGGTTGAAAGCGATCGGGCAGCATCTGACTGGGTCTCAGGCGTTCAATGCGTTCCACGCGTTCGGTGCCAACCTCTGCTGGTTGGGTGCCGGTGGGGGGCTGTATCTTGGGTTTCTCGACCCCGTTGGCGTTCAGGTCATCAAAAGCGGAGTACCTCTTCTTTTTAGGCGGCATGCTGTTTTATCCTTCCCGGGTTGGCTTGCGGGCGCCGGTCTGTTTGAGGACGATCTCGATCAATTCGGCGTACTCTCGTGTCGCACGTGAACTCGAGGTAATATTCTCGCTGCTCGGGCTGCGCGGCGGGCGGTAGGTGAACACATCCATATGGCTGGAGTGGGCGTAAGCCAGGTCAGAGGATTTGTGGATCGGGGGCAGCATCAGTTTCTTGTAGCGTTTGCGCATCTCCTCGAGAATATCGCGTGCCTCACTGCGCTGCTCCTCGCACAGGGTGGGCAGGTAGCCGAGGATGTGCAATTGCGGTTTGAAATGAGTCTGCACTTGCTCGATGGTGCGTTGCAGTTCGATCAACCCTGACACCCCCAGGTAGGAGGTCTCGACCGGGATGATCACGTGGTCAGCCGCTACCAACGCGTTGATGAGCAGGTCGCCGGTGTTGGGCGGCGTGTCAATGATGATGTAGGCATACTCATTCTGCACCGGGGCGAGCGCGCGGGAGAGGCGGGTCTCGTTCGCCATCAGCGAAGGCAGTTCACGCGCAGCCCGGATCATGGCGGCACGTTCAGAGGGTACATAGAACAGGTTGGGGTGGTAGTCGCTGCGCTGAATGAGGCGTTGAATGGATGGGGGCGGCGACTCGGTGAGCAGGGCGGCGAGAGAAACCGGCGGCGTATTTTGGTGATTCTCGTACGCCACTGCCAGCAGCGCGTGCACCTGGGGGTCCATGTCCACCAGCAGCACACGGTTGGCGCCATCCGGTCGGTCAGCGATGCGTAGGGCGATGCCGGCAGCCAGGTTGACCGCGGTGGTGGTTTTGCCGACCCCGCCTTTCTCGTTCGCGATAGTGATCGTGATAGCCATGTGCGCCTGCCTGAAAGGGTGGTGTTTTGCGGGAACAAGGACGTTCCCACATACCGATTATACACAATCTCACATTATGATAATGTTAGCATAAAAAATGATAAAATTCAACGAATTGAAGTAATTATGTTACCGAAAGCCATAAATACGCTAAATCTATTGATTTTGTTCTGATTTCGTGCGATAATTAGCTGATGATGGAGGGTTCCATGAGCGATGTTTTGAATGATGATGAGTGGCGACAGGTACGCCTCGACCGGCTGGGTCTGAAAGAAGACCCCTTCAAGCTTTCGGCTGACCCGCGCTATCTGTACCTTGGGCCTGAGCACCTGGCGGTCTACCGGCAGGCGCAGGGTGTGATCTCGCGCCGGCGCGGGCTGGCGCTGATCACTGGCGACATGGGCATGGGCAAAAGCTCCCTCGCCCGGCGCCTGTACGATGTCTACGCCTCTGAGGAGATGCTGGATATCTGCTATATCCACACCGCCGCCTTCAAATCCGCCATGGATGCCGCGCGCCAGATCTCTGAGACGCTGGGGGTGCCGCGCCTGCGTTCCTTCCAATTGCAGATGGAGGGGCTCGAGCAGTTCATGGCAAAGGCTTACACCGCCAATCGCAACGTGGTGGTGCTGCTCGACGACGCCCAGTTGATGGAGCCCGAAGCGCTCGAGGTGCTGCACCGCCTGTACAACTTTGATTACGATGCCAAGGTGGCGCAGGTGCTGGCGTTCGGTCAATCCGAGATGCAGGGGCTGTTTGAGCTGAACAAGGCGGTCAATGCGCGCGTGTTTGTGCGCCTGGCGCTGCCCCCGCTCACGCTCTCCAGTGCGCTGCAGATGGTGCTCTTCCGCCTGGGGGTGGCCGGTCGGCAGGCGCCGCTGATCAACGACGACGCCTTCGAAGTGCTGTACGAAAAATCGCAGGGTGTGCCGCGCGAGATCATCCGCCTGTGCGCCCTCTCGATGGATGCATTACTGGAAAGCGATGAATCCATGATCAACGTGGAGATTGCACGAAAGGTGAATTGATTATGGCCTCAACACAAAATCCGATCCGCAACGCCTGGGTACAGTTATACGAAGCCCGGCGCGTTCCAAATGAACAAGAGATCCGCTCACCCGGACGCCCGCCCAGCGTAGTACCGCGGCGCAAGGTGGGGCTCACGCTTTCACAGGGTGAGATCACTGAGTTGGAGACCTGGCGCGAACGTATCTCTGAGTTGCTGCACCGTTCGGTTTCAGCGGGCGAGACGCTGGGTATCCTTACCCGCGTGTGCTCCAACCGTTATAACCGCCTCGACAACCCGGAGGGGATTTCGACGCTGGCAGAATTGGTGGAATTGTTGATCGGTGAAAACGAATAATTTCTTCCGTAAAATACTGTAATTATCGGTAGAAATAAATAACCGGGAGAGGGTAGAAAAAATTAGCAAAGACAATAAAAGCTTGATTAAATAGAAAAAACGTTCTATAATAAGTCACCCGGTAAAACGGGTGCGTGACCGGAAGAGAAGAATGGATCATGGCGTGAAAGGACAATCACTCGGAGTGGAACAACCGGATTACCAGGAGGCCTGGGAAATGGTGCTCGGCGATCTGCGCACCGAGATGTCGCGCGCGCTGTATGAAACCTGGGTGCAGCCGCTTAAGCCGGTGAGTTACGATGAACGAACGTTCACTGTAGGGGCTTACAATGCTTACGGACGCGCCTGGGTGGAAGAACGCCTTGGGGCGCGCATCACCCGGTTGCTGGAGGGCCTTTACGCTCAACCGGTTATCTTCAGCGTCATCGTCTCGAATGGGTTTTACCGCCCCGGGGAAGGGGAGAAGGCAATCAAGAAATCCCCGCCGCAGGACCTGCTTGAAGCAAACTTACCCATGACAGATACAGTCGAACCGGGGGATGCAGCAGAGGCTGAAGGCAGCCTGACGGGCAGCGGGCGCACGCGCAAGGTGATGCTGCAGCGTGCCTACGGCAGCGAACGCGCCAAGCTCATTCAACCCGAGCGGGGCATGTTCGTCACGGGTTACTTCTTTAATCAATGGTTACCACTGTTAGGTCACTCCGCGCTCACCATCATCCTGGCAGCGCGTTCGATGTGCTACTGGAACCCGATGACCGGGGAGCTCCGCAATGTGGTGGAGACTGAGATGGGTGACCTGGCGGAACGCGCTGCCGTGTCGGTGCGCACGGTCAAGGATGTACTCAACACCGAGCTGGTACAGCGCTACTTCCTGCGCTACCGTGTACGCCGCGTAATGACCGCCAATGGCGTGCGCACCGCGGGCATTTCGCTGCAGGTGCGCATGGATGATCCATTAACCCCGCTCGACCAGGTGAAGACCGGGTTGATGGAGGAGGAGGAATGGTACCTGCCTGAGTTCTCGGGGGAGAAGGAATAAGCGTCGGCTGCGTATACGCTAATCCTGCAAAATAAAATCGAGATAGTTGGCTCGTGAAATTTCAGCGAAGCTGCTGTTGGGATAAGCAGCGCTAAACGTTGCAGGAATCCTGCTCCCCCTGGGACTGTACTTAAACTCAAACCCAGCGAGTGAACCTGCCTGTTCCTCGATGTAATCGAGTTCGGCTCCGGTGTAGGTGCGCCAAAAATATGGAGAATACAATCGCCTGGTGTATTGCATGTATTTCATGCGTTCGACCAGCAGGAAATTCTCCCACAGCTTGCCCAGGTCATCACGATCGGGAATTGCCTTGAGATTATCGATCAAAACGTTTCTGATGCCAAGGTCGTGGAAGTAAATCTTATCCATTTTGGTGATCTCTTTGCGCAAATTTCGGCTGAATCCCTTGAGACGAAAAATGATAAAAGATTTCTCGAGCAGGTCGATGTAGCGGTCGACCGTATCTTTACCCATACCCAGCCGACTGCCCAATTCTGTAAGAGAAACCTCAGACCCGATCTGAAAAGCCAGCAGTTTTAACAAGTCGCGAATTTTTGAGGAATTTTTAACCTCGCCAAACTCGATTAACTCGCGATAGAGATAAGCATCGCTCATGTTCCGAAGATATTCTTTCTTATCGCGGTCTCCTGTGATTGAAAATATTTCCGGATATGCTCCATAAACCAACCGTTGGAAGAGGGTTTCATCCAGTTCTACCCGGTTGAGCAGGGCGCGCATCTCAAGGAAGGAGACAGGGAACAATTGATAGTTCCAAACCCGACCGGTGAGGGGTTCGCTGATCTTACTGGCGAGGTCAAGCGAGGATGAACCGGTGACTAACACTTTCAGTTCAGGGAGGTTGTCCAGGATTATCTTCAGATTGATACCGATCTCAGGAATACGCTGGGCTTCATCAATAAAGAGGAGTTCATACCCGCTGACGAGTGACTGTATCCTTGCCAGGTCGCGGCTCGAAATAATGTCGATGAAACGGTTCTGGTCTCCGTTGATCGTCAAGGCGCGCAAGCCTGTATTTTCGATCACAGTGGTAGCGAGGGTGGTCTTGCCTACCTGGCGCGCTCCATAGATGATCACGCCTTTTTGAGTGTTGACCAACTTGTCAACCACTGTGGAGGTTAAGACCCTGGGTATCAGCATATTGATACTGTACAGTATATCTATTGGGTTGTCAAGCGGAATTAGCGCTAATTCCGCTAGCGCACTGGCGGTATTCGCGTGAATTCCGCTTGTCTGCTGGCGGTAATTGTGATCGCCTGCAAATTGATTGAACCTGAAGGCTTGATGCGAACGGGCAGGTGTTTCGGACAATGCGCGTAGAATAATTGCTTACGCCACCCACAGGAAGTACACCCCAACCAGGATCAGCAGCCCGCCAGCGGCGCGGGTAACCAGGTCGTTCCATTTACCGAACGCGCGCAGGTTCTTCAGCACCCCGGCGAAGGTGCCCGCCAGCACCACCGGCACCGCGCAACCCAGCGCGTACAGGAAGAGCAGTGCAGCGCCGTAAACCACCCCGGACTGCTGCGCCATCACGTAGGTGAGGATCACCGCCAGCACGGGAGTAGCGCACTGTGACACCACCAGCCCCGAAACCAATCCCAGTAGGAACGCACCCAGCAGTCCGCGCGTCTTCACTTTTTCGCGCAGGTTCTCCATCCAAGAAGGGGTGGAGAATTGCAGCAAGCCGATCATCTGCAACCCGATGAGGAAGCACACTGCCGCCAATATGTAATACCAGATGCGCGTGCCGCCGCCGAGCAGCCCGCCAACCAGCGCGGCGATGACTCCCAGTAGCATAAACGTGACCGCCATGCCTACCGAGAAAAGCAGCGAGATCCAGAAAGCGCGCCTGCGTGGCAGGTCTTTTGAGCCGCCGATGTAACCCACGATCAGCGGAATGGTGGCGATATTGCACGGTCCCACGCCGGTGAGCAGTCCGCTCGCGAATACCAGCAGGTAGCCGAGGATCGACGAGGGTTGCAACAGGGAAGGGTCGAGGGTTATGGCGCACCCCCAGTCAGAGCGGCCAGTTCAGCGCGCAGCGCTTCAGGGCTGATCTCACCGACGATCAGCGTTTCCTCTCCCTCCGCGTTCACCAACAGCAGGGTGGGGGCAGTCTGCACGCCCACCCGGTTCACCAAATCGCGGTAGCGCAGGTTGGTTACATCCAGGTCCAGCAGCGCGACGCTGCCCTTGAACTCCGGGTACACCGCGTTGAGGCTTGCCTGCACCTGTTTGCAAGAGCTGCAATCAGGGGAGTGGAAGAAGACCACCACCGGGGTGCCGTCAACGCGCAATTGCTCGAGCCGCGCCGTGACCGGTTCGGTGTACTGCCAACGGCGCATATCGATACCAGTCTTCAATAAACCCACTAGTGCCACGAAGAGGATCACGCCCAGCACGATCAGCCAGGAGCGCAAATTTTTACGCTGCTCAATTGGTTTGTAATTATCTGTCATTGGGTATGCCTGTCTACCAGTAAGTCAGGCTATTTTAACCGATTTATTGTGCTTCATCGGAAGTCTAAGGTGGGTGGTAGCTTAAAATTGCGCCTATTGGAAAATTGGTGATTGACAAAGTGACGAATCCTCTGTATTATATGATATATTGGATATAAATTATCCTAATAAGCAATTAAATGGTTTTTTCGCGAGAGGAGTCGCAATGAGTAACGGTACGCGCAATCAACTTAATTTAACCTCCAAGATCCTAAGTTTTCTTGGTATTGTGATGCTGGCAACTGGGTTTTTGGTTACCACAATCAATCAACCGGTCAGTGCTGCCAACGAGATGGTCACCCTCTGTCACGCGGCAGGGCAGGATGGGACACTGCAATTTGTCACCCTGACCATTTCTTGGCAGGCGGCTTATGGACCGGCAGGTCACTTTAATGAAGATGGCACGACTCGCGCCGGTCACGAGAACGATTATTTGGGCCCGTGTATTACCCAGGCAACCGCCACCAATACACCCGCTAATACTGCCACCAACACACCTACTAGTATTCCCACTAACACGGCGACCAACACACCCACCAATACGCCGACTGATCCGCCGACCAACACACCTACCAACACGCCGACTGATCCGCCGACCAACACACCTACCAACACGCCGACTGATCCGCCGACCAACACACCCACCAACACGCCGACTGATCCGCCGATTAACACACCCACCAATACGCCGACTGATCCGCCGATTAATGACCCCACAGCAACCCCTGTGGACACGGCTACTGCCACCAATACTCCCATCCCCACTGATCCGCCTCAGCCCACCGCAACAACTGTGCCGACCGATCCCCCGGTGCTGAACACGGTGCCCGCCCCGGCAGCAACTGCTGAAGTACTTATTCCGGTTACTGGCGCTGACCTGAACGCGTTCAACAGCACACGCACCGGACGCACGTTGATGAACTTCGGCTCGTTGCTGCTTGGTCTTGGACTGGTGCTGAACGGTATCTCGCGCAAACAATAATCGTGTTCTTACATCCCCTGGGTACAACCCGTGCACAGGGGATGTTTTAACCCTGCGATGAAAAAACGAATCAATCAACACTCCTGGTTACTTTCCATAGTGGTGGGAGTGTTGATGCTTGTTTTCACCCTGCCCGGGTATTTCACCTCGGCAATTTCCAGCCCCCAAGCAGTCACCCAGCCCCCCATCCAACCGCGCGAGTTGACCAATACCAATGTAGTCCACATGCCGGAGAAGATCACCCGCGCTGAGTCTCTCTCGATGACGTTGGATCGAACCAGCGGGCAGCCAGCAGGGGCGGTACAGTCCCTGCCTGCCTATCTCGATGCGACCGCCGCCTTCATCCGTTCTGG
>JBCFBD010000123.1:0-3529 GCA_038562455.1 Anaerolineaceae bacterium | reverse complement strand
CGCAGACGCGATGCGCGAAGCGGCACGCAATGAAGGCGGCGGCGCAGGGCTGACTGCTGGAATTGGCGCAGGACTGGGGATCGGCAATGTGCTTTCTGAATCCCTCAAGGGCATCGGCTCAACACAAGCCGCTGGTGCTGGCGGGGCTCCCACAAGCTCATCGAGCGTGCCTTCTGTGATGACACCGGCGGAAGCTGCCAGCGTGCTGAAGGTGACTGAAGCTGATGTGCTCGCAGCCATCACGGCTGGCGACCTGAAAGCCAGGAAAATCGGTGAATCTTACCGCATCAGCAAGGACGCATTGGAAGAGTTTCTGAAAAGTTAACATTTCACACTCCAGAAAAATAACAGCCCGGGTTTTTCATCCGGGCTTTTTTGCGGCGGTGTATAATCGACGTGGAATTAAAACTCTGTTTCAGGTGGTGGGATGAAACTACACGAGTATCAGTCCAAGAATATCTTCTCCCGGTACAATATCCCGATTCCTAGCGGCAGGATTGCAGCATCCGCCAGTGAAGCCCGGCAGCTTTGCGAGGAACTGGGCGGGAAAGTGGTCATCAAAGCTCAGGTGCTGGTTGGAGGCAGGGGTAAGTCAGGCGGTATCCGGCTCGTCAAAAGCCCAGAAGAGGCTGAAGAGGTCACCACGCAAATCCTCTCGATGAAGATCAAAGACCTGCCGGTGCGAAAAGTACTGGTTGACGAAGCTGTTTCCATACAAAAAGAAATCTATCTAGGGATCACCAACGATCGGTCAAAGCAAAAACCCGTTCTGATCGCCTCGAGCGCTGGGGGAGTGGAAATTGAGGAGGTGGCTAAAAAATCACCGGACCAGATCGCAAAACTGTACATCGATCCTTCATTGGGTATGCGGGAATACCAGATCCGCGACATTGCATTGAGTATCGACCTCCCCCGGCAATTCTGGCGGCCGTTTGGCGAAATCGCTTTCGCGTTGGGGAAGGTGTACGTAGACTGTGATGCGACCCTCGCCGAGATCAACCCGCTGGTGATCACCGCTGAGAATCACCTGGTAGCACTGGATGCCAAGATTGTGCTCGATGAAAACGGTTTGTTCAGGCACCCTGAACTGGCAGATTTACGCGATATCGATGCCGAAGACTGGTCTGAGACGCAAGGCAGAAAGTTTGGCGTGTCTTTCGTGAAATTGGATGGTCAAATCGGATGTATGGTCAATGGTGCTGGCCTGGCGATGGCAACCCTGGACATCATCAAACATTTAGGCGGCGAGCCGGCAAATTTTCTGGATATTGGCGGCGGAGCCTCTTCAGAGAAGGTAGCAGCAGCCATGCGCTTGATCCTTGCTGACCCGAATGTCAAAGCGATCTTAATCAATGTGTTTGGCGGGATTACTCGTTGCGATGAGGTGGCGAAGGGATTGATCACGGCTTACGATGAAGTGAAACCGAACGTGCCGATTGTGGCACGGCTGGTGGGTACGAATGAGGAGATCGCCAGGCAAATTTTGGCAGGCAGTTCATTGATTTATGCCGATTCGCTGGTGGAGTGCGCGGAAAAAGTGGTCCAGCTGGTAAAGGAGCCAAAAATATGAGCATTCTGATCAATAACCAGTTGCGATTGATCGTGCAGGGCATCACAGGGAATGAGGGGTTGTTTCACACCCAGCAGATGTTGTTTTATCACACGAACATCGTGGCAGGTGTTAGCCCGGGAAAAGGCGGCGATTGGGTGATGGACGGCAAAGTACCGGTGTTTGACACTGTCAAGAACGCGGTGGAAGTTACCGACGCCAATGCTTCTGTCATTTTTGTACCGGCAAAATACGCTGCTGATGCGATCTTTGAAGCTGTGGATGCCGGGTTAGATCTGGTGGTGTGCATCACAGAAGGGGTGCCAACTCTGGATATGATGCGCGTGAAGGAATACATGCGCACAAAAAACACGCGCCTGATTGGGCCAAATTGCCCAGGTATTCTAGTGCCGGACCAGGGCAAGATTGGCATCATCCCAAGCAACATTGCCTTATCAGGTAATATCGGGGTTGTCTCCAGGTCTGGTACCTTGACGTATGAGGTTTTGTACTCACTCAAGAAGCTCAATAAAGGCGTTTCAGCTTGCATTGGAATTGGTGGAGATCCCGTCAAGGGGATGAATTTTGTCGATGCGCTTGAATTATTTGAATCGGATGCTCAGACTGATGTGGTCATCATGATTGGCGAAATCGGCGGGGATGACGAAGAGCTGGCTGCTGAGTTCATCGCACGCGAGATGACCAAGCCGGTGGCGGCGTTCATCGCCGGAGTATCTGCGCCTCCTGGCAAACGGATGGGACATGCGGGCGCAATCATCGAAGGATCTACTGGTACTGCAGAGGAGAAAATTCAATTATTGCGATCGGTAGGTGTCAAAATAGCCGATTATCCCGAGCAATTAGCAACGCTTGTTTAACCATAAAAGAGGCCGAAAAGCCTCTTTTGAGATGGCGTTTTCTAATTGCAGAGACTATTTCTTTTGACCGTCGATGTATGAAACTGCGTCTGAAACCGTCTTGATCGAGCGGGCATCTTCGTCATTAATATTGATTTCGAATTTCTCACAAAACCCATCAATAAGGAAAAACTGATCCATGGAGTCTGCTTTGAGGTCTTCGACGAAGCGAGTTTCTACTTTAACTTCTGATGCATCAACTTTTAAGACCTCTACAATTACTTCCCGAACTTTTTCGAATGTATCACTCATGTCCTGAACCTCCTGATAACCTGCTTAGGATTGATAGGTGAATTGTAACGATACTCAAGTTTCTGTCAAGTATTCTGAAGATATTTTATCACCGTATTTGGTATACTCAATTTGATGAATGAGATTGCCAAACGCAAAGACGAGCACCTTAAGATCAACATCGACAGAGATGTGAGTTCAGCGATCACGACCGGGTTTGAACAATACGCGTTCGTTCATGAGGCATTGCCGGATATTGCGTTGGCTGATGTCAGCACGAGAACTCAATTTCTCGGAAAAATCGTGAAGATCCCGTTATTAATCTCCTCGATGACCGGTGGGACTCCGAAAGGGGAACTCGTTAACCAGAGGTTGGCTGAAGCAGCCAATACCTGTGGGATTGCAATGGGTGTGGGGTCGCAACGCGTGGATATTGAAAATTGGGGACCGGGCAAGCGGCTGTCTATTCGTGATTCCGCGCCGGATATTCCACTCTACGCCAACCTTGGAGCAATACAACTCAATTATGGCTTTTCGGTTGAGGAATGCAAGAAAGCCGTCGACATGATCGAGGCAGACGCGTTGATCCTGCATCTCAATCCATTACAAGAAGCGTTGCAACCTGAAGGCCAGACGAATTTTGCCGGTCTTTCCAATGAAATTGAAGCTGTCTGCAGGCATATTGCTGTTCCTGTGATCGTGAAGGAAGTCGGGTGGGGAATCTCTGTGAACACCGCCAGAAGGCTGGTGGAAATGGGTGTGTCAGCCATCGATGTTGCCGGCGCTGGAGGAACTTCGTGGTCTGAGGTGGAAAAGCACCGCGCAACAAATG
>JBCFBD010000022.1:0-35669 GCA_038562455.1 Anaerolineaceae bacterium | reverse complement strand
GTAAAGGTTCGTGCAGCGCGATGATCTTTTTATCAAGTTCAAGCAACCGAGCAAGTGTCTCGGTGCCAGCCCTGCCGGTGGAGAGCACGAACGCGCAGGGTTTGATCTGGTTGTAATCCTCCGGTTGGCTCTTTTCAGCCAGCTTGTATTTGGCAGTGTGCAGATAAAAACGCGGCGGGGTATTGATCAGTAATTCAAGGTATCGGTTCATGAGCATCCACCAATCAGTTTGAACTAAAACGACAGGATCTGTTTGAGCAAGAGAGACATCTTATCCAGGAACTTGTGTTCATTAAAATTTTCCCTGGCATGGGATTGCAGGAATGAGATTAAATCATTCACCTCCTGCGCGTCCTTCAATTCCAGGTTGTTGATGATCCTTGGAACTTCATCGAGCGAAGCATAGCGTAAAGCTGCGATCGGCACGGTTTCTTTTTGACCGCCCGAGTTGTGTACGATCGGGATGCAGCCCGCGGTGATGGCTTCCACAGCGGTGATGCCGAAGGGCTCATCAACCAGCGTGTGCAGGAAATATTTGGTAAAGTTTAACAGCCCGATCACTTGTTCCTGGTCAAGGTTCGGGTGCAGGTGAACATTGGTCAGCCGGCGTTCTCGCACATAATCACGGCAGCGCTCGAAATATGCCTGGTCGGTCACGAACCCGATTAGGTGAAAATCGACCCCCGGCAGCTGTTCGGCCAGCTTGATCTGTTCGAGCTGCATTTTCAGCCGGGCGAACCTGCCCAACGACACGATCCCGCGGCGCTCCATCGCTGCAGGATGTACATATTTGTCCATTTGCACAGGAGGATAGATCACCGGAATTTTACGATTGTATTCCGGGAAAATTTCACAGAAGCAATCCTTTGAATATTCGGAATTGCAGACGATGCGGTGCTGTGGATCAGCATGCGGGTGGGCGTAAACGCTTTGCAGATACCCATCTGAGAGCCGGGCAAAGGCGCGCAGCATCTTTCCGCTGTGCGTGAAGTAACTTTCGGTGACCCCGTGCTTGATCCGGTACTCGCGTGGGAAATGGATATAACTCAGGATTTGTGGTTTTGCAGGCAGGTGGATCTGGCTGTTGCTGGAATTGATCAACAAGTCGTAGCTTTCCCCGATTTTGCCAAGCATCTTGTTGAATACAAGGATTTGATAATCCTGCGGCAGCCAGCGCCAGGGCGACCACCTGGCGACGGTGCGGAAATTCATCCTTAGATCATGCCCGTACTTTTGCCTGATCTGATCCGGGGTGAAGGAATAGCCCAACGAAACAATATCTGGTTCAATTCCGATTGAATTGAGAGATTTAACGATCTCCAGCACCAGCGACAGGCGCCCGCCGAGGATGAAGTAGGGCTGACAGATGGCGACGCGGGGGTTAGGCATAGACTCTTGCCATTTTAGAAGTTAATTTGTGTGATAAATGAAGATGAATAATTTATTTTCATTGATTATTTTTAAGAGTCATTCTAAGTATCCCTTTTTTTTCAATTCCCGATTTAATTTACTCGACACATAATCCTGTTGAACTGGACTTAAAATATCCTTCCACTTACCAATCGATGATTCAAATATTGGTTTCCCGAGATTGACGTGGAAGCTTTTGTGTTTGTGTTCAACGGTCGAAGGGAGTTTCCAATAATCCAACATAATGGGAGAGTAATCAATTCCTATAAATGCGCAAACCTTCTTGAGGGTATTCTCCGGATCCCGAACAAGTTCTTCATAACGAACTTCCATATACTGATCAGGGGAAATTTTCCTTTGAAACTGTTGGGTGCGCTTTATGCTTACTAACCAGCGGTGCACTGCTTCAAACAGGAAACCATCTCCAAACCTGGTCACTAAAGAGGTAACGACATCCCTTCCATCTCTGATCATGTGTAAATATTTAGCATTTGGAAAAATGCGGTGTATATAAGGCAGGTAAAAGGTGTGCAATGGAGATTGATCTCCCCAAATCTTCGCCTGGGGAAACGCATGGTTGGCATACGTCATATACACTTCATCGATGATCCTGGACAGGGATCTTTCCTCATCTGGCAAGGCAATGGCGTTCTGGTATGCATTGGCAAGGTTGGTATTCCAGAGCGGAAAATTCGGATGAATTTCAAAAGAAGAGATCACCGTTCGTACCTGTTCCTTCCAACCTCCGCGGCGGGCTGAAATGAACTTCATGGGTAAAAGGTGTAATATCTGGGTTTCCATCGGGATTGCAATCTGACCTCCAGCAACCAACATACTTCTCATGAGCGTAGTGCCTGATCGTCCACAACTAATTATGAAAAGCGGTTGGCTCGCTAGTTGATCATTCTTCGATGCAGTTGGGTATGGTTTGTGTAACATACGATAATAGGAAATTACACGTTCAAGTGCAAAGCGCACTTGAAACGGCAAATAGGAATATTTTAATTTAACCCAGATTTTTTTTTGTTTATTCACAACCTTTGTCCTGGTAAGCTATTATTCATTATATGTAAAAACCCATAAATAGGAATTCTGACATCGCTAAATTGGTTGATGAGTGCTTTAACAAAATACTATGGCGAAGAATAGTCCTGTCATTTTTTTCCCTATTTACCTTGATCGCAGCTCAACGATTTATGCGTTTCGTATTCGCAGCAGGTATTTCCTGATCATTTGAATATATTTTAAAACTTCCTGCTTATCTAGTAAAAGGAATACTCCACAATAGATGAGCGTAAAAATGCTCATTTCAATAATAGCAGAAAGAAAACCCGGTAAAGTCGGTGAAACGAATTGATCAAAACCATACCCGATCAATAAACCTGAGACCATGCATAGGAATGGATTTAAGAAAAGTGATTTCAGTGAATAATCAACGTAAGCTTTGACCTTATGAAGGATTAAAACTACTCCTACAAGCATCATTAGATCGACAGCAATTGCAACTCCTTCAATACTGAACAGAAAACCAAGTACAAACATCCCAGCAATCATTGTTATAAGTTGGATAAATCTAATTTTAACAATAATCTCCGGTTTTCCGACAGCAACAAACAAATTCGCCATTGTCTTTTTCATCGGATCAAACAAAGCATAAGGAAGCATTAATCTAAAAGCTGTCAACATCGGTAACCATCTTTCGCCAAGAACAATTCGTATAAATTCCGGCGCGACCAGGAAGAATAAGCCCACCAACAAAAAGCCAGATCTAATCAGTAAAGCATTGGTCTGAAAGAAAGCTGAGGATAATTTTTTTCGATCATGGGCGACTTCAGCATACGTACCCATTGCTACATTGTTTACTGGACTAGCGAGCACAGACCCAGGATATAATGCAAATGAATAGGCTTTTGAGTAGTAACCTAGGGGGACGGAACCAATGAATATCTTTATCCAAAGTTCATCGACCTTGTCCAATGTGCTCTGTAGAAAACTTGATATTACTTGTTTGCTGCCAAAATTTAGGAAGTACTTCATTATAGACTTCGAGAACATGAACTTTGGCTTCCAAACCGGGCGCCAAATGTAAAGAAAAATTACACTAACCGTTGCGCTCACCAATTGACTTGAGAGCAGCGACCAAAGCGGCTGCTTGAGAATTGCCAATGTTCCGGATACGATTAAGGTAAGAATGACATTAATCATTGAGATCATTGCCAGTCGTTTATGCTGGACAAGTCTGTTTAATATAAAGCTTGCTGTATTGCACATAGTGATTATAGATTCAGCAAGAGTAAGAGTAACGAAAGCTGTGCGAAACCCATCACCGGTTTCTCTTATAAAGATAAACCCACCTGCTAGCATTAACGCCGTCCAAATTATGTTAATGAATAGTTGGAGAGTGAAATGAACACTTGCAGTGGATTCTAAATCTTCAGTTTCTTTACAACGGAAATTGAATGCGCCGCGCATCCCAAAATTAGATAAACTTCCGGTGATCCCAATGATAGATGCTGCGCCGGCTACCACACCAAAGGTTTCGATTGGCAATAACCTTGCCAGCACGATGGATTGTGTCAATTTGATAAAGATGCTGACAAAATTACTAATAACATTCCACTTGACCGATATGATGCTCCTGCTTGTCAGGTTATCTTGTATAGGTTCCTCATTTGTCTTCATATTTATTTTTCGATGTATTATAAAATTTTGTGTGTGAGCAACTCAAAATTATCTATTCTTAGCGAAAGATCCACTTATAAAATGCGGAAAAAGTATTACAAAAAATCGTATTTTGTAGGGTAAGATCAAGAAACAGGCTAAGTATACTTCATTACAAAGTTCCTATTAAATCGAACCTTTACAATCGAACCTTGACAATCGGATCTTGATTGGCAATTGATTGGCAATCGAGTCTTAATGATATAAATTCCTCGACGATGATTTCAGTTATCCAATCATCTGTCAGTAGCACGGTATAGGAATTTCCAATTATGAAAAGGTTATCCTTGCAATAGAACTCAGGTGCAAATATGTGTGTCGCAAGTTCCTACCAAGATATTCCAAGTTATCTAACTTGCACGCTTAACCTTCCCAACGCTTGATGTCTGTTTTCCTTGGTTTTCATTTATTTCGTTCAAGTTTGGTTAGGAAAAAGCGGCCCTCAGCTTTATGGCTGACAAGATTTTTACTTACCTGTTTTTCTACGATCAGATAAGAAAAACCCAGGAGGTTATTAAACTACGGTTCCATCCACTTGGAAAGATCACGTTCAATTATCCGTTCCAGTGCTTTGATCTCTTCGAAATACCTGGCACGAAGTTGACTGGCAAAATCAGGATTCATGGGGGGGTTGGCGGTAGCCGTATACATGCGATTCTGGATTTTATTACGCAATGGTTCATTGATGATGGATAGATAAAACTTACCCAGGAAAGAATGTTTCAATCTTGAATAAGGTGATTTCATCCAGTCCCAACGTAAGGAAGTGGCTGGATTGTCCTTTTTGATCGAGGGAGTTTGATCCCCGGAGATTTCGAGAAATTCCTTAATCCGGGCAATAGTAACCGGATAAGCATCAGGTAAGAGATCCTCAGTAATTAAGAAAATGAACTGTTCTTTCTTAAAACGATCCAGGAACGGCTGTAACCGGCTGGCATAGCATCCCGCCCGGAAATATGTATATCTTCCGTACCCGTTACTGAATAACTCGTCGTAATATTTTGCCATTCTATCCGGCTCTGCCTTAATTGCTTCTTCAAATGTTAAATCCTCATGGTCCTGGCGAAAACGATGCCAGTAATGCGAATAGGCTCTCTGAACTGGATCCCGGAAAATTACTGCGAATTTGAGTTCATGGGTTGGGTAATCCTCATCCAGGCGACGAGACGATTTTTCACTCCAAGTCAAATAAGTTGGGGTTGCTTCCATACGGATTGGATAGTCAGCTGCGCCATTAAAGTAGGTCTGTTGATACCACGCCAATCCTTTGCGATAATTTGCGTCTTTAGTGAAAAAACGGATTTCCTTTTGTGTAGCAGAGTAAACCTCCGGAAATTTGCTAATGATATTAAATAACGTGGTGGTTCCTGCTTTAGGCGCTCCTATAATGAAGAAGTTCGGTAGGGATCGTTGATCTAGCATTAATTCACTCTTGACCTTTTTTTATGATCGAATAATATATGGGATTGAAATATTTTTTCCAGATCCGGGTAACCGACGAGAAGCGTCCATAATGTAATCGCCTTAAGTGAAAAATTTTTGAGGTTGCTTCTTTCCTCGACCAGATGTAATGATATTTCATGTATCGTATATTATATTCAGGCGGTAATGTGGCGATGCGTAAGTCACTAAGCCAGAGTAATTCCCGCAAGGTCACTTGATCCTTTTGAAAGCCTGCTTCATAAAAACCAGTTTTCCAATCTTCCAGCAGTTTGAGCATTGAGCTGGTTTTTTTGTACAAGAAAACTCCTGAGTTGAATTCTGGAAATGCATCTGGTATATCTGTGCGCCAGTTTGAGGTACTTACAGTACTATTACGGTGAGGCGCGTGACAAAGGGCGAGATCAAAACGATCCAGGATTTTAAAGACCTGCCGTATATCCGCGTTTACAATTGTGTCCGTATCTAGATAAAGGGTGCGATCAAAGGGGGTTGCGGATAGATAATCTACTTTCGACCGGCGATGTGGATTTGTTACTTCGGCGACGGAGGAAAAGGGGTTAGGTGCTTGATCGAGCTTGAGGTCGTATTCCCGGTAATTTGCAAAAAGGTGGATGGGTAATCCCGGACAAAACTTCTGCACACTTTCCGCAGAACGCATGGCGGCTTTAATGTACTTAGCACCGGTGGCGATGTAAAGGATACCCACTTCACTTTTGATAGATAAAGCGTTTGAACTCATAGAATACTCGACCAATCGTTTGAGTAAATTATTACTTGCTGGGAACTGTTGGTGTTAATGTGCAAACATAAACGCATGTAATAACCTCGCAGTTATATATAAAAATATCTCCTCGGCTGGATCGTCGGCGAAAAAGTCTTCACCATTGCTTATATTCACTCGTTGAACCAGTTCTATAATAATCCGGTATCTACATGATAAGTTCATTGAAATAAAAATTCGTTCAATAGAGGAGAATTATGTATTTACGAATTTCATGTATCTACCAACACCCTCACCGGTTGTGGTGTTATGTTCATGACGCATTTATTAAAGTTTAACATAGTAACTATGAATCCACAACATGTTAGCCTTGAGTGTTTGAGCCTTGACATGTTGGCAATGGTCGATTGACCTTGGTCGATCCATTTTCTCTATTTGAGTAATATTTCACGGGTTTTGATGAATTAACACCTTAGTGGGTGTACGAAAGTTCTGGGGTAATTAAGGTCGTCTTTCATAAATTATTTTCCAAGATTCTCCACAAACTCCACCATCCAGGCGGTCACATCAATCTTGTCTGCCAGCATGTGCTGGCGTTTCTGCTGGTATTCCGCCGGCAGGTCTGGTGTGCCTGCGAGTTGAATGGCTTTTTCGACCGCGAGCTGGCTCTGCTGAAAATGGTGGATCAACCCGTACTTGCGGCTCAATTCATTGACGTAACCATCCACCCGGGTGTTGATATAAATGCCGGGCACGCCCAGCATGGCTGCTTCTGACGCCATGGTGGTGCCTTCTCCCACGTACATGCGCGCGTAAGCCAGCAGGTCGTGGATCTTTGTTGGGCTGATTTGCACTTTATAGGGTTCAAGCGCTATAGGCAGCGGGCCCTCGGAGGTGATCAATACCTTGCCATGCTCCAGCAATCCATTGACCAGCCGGGTCTTATCCTCATTGGTCAAGCCAGCCTGCCCTACATCATGCGATGCGCCCCATGAGACAAAGCGCAGCAGGAAGAAAGGTTCATCGGCCGCCATCCCGCTTTCCAGCACTGAGTGCGGGTCGGGGGTGAAGCGGTTGGGATGCAGGTACGCCAGTTCGTGATAGCCCTGGTATCTTACCTGCTTATTTCCCAGGTCATACAGGTAAGCGCTGGGGGTACAGATCCAGGTGGCAAAGGGGAAGGTGATGCGATTGGACAGGCGCGCGGATTCAGTATCGGTAAACACCACCGTCTGGATGCACATCAGCCTGCCTATATGCGCGATGAAAGTGCCGCCGATATTCAGCATTACGTCCGGCTTGAATTCGCGTGCCACTCGGGCGAGTTTTGACTGGTGCTCCAACATCTCCACCGCCAGCCCGCCCAACCCGTGGCGCATCGTGCTCAATCCCTGGTAGGGGATGCCGTATTCGTCGAGCAGCTGAAAGGTGATTTCCTTGCTGCGTGCTACGAATTTGACGGATTGCCCGTGCTCCTGCCAGATACGCGCAGCGTGCTTGAAGAAATGTACATGCGCGGGGTGGCTGATATCGATCAGGATCTTCATGCTGAAAGTATTACCGCAGGTGCTTATTCGAATCCATGTCGAACCACATGGCGAAGAGCAGCATCTGGATGCCGAGTGTGAGGCTAAAAAATGCCGCCAGCGCATTGATGGGCGGGATATGCCCTACCTGGATCCAGTACACGACCAACCTCACAAGCAACACCAATCCGGTAGCGTTTAAAACAACGGAAATGAAATAGAAAAATATCAACGGGTGAAAATCGCGCAGGATATACTTTTGCACCATACGATTGAAGAACAAGCGCAGCAACAACCAACTGAAGCGCGGGATGACCAGCAGCGGCTTGATACCCGATTTCTCACCGATACCGTAAATCGGTTTGATCTCCACATCGCGTACCCTGAAATTGTAAATGTTCAGCTTCACCAACAGGTCATTTGGCATCCCGTACTTTTTATAAATTCCATCTAATTGGATCGTCTCGAGCACCTTCAGGTTGGCGACCGTGTACCCGCTTTGTGAATCAGTGATGTGCCAGTACCCCGAGGCGATCTTGGTCAGCAGGGAAAGGATGGCGTTGCCTATGTAGCGGTCATGCGGGATGATCTCCCAGGCTTTGCCCGAGAGCAGGCGGTTGCCCTTGGTATAATCGACTTCGCCCTCCACCACCGGGTCGAGCAACGCGGGCAGGTCATCCGGATCCATCTGCGCGTCGCCCGCCATCACGGCCGTCGCATCAATCTTATGGTCACGGCACCATTTGTAGCCTTCGGTAATCGCGCCGCCCACACCCTGGTTGCTCTCCAGGTTGATGAGGATCACGCGACCGCCAGTTTTTTCAACATACCCCTGCACAATCTCAGCGGTCTTGTCCTTGCTGTGGTCGTTGACGATGACGATGTGATCGACAAAATCCGGCATGGTATCGATGACACGGGTGATGAGCAATTCTTCGTTATAAGCGGGAACTACTGTGGCGATCGTCTTGTTCTTGTACATAACCTGACCCTACCTGTTGATGATTGGTATCGTGTTGATCTTAGTAGCTTTTCGAGGAATGACTACCTCTATCGGATCCGTGAATATTGAATTTTATCATTATTCACACGCCCGGCGTTGTCGTCCGCGCGCGGAGTTCGTTCGTCTGGCAGTTCTGAACCTCAATTTATGATATAGTTTTTGAAACTACTAAATTGACTGGCGGGATAATTCCGGGATGATCCAACGAATTGGTTCACTTCTTAAAAAATTCCTCGACATATATCGCACTGAAGGGCTCGCGCGTGCCCTCAAACGCGGGATGCAGAACTTCGAAAAATTGGTGCCTGCCATCGCGTTCCGGCGCTACCGGCGCTGGTACGAACAGCATGAACCCTCACCGCAGGAACTCAAGCAGCAGCGCCAGCTGGTGCAGCAAATGACACAGCCGCCGTTGATCAGCGTGGTGATCCCGGTCTTCAACCCTCCCGCCGCGATCCTCGCGCAAACCATGGATTCCGTCCTCAACCAAACTTACCCGCATTGGGAATGCTGCCTGGCGAATGGCGATCCGTCCAACCAGGCGATCAAGGACCTGATCGATCAATACGCCAGGCAGGATGCCAGATTCAAGGTGGTTAACCTGGAGCGGAACCTGGGAATTGCCGGCAATACCAACGCTGCGATCGCGATCACCGCAGGCGAATATATAGGCTTCCTGGACCATGACGACCTGCTCGCACCGTTCGCCATGTACGAGGTCGCCTTACGCCTACGATCTGATTCTAGTGTCGATCTGGTCTATTCCGATGAAGACAAAGTGGATGATCGAGGCAGACGTTTTTTCCCGTACTTCAAACCGGATTTCAGCCCGGATTACCTGCGCAGTTCAAATTACATTTGCCACTTCCTGGTGGTGCGCAAATCTCTCGGTGACCGGGTGGGATGGGTGCGTGACGGTTTTGAGGGGGCGCAGGACTACGACCTCATATTGCGCGCCTGCGAGCAGGCACGACTCATTGAGCACATTCCGCAGGTGCTCTACCACTGGCGAACAATCCAGGGATCGACCGCTGCCGACTCGGATGCTAAACCCTATGCAAGTGCTTCCGGCGTAAAGGCAATCAATGAGCATTTACACCGCGTGGATCTGCCAGGGAAGGCAGAAAGTTTGTCCATGCCGACAAGCTATCGCGTGAGGTACGCGCTTCCCCGCAGTCCGCTGGTGTCGATCCTCATTCCCAATCACGATCACGCGGCAGACTTGCGCAAAGCTATCGCATCGGTACTCAAAAAAACCACTTACACAAATTACGAAATACTGATCATCGAAAACAACAGTAATGAACCGGAGACTAATTCGCTATACGAGGAATTGAAAAACTTAGATGCGCGCATCAGAGTGCTGGAATGGCAGCAGCCGTTCAATTATGCGGCGGTCAACAACTGGGCGGTGCGTGAGACGCGTGGAGAGATGCTGCTATTTCTCGACAACGATATTGAGGTCATCATGCCAGGTTGGATCGAGGAATTGCTAATGCACGCCGCACGCCCCGGGGTGGGGAGCGTCGGCGCGAAACTGTATTTTGCGAATAACAACATTCAACATGCTGGTGTGGTCGTTAGCGAAAGAGAAGTTGCCATTCATATCTACAAAGGATTTTCGCGCGACATGACCGGTCATAGTATGCAATTGGTGCTAACGCGCAACGTGGCAGCAAACACCTCCGCTTGCATGATGGTGTCCAGGCAAGCATTCGATTCGGTGGGTGGTTTTGATGAGAATTATGTGCTGGCGTACAGTGACGTGGATCTGTGCCTGAAATTGCTTGAGGCTGGTTGCGTCAATGTTTGGACGCCCTTTGCTGAACTTTACCATATTGGCTCGAACACGCACAGCTACGAGCGATCCCCCACACAGCTCGCCAGGCTTGAGGCTGATGCTGCACGATTCAGGCAACGCTGGCAAACTCTGCTCGCGCAAGGGGATCCATGCTTCAATCAAAACTTGCTGCAGGGCGGGCTGAAATTATGATCCTGACCGCTGAGCGGGCGTGTAAACACTGTGGACCTTCAAGCCCGACAGGCATTTGATTTATAATATTTGCAACGAACTTCTCCAATCAGTTTGACTTAGCAAAATCATTCGCTATTTTGTATCATAATCCGATCGTTCAGGAGCTGAAATTTGACCGAGCAAGCACAGGATAAACCGGTTGAGGGTGGTGCGCTTCGCACCCGCCCGGGCAGGGTGTTCGGAGACCAACGCAGCGAAATCGCGATCCTGTTCCTGCTGCTAGTCTTGTTCGTGGTCTGCGCAGCATATTTTGCCCTTCACTTGAGGCGGGGCATTATTCCGGACGAGCCAAGTCACTTTTATATATCCACGCTGTTTTCGACTACATGGGGCTTTCCGGAGGTTACCGAGCGTGCACTGATCCTCGGGCACAGGCAGTTTGACCGCTTTCCGTTTCTGTATTACTGGATTAACGGTCGGGTGTTGCATCTGGCTAGCCTGGTACTGCCTGCGATGACCGAGTGGCATGGGATGCTGGTTCTTCGCCTCAGCAGTGTCATTTACTCCATGCTGACCCTGGTCTTTGTCTATTCGCTGGCTGGTGAGGTGCTCCGCAAGCGCTGGTGGCCGTTGCTGGCTGTTTTTTTCACTTCCAGCACATTGATGTTTACTTTCATGTCGGGCGGAATCTCATACGACAATCTCACCATCCTTTGCGCCACCGCCGGTATCTATTACCTGGTCAAAACATTGCGCGGAAAAAAACCCGTGACCAACAGCCTGGCATGGATCTTCTTCATCAGCCTGGGTGCGCTGGTTAAAAAGACGATCCTGCCTCTGGCGTTGGTGATGTTCATCTGCTGGGTTGTTTACCTGGTCGTCAAGCGCAAGCAACTGGACCTCCAAATCGCGATCAACTGGAAGTTGATTGTCACTGCCGTACTCACATTAGCAGTGGTGGGTTTCAATCTCTCGCTGTACGGTGTGAACCTGATCAGGTATGGGTCGCTGCTACCAAAATGTAAGGAACTGTACACGCCGACTCAATGTGAATTAAGTGTCTTCAAGCAAAGGGCGATTGAGATGGAGTTTCCCGAGGAAAACCTCAGCCTTCGGGATGTGGTCACACAGAAAAAGCAGGATCCGGTGAACTACCTCTCGGAGTTCTGGCTGGATAATATGCGCAATGGTGTGTATGGCATCCTGGGTCACGAGGTTTATGTCCCTGTTCACCTGGATTCCTACTATTCGTTATTCTTCTTTTTCATTCTCCTGCTCGCGGTGCGCTATTGGGGCGGAAAAGATGGGGTTTTCTACACCCTGCTGCTACTGGTGGTCGTATATTTCGGCACAATCTTCTACATTAACTACACCAGCGAGCTGAAGACCGATTTCCGGCACATCGCCATCCAGGGGCGCTATCTCTTTCCAATACTTGCCCCATTCTATGTGCTGGTGGTGGAGTTCATTTCACGTGTCAGGCAAAAAGTCGTCAGGGGGTTGGTGCTGGCGTACTCGCTCGTGTTGTTCATCATCGGCGGACCGGCGTACTTTTTGCTGGTCGTTGCCGCGCGCAATCACTTGAACTGGTTTGTTTAGCCATCCCAATTGTGATGATGCAGCGACCTGAAATATTGATTTTTCGAACTAATGAGATGGAGAAATGCTTTCCTATTTTCACTGCGTATTATTTTTCTTACTTGCGATTCACTCCCAAGCGAGGTGGATCGAAAGCAGATTGTTGTCTTAACAGCTTTGTATCCCTGGCGGATTCTTTGAGCCCTGAAAAGGTAAAAGGCTGATCGATGCGCAACCCACTGGTCAGGTCCTTGCGCAGAGTCCTGCTGCCCCCCGAAAGCCGGCAGGAGTTGTTTCTGCGCACGCTCTATCATCGGTTGAACGCCACCCCGTTTTTCGTCCGCTGGCAGATGCGTAACGCCGAAGTTTCCTACAAGGGATGGCGGGAACAGCAGGCCGGGTCTTTGAATTATTCCCGGGTAATTTCAGATACTACACCTGAGGTGACTTTCCTATTGGGGATCGGGGCGGGGGATGAGGCAGCTTCACTTGCGACCCTCCACTCGCTTCAGGCGATGGCAGGTGTGAACTGGCAACTCCTCCCCGCCGCCGCTGATGGGATCAATTTGAATGAAATCTCTGCCCGGTTGGGAAAGGAAGATCGTCTGCTTACTCCAGTTTCAATCAGCGACCTGAGACTTGATCTAAAAGATTTTCCTGTTGACTCTTTCGTCATTTTTTGTCAGGCGGGTGATGTCTTTGCACCCACTCTGCTAGATGAACTCTCCGCGGCGTTAATAGAGATACCATCGGCTGACATTATCTACACCGATTGCGAGTACCGCAAAACCGGCTCTGGCCAACTTGCGCCATTCTTCAAGCCCTCAACCCCATCGCCGGAGCTTATGTTTTCGGTGAATTACTTATCGCGAAGTTTCATGCGTGCATCTTTTCTGGCAAAGATCACCATCCCGGCTTTCGACTTGATAGGCCTCGAGTATTCTTTACAGTTAGAATTAGTTGAAACCAACACGGTTATGCATCACATCCCGCGCGTGTTGGTCCGCCTAAGAGAACTTCCGCTGATCAGCGAGGGTCCGGTGCATTCGGCGCTCGAATTGAATTTCAAGCGTCAGGGTGCCCAAAATGTGGTGGTAAGTCACAGCGCTGGACAGACCAGGGTGAATTGGGAATTTGGCTCGCCTTCAGTCTCACTCATCATTCTCAGCCACAACCACGGCGCATGGCTGCGCAACCTGGTGGACTCAATCTTCAACATCACCGATTACGCAAATTACAAATTGGTCATCGTGGAAAATAGTAGTACTGAGCCTGAAGTGCTCGCGTACTATGATGAGCTGGCAACGAATGAGCGCGTAACGATTGTGCCTTACGACCAACCGTTCAATTACTCCGAAGCGATCAATATCGGGGTGGCGCATTCATCGGCGGACGTGGTTGTGTTGCTCAACAACGATATGCTGGTGACGGAGGCTGGCTGGCTGCGTGAGTTGGTGCAATGGGCGGTAAAGCCTGGCATCGGTGTGGTGGGGGGGAAGTTGCTGCGCGGCGATAATTCCATCCAGCACGCGGGTATCATCCTGGGCATGAACGGTTTCATCGGGCACCTGTATTTGAATGCACCGGAACATTATCACGGGTTGGCAGGTTCGGTGGATTGGTATCGCGACCTTTATGCGGTTACAGGCGCTTGCCAGGCGGTGCAGCGTGACCTGTTCCTCAAGGTGGGGGGTTACGATGAACGTTTTCGTCTGGCATTCGGCGACATCGATTTCTGTCTGCGCGTAGTCAAAGCTGGTTACCGCAACCTGTACAATCCATTCGCCAGACTGACCCATTTTGAGGGCGGCTCACGGGGTTACGAAACACCGGTCAAAGACATTCTGCTGGCGTATGACGAGCTGCTGCCCTGGGTGGAAAAACATGATCCCTTTTATTCGCCGAATCTCACTTACCAGCCAATCCCACGCTGTAATTTACTGCCAGGTGCGGTAGATGCGCGTCTGAAAAACATTGAAAACCGCCGTCGATCACTTATGAAAAGTTGAACCAATAATCAATTGCGGCACGCGATTGCCATTCCGTCGCAATTTTCAAAAACTCCAATTCGCTCAATTGTTGATTACAATCCGGTGCAGGTTCACGCCAGACGTTTTATTGTGCCACAAGTTTCTTTTCGATGCTTGTCACCAATTCACCGACATTGGCGAAAGATTGGATTTCGCTTGGGTTGAATTCGATGCCGAACTCTAATTCGATCGCGATCATCAGGTTGATGTGCGAGAGAGAATCCCATTCATCCACATCATCTGCCGTCAATTGCGGCGTGATCTGAATGGAGTCATTGTCGAACACGGTGATGAACAAGGTTTGTAATCTGTCAATAATTTCCATTTTCTACTCCATCGTGGATACGTCGCTGGGATCTTTCCCTTCGTAAATCGCTTTTAAAACTCTGCGTAAAATTTTGCCGCTCTGATTCTTCGGGATGCGATTGATGACATGAAATTCCGCCGGGATTGCGGTGGTGGACACCTTATTGCTGACATAGATCCGGCACTTCAATTCCAGTTCACGGCTCCATGGCTGATCGTTGCGTAATTTAACGAATGCTATAATCTTCTTATGCAGCAGGGGATCATCCGCACCAATTACCGCAACATCCACGATCTCTTCAATCTCTAGCAGCGCGCTTTCCACTTCAAAGGGTCCCACCAGGTGACCGGCGGTGTTGATCACATCGTCCGCACGGCTGACATACCAGAAATAGCCTTCGTTGTCGCGCCACGCCAGGTCGCCGGTGATGTAGATGTCTCCGTTGAATTTCTCAGCGTAAGCCGTCTCGTTGCGAAAATACCCGCGGAACATCGAACCCCAACCCTTACGCAGGCAAAGCAGCCCCTGTTCTCCAGCGGGGAGCACCTCCATGTTCTCTCTGCAGATCAGCGCTTCAACACTGGCACGAGGTTTGCCCATCGAACCTGGTTTAACGGTCATGGGTGGATGGTTGCCGATCATCATCGAGCCAGTCTCCGACTGCCACCAGGTGTCGTAGATTTCCACTCTAAAAACTTGCCTGCCCCAGTGATAGATCTCGGGGTTCAAGGGCTCACCGACGCTGTACATGCGTTTAAGCGCAGAAAAATCGCTTACCTGAAATTTGTCTTCATCCTCCTGCATCAACATGCGCAATGCGGTCGGGGCGGTGTACCAGACATTCACCTTTTGGTCCTGCAGAATCTTCAGCCAATTGTCAGCGTGATAACTGCCGCTGTATTGTAATTGCAGAGTCCCGGTGCTGAATGGAGCGATCACCCCGTAGACGATGCCGGTGATCCATGCCGGGTCGGCGGTGCACCAGTAAAGTTCGTCCGCTTCCAGTTGCATGATGTCGCGGAAGGATTGGCGCATATCACCAAGCGCGCCATGGACGTGCAGCGCCCCCTTGGGTTTCCCGGTCGAGCCGCTGGTGTATTGCAGGAAAGCCGGAGTTTCGGAATCCAGCGTGTGGGGATAATCGAAATCTGTCCCGGTTCCAACCAGCAACTGATCCAGGCTCTGAATCGTGTCATCCTGGTGAGTTTCAAGGTCGATCACGAGAATCTTTATCAGCGAGGGAAGTTTATCATTAATGGAAAGGATCTTGCGCAGCAGGCTCTTGCGGGTGATGATCACGCGTGTGTTGCTGTTGGCGAGCCGGTCAAGCAGCCCTTCTTCGCCTAGCGTGCTGAAGAGCACGCAAGAGATCGCTTGGAGCTTCAAAATGGCGAAAAAAGAATTAATGAGCGGCAGGCTGCGCGGCAGGAAGATGCTGACCGTGTCCCCGGGGGTAATGCCGATTTGTTTCAAGACCGAGGCCATTTGGTTGGATGCGCGCTCAAAATATTCAAAGGTATAACTTGAGGTGGACATATCGTTTTCAACCCAGCGCAGGGCTTCTCGCTCACCCTCGCCGCTTTCGACGAAGCGGGTCACGCACGCGAAAGCGATATTTTCCACTTTCATTATTCCTGCACCATTTTTCCGGGTGGGTTGCATGAGAGTCATTATACTCAAAGTATTGCTGGCCATGATAAAATTTTAATTTGTGTGATTTCAGCTGAAAGAGGCATAAGGATTAGATAGAATTATGACGCTCGCCTGGCATGTTGTGCGCAGCAAACCCAATCACGAAGACTTCCTGGCGCGTGAGCTCGAATCGCGCGAGATTGAGGTGTTTTACCCCTTACTGCGCGCGAACCCGGTCAACCCCCGCGCCCGGCGATTTAAGCCGTACTTCCCGGGTTATATGTTTGTGCATATTGACCTTGAGTTGATTAACTCCACTGTGCTCGAGCGGGTACCCGGGGCGGCCAACCTGGTCTCGTTTGGCGGCGACGTCGCCTCAGTGCCAGACCACCTCGTGCAAGCCATCCGCCGCAAAGTGGACGAGACCAACGCGGCCGGTGGGGAAAAACAGGCTGAGATTCAACCAGGCGACATAGTGGAAATCGATTATGGTCCATTCGCTGGCTATACCGCCATCCTGGATGCCAGCCTGCCCGGCAGCGAACGGGTGCGGGTGCTCTTGCGCATGCTGGAAAAGAGAGAATTACCTGTGGAAATGCCATTAAATTACATCCGCGTGAGAAGATCACCGCGTAATAGAGCCCGGTAATCCATTACTGTTTAAATGTGAGCAGCCAGGTTTTTACGAACACACTCGTAAAAAATTCTGATATACTAACTTCAAATTCAATTTCATATAATAAAATTTGTCTTTTTATTAATAAGGGGACAAGGTGAGTCGGGCTGTCGACTTTATCGATGAGCAGGTGAACAGACGAGAATCTCAGCTGACAGAAACCAGGTTGCATAAAAGGGGTCTGCGTTATTCTAAACGCGCCCTCGACTTGGTTGCCTCTTTTCTCGGTTTGTTCTTTGCTTCACCGCTATTCATCTATATCGCCATCCGTATTAAACGGGAATCACCCGGACCGGTATTTTACCGCGGGAAGCGAGTAGGGAAAAATGGCAAGCCGTTCCAAATCCTCAAATTCCGCACCATGTACGAAACCCCTGAGAATCATAATGGTTCGCGCTTAACTGTCAAGAATGACTCGCGCGTTACGCCGTTCGGTGCGTGGTTGCGTGAGACCAAACTAAACGAACTGCCGCAGTTGTGGAATGTGCTGGTCGGTGAGATGAGCCTGGTGGGTCCAAGACCAGAGGACCCGCACTTCGTGGAACAATGGGATGCAGAGGTCAAAACCGAGGTGTTATCGGTTCGTCCGGGGATGACCAGCCCTGCTTCGGTAACTTACCGAGACGAGGAAAGCCTGCTTGGTGGCACCAGCGTGTTGGATGATTACCTGCGCACCATACTACCGGAAAAACTGCGCTTGGACCAACTTTACGTGCGACATTACAACTTTCTGGGAGACCTGGATACCATCTTCATGACCCTGACCTTGCTGCTGCCCGGGTTGCGTACAAAAAAAGTGCGCGAGGATGTGCTTTTCCAGGGACCGCTGGTCAGCTTTGCGCGCAGGTATGTTTCCTGGTTTGTGATCGACACGCTGGTCGCATTTATCTCGATTTCAATAGTGGCTTTATTGGGGCGCATTTCTGGTCCTTTCGACATTGGGTTTGGCCGCATGATTGGAGTTGCCATGGGGCTGGCGTTTGTCATGGGGTTGACGAATAAATTATTTGGTCTTAAAAAAATATCTTGGCGTTACGCCAGCCCTACGCATGTATTCGACCTGGGATTGTCAACTTTGGTTGGGATGCTGGTGTTCTCCTTACTGGTGTTGCCCGTTCTGGATATTAATTTACCTGTCAATTTGATGGTGTTGTTCGGTATGATCACATTGGGTGGATTTGTGGCAGTAAGATACCGCGAAAGATTGATCACTGGGCTGGCTTCCCGTTGGATTCGTTGGCGCAGCCAGAACAGCCTGATGGGTGAGCGTGTTTTGATCATTGGCGCGGGCGATGCCGGGCAACTGGCTATCTGGCTGCTGGAAAAGAGCAATCTATACTCGGCATTTTCTGTGGTGGGTATGGTGGATGATGACTATAAAAAAATTGGCCAAAAAGTTAATGGATATGAAGTACTTGGCACAACCCGCGATATTCCGGATATTGTGGTAAAAAAGAGTATCGGGTTGATCATGTTTGCTATCACCCGGGTAACAAAAAAGGATAAGGAACGCATTCTAAAAACCTGCCAGGAACTGAATGTGCGCATAATTATGGTACCGGATCTACTTAAGGTGGTCAGTGACTATATAACTCGGCAGACGCGCGAGGTGTTTGAACCCGATGAGTGAAAAATGGCAGGGTAGAAAAGTACTGGTTACCGGCGGAGGCGGGTTCATCGGCAGCCGGCTGGTAGAGGTGCTGATGAGGTCTGGCGCGCAGGTGCGCGCCTTTGTGCGCTATAACTCGCGCGGTGATTCCGGTCTGCTGCGCACGCTTTCGCCTTATGTATTGGGAGAAATCGAGATCGTTCCCGGCGATCTGCGGGATGCCGACGCGGTGCGCATGGCGGTCAAAGACCGCGAGGTGGTGTTTCACCTTGGGGCATTAATTTCGATCCCCTACTCCTATCTGCACCCGGCTGAGGTGGCTGAGACGAATATTATGGGCACAATGAACGTGTTGCTTGCCTGCCGCGATCTGGGTGTGTCGCGCCTGGTTCACACATCCACCAGCGAGGTGTACGGCACAGCCCGCAGTGTGCCAATCAGCGAAAGCCACCCCCTTCAAGGGCAGTCACCTTACTCTGCCAGTAAGATCGGGGCGGATAAACTGGCGGAGAGTTTCTATTGCGCATACGACCTGCCTGTCATAACCGTGCGCCCGTTCAATACTTATGGTCCGGCACAATCGGCGCGCTCGGTCATTCCCACCATCTTCACACAAGCGCTCACACGCGATACGATCCACCTGGGCAATCTCGATTCGACGCGCGATTTTACCTATGTGGATGACACAGTCGCTGGTTTTATCAGCGCAGCGGAGAGCAGCGTAGGATTGGGTGAGGTTTTCAACCTTGGCACCGGCGAGGAAATCCGTATCGGCGACCTGGCTAACAAGGTCATCGCGATGGTAGGGCGCGAGGTGATGATCGACCTGCAGCCTGAACGCCTGCGCCCGGAAAAATCTGAGGTGATGCGCCTGATCTCTGATAACCGGCGCGCACGCGAAGTGCTGGGTTGGAAGCCAAAGGTCTCCCTTGAGGAAGGTCTGAAACGCACCATGCAATGGATCAGCGAGAATATTGGTCAATACCGAGTGGGCAAATATGAGTTCTAAGCCGGGTAGTATTCGCGCTGTTGTCCTGGCAGGCGGAAAGGGCACACGCCTGGCGCCTTACACGCGACTTTTCCCAAAACCGCTGATGCCTATCGGGGATTACCCCATCCTCGAGATCATGCTGCGGCAGATGAAACGCGCCGGCATCCGGCATGTGACGCTTACCGTAGGCTATCTTGGTAACATGCTGCGCCTTTTTTTCCAGGATGGCACACGGCTGGGCATGCAGATCGAGTATGTCGATGAGAATAAGCCGCTTGGTACCTCTGGCCCGCTGGCAAATGTGGCAGGTCTGGAGGATACATTTCTGGTAACCAATGGCGATGTGCTGACCGATCTCGATCTCAACGATCTCATCTCCTTTCACCAGGAGCAGAGAGCCATCGCCACCATCGCCACGCATAAACGCAAAGTCAACATCAACCTGGGTGTGGTGGATCTGGATAAACAGAACGCCGTGGTCGATTACCTGGAAAAACCGAGCATCGATTACCTTGTAAGCATGGGCGTATACGTCTTCGAACCACGCGTGCTGCAGTATATCCCCAAGGATGAATATCTCGACTTCCCGGACCAGGTGAAAAAACTGGTCGCCGCTGGCGAGAAGGTGAGCGGATACGTGTTCAAGGGATACTGGGAAGACCTGGGCAATGCAGATGATTATGCCCGCGCAACTTCAGACTTTGAAAAAGACAGATCCCGTTTTTTACCGGAGTAAAATTTGAACTGGCTGGTACCTTTATCGGATGTGAAGTTCGGTATGGAAGAGATCAATGCCGTCACCGCGGTATTGGAGAGCGGCTGGTTGACTATGGGGGCGGTGACCGCTGAATTTGAAAAGGAATTTGCCGCATACACAGGCGCGAAGCACGCACTGGCGGTCTCGAATGCCACGGTTGCGTTGCACATGGCCTGCCTGGGATTGGATATTGGTCCGGGCGATGAGGTGATCGTCCCGTCGCTGACCTTTGTGGCGACGGCTAACGCGGTGCGATACACTGGCGCCACGCCAGTTTTCGCTGATATTAACAGCGAGAACGACTTGACTATAGCGCTTGAATCAATGGAACGGATGCACACCCCGCATACGAAGGCAGTGATGGTGATGCACTACGGCGGCTACGCCTGCGACTTGCCGCGCATCCTTGCCTGGGCAGCTGCACACGAGCTGCCGGTCATTGAAGACGCCGCCCACGCTGCTGGGTCTTTCTTGCATGACAAACACTTGGGCACCTTTGGGAAGACCGGGTGCTTCAGCTTTTTCTCGAATAAGAACCTCTCAACCGGAGAAGGGGGGATGATCGTCACCGATGATGACGCACTGGCGGAGCGCTTCCGTCTGCTGCGTTCACATGGCATGACCTCGCTCACCTGGGACCGCCACCAGGGGCATGCCTGGAGCTACGACGTGGTCGCCACCGGTTACAACTACCGCATCGATGAGATCCGCTCAGCCCTGGGGCGCGTGCAATTGGCAAAGTTGGAAACCAGCAACGCGCGCCGCCGTGAACTGGTTACCTTATACCGCGACCTGTTGGCTGAGCTGATTCCCTCGATCAGTGTTCCCTTCCGGGAGCATCCCGGTGTGTCGGCTGGGCACATCATGCCGGTGCTGTTGCCGCACAGCGCTAACCGCCTGCATTTCATGGAGGGGATGATGGCGCAGGGCATCCAGACCAGCATCCATTACCCGCCGATTCACACCTTTACCTCGTTCAGAGAAGGCGCGAGAGGGGCTGAGCTTCTGCCGGTGACGAATGATGTTGCTGCTCGCGAGGTGACCCTGCCGCTTTACCCGACATTGACTGATGAGCAGGTGCAATTGGTAGTCGAGGCGGCGAGGAAATCACTGGACGGCTAAGGACGTCTTTCAAGATATTTCCTCCATGACCCCAAACCTCCAAGCCGGGCTTAACAAGCTTTTCAGCATCCTCAATCGAGATACAGTAATAGATGAAGTGCTTCCCGCCCTGTCTGAGCAAGATTGGGAGGAGGTCGAAGCGGCAGCGCATGCACAGGGGTTGACGCTCCTGCTTCACGACCGCCTGGTTGGTGCCGAATCCTCTGTCCCTGGTGCGATGCAAGAAAGATTGCACAGCACCTTTTTGAAGGCCACCGCGCGCAACATGGTCATGCTGCATCACGCCTCTGTGATGCTTGAAGCGTTGCGCGGGCGCGGGTTGGAGGTAATTGTGCTCAAGGGGCTTTACCTCGCCGAGGCGGTATATCCCGGCATCGGTCTGCGCATCTTTGATGACATCGACCTGCTGCTTCACCGGTTGGACCTGCCCGCTGCGCTTGAGGTGATGCGTGATCTGGGGTACGAATTGAGCACCTGGTATGACCCAGCCGACCCCAATTGCGATATCAAGCACATCCCACCTTTGGTGAAGGCAGATGCCCCCATCGTCGAGCTGCACTGGGCCATCCTGGAAGAGGAGGAGCCGTTCACGATCGACGTGGAGGGGATGTGGGCGCGCAGCGTGCCCGTTGAAATCGCCGGCGTGGCTGTGCGTGGGCTCAGCGTGGAGGACCTCATCCTCCATTTGAGCCTGCATCTCACCTATCAGCACCGCCTGGCGGCCGGGGTGAGGAACCTCTATGATATCGACGCGGTCATCCGCCGGGGCGGGGTGGATTGGGCGCAACTGGTTGCCGCTGGGCGTGAATGGAAAGCCGAGCGCGTTTTGTGGTTGACGCTGCGCCTGTTGCAGGAGATTGCAGGAACACCATTGCCGGCAGAAAGATTGATGCAGTTGCTGCCTGGGCAACCTGACCAGGAGATAATAGAAGAAGCTCTGTGGCAATTGCTGCACCGCGGTTCAGGCGGGGTTGCAATAACCCCTGACCTGGCAGCGTTGGGACAGGCCAAGGGGTTTGCTGGAAAGGTCAGGCTGGTTCTTGACCGGGTATTCATTCCGCGCCGTATTTTGGCGCGGGAGTACAACATCGATCCACGGTCGATAAAAATTTACGCGTACTATTTCGTGCGCTTCGCGCGGTTGATGCACACCTACCGCGACTCGGTGCGGGGGTTGATGAAAGGTGAAGTGGGCGTGGTGGAATCCGCGCAGCGTGAGCGGGCGCGGGGAGCATTGAACCGGTGGTTGGGGGGGGTGGCTTAGATCACTTGGGGTGACATCTCTCAAGTGTGGCAGGGGGTCTGGTATAGGATCTTAGTGTTAACTCCTGAAGATGCAGGCAATCTGGAATAATCGTATTGATTGATCGTCTCAACTTTTCTGACGTTTTTTCTTGCATTTTTTAGAACAAGGTATATACTTGTAAAAGCGTTGCCGCTTCTTTGTTTAATGGTGAGAAACGCACCTCAATTTCTATAGTAAGAAGCAAAAACAGGCATAGCTGTAAGGGGAGCAGTTTATTGTCGGATATATGGGGCAGGGGCGAAGTAAAAAGGCTGCGCGCGCGCGGCCTGTTTGGGTTATTTCCATCATATCGAGTACTGAAAAAAAGGAGGGGGATCGGAAATATGTAAAACTTTGACCGTAAATACAAGAAGGTTCATCACTATCACAGAAAGGGAGAAAAAATGAAAACGTTATACAAATTGTTGGCTATTGTAATGATTTTTGGACTGGTTTTCGCTGCACTGCCAATGAAGGCGGTACAGGCTGAAGCGGTGGAGGTCAACCCTGCCATGCAGGCTGGAGCTGACCGCCTGACCGCGCTGCAAAATGCTGATGGCGGCTGGGATTGGCCATTGGATGATGGCAACCCGGCTAATGTTTCGCCTATAAATACGCTTGGTCCAATCGGGATGGGGCTAGCCCAGGCGTATCGCTTCACGGGTGATGCGAATCACCTGGCTGCGCTGCAAAAGGTTGGCGGATTACTATTAGCGAAAACTAATAATTTCAGCCCATCTGACGGCTACCTTGCGGCAAAGCTTGATGAAATCTTTGGGGGATCAACATATAAAGATCACGTAATCGCGAAGTATTATGGTCCGCTGGCTGCAGGAACCTATAATCGAAATGGGGCTGGAACTCTGTATACTACCGAATCATATATTAATCTTATCCGAACAAACCGATCTGGTAATCAGGCTAACATGGCTGCCTGGGACATAGGCACAGGGCTCGTTGGAGCTGCGGTTTGTGGTGCAAGTACTGCTGAGTGGGTTGCTGGAACTAAAGCTGAGATCGATGAATTAAATAGTTCAGGTTTGTATGATGTAGTTGGTTTAGCTGGCGCGTTGTACGGCCTGGCGTTTGTGAATGAAGAATTTGATCCGACAGCTGGAGATCTTGCAACTGCATCTAGCCTCGCTGACCTTGCAGCCATTCTCGCCAGCTACCAGATCGCTGGCGGCGGATTTGCATGGAATTCGGGGCATGTGATTCCGGATGATTACAACGAGGCGATCCAGGAGACAGCTTATGCTGTCTTAGCATTGAACGAAATAGATCGAACAACTTACCTCGATGAGATTCGTGGTGCAGCCGACTACATGATGAGTGTACAGTTAGCGAATGGTGGTTGGAATGGTGATGAATATTACAAAGAAGAGAACAATGAAATCACCGGTGAAGCTCTGTGGGCAATCGCAGCCTCCTACCCAATGCCCGAGGTCTGGGTCTGCGAAACTGGTGACTGCGGACACCCCGGCTTCCAATTTGCCACCATCCAGGGCGGCATCAACGCAGTTGACCCCGGCGGGATTGTGCATGTCCTTCCGGGAACTTATGCAGAAGCCATTACCTTGAACAAGCCCGACATCACGGTTAAGTCCACTGCCGGGGCAGAATCAACAATAATAGATGTGCCTTTCGGTTCGCTGACCGTGGGCGTTAAGGTTCTTGCGAATATGGGTACTGTGACCTTCGATGGTTTTAAAGTACAAAACTTCACAGAAGCCGGCATTATCCAAGGTATGGCTGCACGTGATGGAACCATATTCCATGTATTGAATAGTATAGTCAGTCCTTATGTTCCTGCTTCGCCCGCAGTTCCGTACCTTCGCAACGGAATCCAAGTCTCTGGCGATGGTTCAACAGTCGTCGGAAATACTGTCATTGGTGCTTACTTGACTCCTACCTGGGGTAGTACCGGTATCCTGGTTGTTAACGCAAGTAATGTACTCGTCGAAAACAATGTCGTTGATGCGACATTGTTTGGCATGAACTACGGTATAGGAATTGCGAACTGGAGTGGTACGAATGATATGCAGAACGTTATCATACGCAACAATACCATTACCTCAGCGGATTATCCGCTCGACGTGACCGCTTACGCCGGAACGATCGGAACGGGTATTGTGATAACGGGAAATAAAGTTACCAGTTACATTGAACCTTTGTGGGTTGGAGTGAATGGTGGTGTTTCTGTAGCCCAGGTCGACGCGACCCATAACTGGTGGGGCAGTCCCACCGGACCGCAGGGTCCAGTGACTGGTGATGTTACCATTATCCAATGGTGCGCCGATTCTGATTGCGATACATTTGCGCCCGATGTCAATGGCGTGATCGAACTCTCAGGCAACATCAACGTTCCGGGCGACATCGAGATCAATGTGCCGCACCTTACCATTCACCTGGCTTCTGATACTGTCATCCAGAACGACTCGCCCTGCTTCATCATCAATGCAGATAATACACGCATAATCGCAGAACCTGGGGCGAAATGCATTCCGACTGATGCTGCGAATGGCATAGATGTGGCTGCGGGTATTACTGGTGTTACGGTTGAAGGTCTGGAGATCACCAAGGGTGCCACAGCTACCGGTGATGGTATTGCCTTCGCCGGCGCGGTGACCGACATCGTGCTGGTCGACAACTGGATCCACGGCCTGGATGGTGATGGCATTTCCTTTGCCGCTGCCCCCGCACGCTTAGTGGATATCCACGGCAACCTGTTCCAGGATAATGTCGGCAATGGTATCGAAGCTGGTGAGTTTACAGTTCCTGCCGAGTACAACTCCTGGGGCAGCTATGATGGTCCAACTTCTGGCGGTGATGGAATTTCCACCGCAGTAGATGCTGATCCTTACACTCACGTTGATCTCTACCTGGTGCCTTCCGGCACACCCTGGGCGAACCAGGTTGTAAATGGCGACACCATCACTTACGAAATCAAAGCGCTTATGAAGAACATCAACGCTGCTGACTTCGTGCTGAAGTACGATCCCGTGCTGTTGTCTGTCGCGAGCGTCACCCCCGGTGCTGACTTCGTGGGTCTGCCTCTGGATGACGATCCGGAAACCTCCGCATCACTGGTCGATTCATCGGTTGATGGTGAACTGCACTTCCGTGGTGCCAAATTAGGTGGTACTGTAAGTGGCGATGTCACCCTCTTTACCGTGACTTTCAACGCTGAAGCCGCCGGTACCAGCGCGTTGAACTTCGACGAAGCCACGGATATGTTTGGCATGCCGGGTGCAGGATCATCTTCGAATGTATACGCGGCCGGGTTTGATACCAAGACAGTCAAAGTTATCGACCTGCCTGTGATCAGCTCCCTCGATATGCGGGGATACTTCCTGACAGGTGAACAGCGCGAATACTCAGTATCGGTGGACAACCCGTTAACTGGTGGTGCTTACTCCCATGTGAGATTCCAGTTCAAGATCATTGGGGCTGAGCTATCAGATATCACCAGTCTCCAGTACTTCGAGGTGATGGATAGCACATGGAAAAACTTGCCACTCACTCCTGATGGCCTGGGCAACCTGGTTGGCTACTTTGGACCTGCTGTTGGAATGCCTATGCCCGCGGATTACTCTGGCACTTCTCAGTTCCGTCTCACCGCTGCTGTCGCGGGTGAATATCCGACTGAGATCACGCTGGTCGATTTTGATAGTGTGCCCGCAAACTTCGTACTCAGCACTCTAACGGAGACTACCTACGTCTTCAACAAGCCGGTCATCACCACCACCGGTCTTACTGGCAACCACCAGGGTCTCAGCGTGCCCTTCACGCTCAACATCGACAACATGAGCACGATGGTCGATCCTTACCTGCCGACCGCTGTGACCTTCCTGGTCGATCTTGACCTGCCCGATGGTACTGTGCTTACCACGCCTGACGGTTCGGTGACCTGTGATGCAACTGGCTGCCAGTTCCCGGTAACCCTGGCAGCAGGTACGAACGCGATTTCGCTGACCGCAGCCTTCACCGGGACGATGACCGTAACAAGCGTGCCGGTCACATTGTTCGACGACCTGGCTGATCCGGATCGAGAGCTGGCTACTGCCTCCTTTGGACCGGTCGCGGTCTTTGACAATGTTCCTGCGGTTCTCGGCACTGTCTCCATGCAGGGTCGCACCACCCGCGCTGGCGTACCGGTAACGCTGACGGCTGTAACGGTTCCGTACGGACCTTACCTTGCCACCTCCATAGAGCAGATCAGCAACAACCTGAGCTTCGCGAACGTGGCTGAAGGCTCGTACACCATCACCACCAACCAGCCGCGCTACTTGAACATCACCTCGGATCTTGCCAAGGTTGTGGCGATTTCAGATGCCAAGACCTCGCTCTCCAGCCTTGAGCTCAAGGGCGGCAACGCGAACTGGACGGATAGCATCATCGACATCTTTGACGCCGTTGCAGTTGGCACCACCTACGGCAATTTTGGTAATGTGGATGGAGATGTCAACTTTGACGGCAAAGTTAACATCCAGGATCTTGCACTGGTCGGCGGTAATTATCGCTTGACCTCTGCAGATGTTTATGGGTCTTGGGTACCATAAAATTTGTTTTACAAGGTGCAGGTTGGGTCAAACCAACCTGCACCAATCTCTCGTTTCCATAGCTAGTTGAATTTAAGCCATTATTTGATCATTAACGAGATTTTCAAAGGAAAGCAATCATGAAAATATTCACCAGACCTCTCGCACTTCTCCTCATCATCTGCCTGGTCATTGCTTCCTTTCCAGTGAGCCAGGCGAAGGCCGTAGGACCTGTCGTTTACATTGATAACCTGCAGCCAAGCTGGACACCTCCGGGGGGTGGAGGAGTATGGTCACAATACCTGGGACCGGATGAGTCATCTACGGAGGTCTCACCTGGTGTGACCGCGTTGATCGAGGGCCGCGAGGCTGGTGTTATCAAGGCAGGGCAGGCATTGGGGGTTTATTGGGATGAAGGTCTTTTCGCTTTTAAACCAAATTCAACCATTAACGAATTGGCAGTCGGCCCATTTCAATTTGACGTTATCACCACGGCCGGCGTCAACCCGGTTTGGATGACGATTGAAGTTGACACCGGGGTGGTGGGCGTTCGCGGTGATAATGTGACCTACCAGTATGTGCCGGCATCCAACCCGGCGGGTTGGCATACGGTGGATGGGGTCACGGGCTTATGGCAGCAATGGGCGGATAACGAAGGAACCGTCACCGGACCATTAATGACCCTGGAGGAAGTGGCGGCAATCAACAACGGGTTGAATGTCGTTCGCGCCTATCTCCGGCTCGGTATGGGCCCAACGTATTACAATGGGGGAACCGGTACAACCGCCTGGGTCGACAAAGTAAGGATCGGTTCGGTCGTATATGATTTTGTTCTGGCGGATTATTGGTATGTTTCGCCTGACGGGGATGATGCCAATAGCGGTACGTTTGCCTCGCCCTTCGCTACCGTTCAACACGCGGTCGATGTTGCAATAGAAGGCGACACCATCCATGTGCTGCCCGGCACCTACTCTGGAGAAATCGCGCTCAACACACCTCACTTGACCGTGTTGCTTAAGAACGGCACGGTGATCCAGAACAACTCGCCATGTTTCACCATTAATGCCAGTTACACCACCATCATGGCGGAGAACATCGGCGGAGCGAAATGCGTACCCACCAATGGCTCGAACGGCATCGATGTTGCGGATGGGCTGATCAACATCATATTTGATGGTTTGGATATCGATGGCTTGGGGCAGACTACCGGCGCTGGAATCAACTTTGCCGGGGCTGTTACCGATGTGCAGATCATCGACAATCTGATGCACAACCTCGGTGGTTCAGGCGTGGTCTTTGGCGGGGACATCAGTGGTACAGCAGAGATGCAGGGCAACCTCATCACTTCGGTCGCTGGTCCAGCGGTGGTATCTGGTTCAGCGTTGAACGCGGGCTACAATTCCTGGGGCGCGCAGACAGGCGCGGGAACTCTGGAGAATGTGACGACGGTTCCCTTTACCCATGTTGAACTCTTCCTCAACTCCTCCGGCACACCCTGGGCAGACCAGGTGATTTCTGGTGAGCAGATCACCTACACAGTCTCTGCTGACCTGGTCAATATCACTGGAGCCGATTTCACACTCAAGTATGATGTCGACCTGCTCGATTATGTTAGTCATAATGACGAAGGATCCCCCTTTGATCCATTGATCATCACAGCCGGGGGAGCTGAAGCCGAATTGGTCAGCGTGGATGAAGAAAAAGGTGAGATCAAATTCACCGGCTGGAAATCGAGTCCTGTCACAGGATCAGGACAAACGCTATTCAGTGTGACATTTACCGCGCTCACTGCCGGCAGCAGCAGCCTATATATTGACCCTGCCACTGACGTCTTTGCCATGTCTCCATCTGCAGGACCCTCGAATAATGTCTACGCTTTTGCTTTGGATACTGTTACGATTCGCGCTGTTGATCCCCTTACATTGACAAACCTTGACCTGTATGAATCCATCGACGAATCAAGTTGGACCCAGGTGCTTGGACAATTCGATTCTGGATTTATTATGGTCATCGATCCAGCGAATCCATATGAGTACCTGGATACGGATAACATCGTTGTGAATCGACCGCTCGCGCCAGGAATGCACCCATTCTTCCTGGACGCATCCACGACACCCGAGGGGTTCCTCGCGTATTGGGCGGGTAAAGGCGTTGTTGAAACGGCAGCCCAAGGTACCTGGCAGGCGATAATGTGGGACATCATCAATGGAGAACAACCGATTTTCTATCTCAAGGTATTCAACACAGACCAGGGACCGGTTTACGACTTGATCGATGGATTGCTTTACCTGGCTGGACAGGGCGAGAATACGCTGCGGATAAATGGCGACTACCCGTTAGGCGAGTACATTTTTTCAGGTACAGTGATGGACGATTACGGTGTTACAGATGCGGTGGGCGTTTCGATCACTTTTATCGACCCGCTGATCGTGTCAAATCTAAAGTTGACCGAATCAGTTGATCAGGATGTTTGGACTGAGATTTTTGGGAACCTTGCCGGTGGTTACATTATGGGAATTGACCCATTGCTGCCATTTGAATACCTGGATGCTTCAGAGGTGATCTCCAACCGCCCATTATTGGATGGTCTGTTCCCGTTCTACCTGGAGACTGGCGCTTTGCCCGACGGTTTCCTGGCGTATTGGGCGGGTAACGGGGTGTTTGAAGGAGCGACCGGTTGGCAGGGTGTGATGTGGGAGATCATCAACGGAAATCAACCAATGTTCTACCTGAAAGTAAGCGGCGATGGAACCACGTTCGACCTGGTGGATGGACTGCAATACCTGATGACAGGGATTGAATATCCGGTACGCATCAATGGTGATTATCCGATCGGTACTTATCAATTCACAGGTACTGTCGCGGATTCGTACGGAGCAACAAATAGCATCACAGCGCAAATCACTTTTACTAATCTTTACACCGTGACCGGATCGTTCATGATCGAATTTCTAACCTCTGAATACGAATTCTATACCTTCAATGATTACTACACAGGGATACCCGTTACCCTCGCGAGGATCGGATCTCCAGGGCTTGGTCCGCATACATCCATAACCAGCATGCCTGAAGGTGAGAACATTGAGTTCACCAATGTTATGGATGGCACCTACGTGATAACCACGAACATGCCGCGCGTATTGAATATCCATTCTGTAATGTATAGAACCATCAACCCTCAAGAGGACCGAAGTATCACTCCGCTTACACTGATCCGCGGAAATGCGGACTGGGTTAATAACAATCTGATCGATATTTTCGACGCGGTAGTAGTTGGCACACAATTTGATATGCTAGGGAACCTGGACGGTGATGTCAACTTCGATGGCCGGGTAACGATTGGTGATTTAACGATAATTGGTGGTCATTTTCATACCACTTCTGAAGATTTTTATGGAACCTGGCAGCCGTAATATTTTGCAACTAATCATCAAGAGGTATTTTTCACTTATGGATTATTGGTTGAAAAAGTGCAATACATTAGAATTCATGGTTGGCAGGGTGTTGGTTATTGTGACGGTAATTATTTTCATCAGCCTGCCGGGACTAAGCGTCAACTCACAAGCTGTGACCGAGTTAGCTTTCCAACCTGAAGTTGCAGAAGTGATGATTGGTGATACGGGCATCATGAAATTGGATGTAAAAAATGGTGTCAACTTGAGCGGTTATGACCTGGTCATCCGGTATGACCCGGGTGTTATTGAACTTAAGTCGTGGGCGCACGGCACCTATTTATCCAACCTGGCGGTGATGCGCGCCGTACTCCAGCCGGGCATTATCGAACTGGCTGCAGTCCAGGTGGGAAAGCCCGGCGTTACTGGTGATGGAACCCTGCTCAGCCTGACATTTACCGCGTTAAAAAGCGGAGACACGCCTGTTTATTTGGAATCGATCGTATTAGCCGCTGCGGATGGTCAACGCGTATATCCCGAGGACAAAGATGGGCTGATCATTGTCAAAACACCTGCCACAGAAACACGAACACCTACGATAACTTTGACGAACTCGTCAACTCCCACAACAACCTTTACGCCGACGCTCACCCGAACCGCAGCGCTGTTGCCGTCCTTGACACTCAATACTGCGAATAGCACTACTCCTTCGTCGTTTACCAAAACCAGCTCGACGCCGTTTCCTGTAACTTACACCCAAACTCCTAATCAAAGCGCTGAAACATTACTACCATTAAATACGAATATTGATGCGGGTGGAGGAGCCGTCATCAAAACCGGCAATCCAGTTAAGGACGACATAAATTCCGGGCAAATTGATGAATATGGTGCCTCAATAGTGGAACCGGAAGAGTTATTAAACTCAGATCTGCAGCAGTTGAACCGATTGTTGTGGATTTTCGCAGCAATCATGCTGCTCATTCTAGGTTGTTTCATTTTTATGTTACTAAGGAGTAAGCACAAATCATATGTTAACCATTAAACGAAGCCAATCATTGAGATCGGTAATAGTTGCATGCATTCTTTTACTGCTCATATTAAGTACAAGTATTCAATTAACCCGGGCTCAAAGCGAAGTGGTTGAGGTGGGTGTCTTTGAATCGTTCCAGGTTGCACCGGGTGAGGTTGTTCAGGTACCAATCTCGATTAAAGGGGTTCAAGGGCTCTATGGCGTGGATATCACCTTGAGATTTGATCCGACGATTATTCGGGTGCAGGATATTGATCCGGTGATGGACGGAATTCAATCCGGTTTGGGGAAGTTCCTTGATCCTGGATTATTATTATTCAATTATGCCGACAATCAATCAGGAATGCTCCAATTTGCGATGGCTCAATATAGCCCTAGTGAAGCGAAATCGGGATCCGGTATCTTGTTAGTAGTGACATTTGAGGGGGTCGCGGCTGGAGAGTCTGCCTTGGAAATGTCCGAGGTTTCCCTCGCTACCCGAGAAGGTGAAGAGATTGTATCGAAGGCAGTCTCGAACACACTCATCGTATTGCAAGGCGCACCAACCCAGTCAAGCACTTACCCTGTAGAGCTGCAACCAACCGGACTGTTGGTCATTGAAACTTATACACCGGTGCCAACGATTACGCCTTATCCTACAGCAACGAGCACGCAATCAATGATGGCGCCGATCCAAAGTAATCAAAGTGTTGGCGGACAATCAGCCGATCCTTCTGCTGATCTTGAATTGAAAACGCCATTCCTCGTTAGAAATTGGTGGATTTTGGTGCTGTTGCTTGCAACAGTATTATTAGGTGGCGTATTTGGTTACAGGAAAATCTCGCAAGAGAACAAAGGGAGTTGAAAATGAAAAAGAAATCTCGCTTTTCAACATTCTTGACCGTGATACTGCTGCTTACGGTAATCGCATCTAACCTGGCAATTACACCCGTCAAGGCTCAAGACCCGATCACGACATTATCGATCACTTCGCCACGATCAGATATCTGTGTTGGATCGGAACTGACACTAAGAGTTCGTGTTTCTGATGTGGCGGACCTTTACGCGTATGATATCTCTCTGAATTTTGATCCAGATATCATCGAGGTGTTAAGTATTTCGAATAGCGGGTGGTTGACAGGGGCTGTACAAGTTTTTAGTCAGATTGATAATGGGACCGGATTTTTGGAATTGGCGGTAACAAAACTCACCCCACAAGGAACGGGGATCAGCGGCAGCGGCAACCTAATCGACATTCGGGTTCGCGTAAAGGCGCCAGCTGAAACGATACAATTTACTTTTATTCAAACGGGTACATTTCCCACGACATTATCGAACTCATATAAACAAAACATTCCTTACTCAGTGGGAAGTGGAGGGAGCACTCTCACCCATGCATGCGAATTGCATTTCCCTGATTCGTCGCGAATAACCTGTGAGTTGACCACCATACCGGTTCGGATTGAGGATATTTTTAATCTTTATGGTTATGATCTCCGGATCTCCTATGATCCTGCCGTTATCCATGTCCAGGATGTAGTCCTTGACAAATCTTTCATAGAACTTACTCTTCTACCCACCATTGATTTCAGCACTCCAGGAATGATCAGAGTGTTCGGATCGAAAACTTCACCCGAACCACCCAGCACCGGAAGCGGGGTTTTAATAAACATTCATGTGTATCAGCTTATCTCAAATCGTGACTCAGGTTTGCGCATTGAATCGACCAGTGAGTTTAGTGATCTAAATGGTTTCCTGTTCCCTGTCAATATCACCAATCAATCAATTTGGACATATCCATGCGAACCCAACGCCGTCGAGTTGATGTCGTTTGATGTGGTGCGCAAGAAAAACAAAGCTTTCCTAACCTGGGAGACAGCCAGCGAACTTAACAACATCGGGTTCAACATTTACCGCTCTGGTTTCGTGGATGGCACGCTCAAGAAGGTTAATAAAGAACTCATCCCCGCGAAAGAAGTGGGCACCATGATGGGTGCTGAATATGCCTACCTCAATATGCCATTGAAACCCTGGAAGACCTACTACTATTGGCTGGAATCTGTGGACCTAAACGGGGAAACCAGCCTGACAGGACCAATCAAGGCGGCTCCACCAACAAAGTAAAAAAAACATCAATCATATAAATTCCTCCCTTTAGTCACACGAAGGGAGGAATTATTATATTAAACTATCAAAAAAATAACGAATTCATTACACCAATAATTAAATATTGTCAAGATTAATGACCTTACAAAATTCCAAATAGACTTGACAATTTTGTAAGGTCTGCTATGATTTAATGACACACGGGATGAAATTGACTTCCTCGGTGCGTAGGGGATGGGGTTAGAGATTACGCTAGGCATTATTTTCTTTTCATTCATTTATCAAGGAGGAAAAAATGAAGCAATCATTTAGAAAGTTTATTAGCTTTGTCATCATTGCAGTATTGTTACTGGGCGTTGTCGGCTCAACAGGGCTGCAGGAAGCTGCGGCTGGTGCGGGGGACTATAGCATTAAGTTTTCTGCTGCGGATCCCCTCAATTATCTTCCCCCAATTCCTTATCCTATCATGTTTTCTACGGTGCCAACGGAGAGGGCTAATGGAGAAGATTTCATTCCGGGATCCTGGTACACAAATCCCGACAATCTAACCAAAGCATCAATTGAATCATTAAACCCTCGCCGCATGGCGCTCTGCCAAATCGTCCCGTTTGAATTTTTGATCACGGTTGGGCCAGGTGCTGTACCAGCTGAGCCATCAATTACGTTTACCGCGGGTTGGAATATCGACACGACCAACAACGATGCGTTTGGTTATGATCCCGATCTGGGAGTGCTGGCTGCGTTTGTTGATACTGGCGACGGCAGCTATTCAGATTTCAATGGTGACGCGCGGGTTACTCATACCTGGTCTGTACCTGCTTTACCCGGCGATGAGATCCAAGGCGTATTCACAGTTACGGGACTTGATCCTGGTGACAAAGTTGTGGTGGAAGCCTGGCTGGTATTACAGTGTTCTTTGCCTGCAAAAGTTGGCGGGAATGTGCAAAGCCGCTTAATTTCTGCAGCGACATCATCAGGAGCTGTGATTACTACGGGAAACCAAACTGTTCCGTTGTTGCAGGTTGGGGATTTGATCAGCGGAGATGTTAATCTCAGTATCACAAAAGAAGATGGCGATTACTTGGGTCTCCCGGACCATCCTGTTACTCCGTACTTAAGTTTTGGTGACTCATACTGGTACGAGGTGGTTGTGACAAACAATTATGTGGTTACCGTCGCGAATCAGGTGGTTGTAACAGATACGCTGGATCCCAATTTAACCCCGGATACAACTTGCGATGATCCCGCAACAACTGCTGTTGAAATATGTGCAAATTTCGAACCGGATTACGGACAAATTTGCACTTGGAACTCCTCAACGAATACAATCACATGTGAGCTCGGTGCTGTGGCGTACGGTGATCCTCACCGCATTACATTCCCGGTGGTGATTGGACCGCAGGGCTCGGTTCCCACGGCTGGAATCGTAGAAATTGCAGACTCGTGTACTCAAGGAAACATTATGTACGATATTTGCAATGTGGTTTCAGTCACAACTGTGAGCGATGATGTTGACTTGACTAATAATAATGCCTCTGAACCCAAAGATATTGGTGCACCCACCGCCGTCGACTTGCTCTACTTCGAGGGCTCAGGCGCAAAGAACGCTGTCATCCTCAAGTGGGCGACCGCCAGCGAGCTCGATACCATCGGCTTTAACCTCTATCGCCGCGGCCGCCTGGACGGCACGATGAGACCGATTAACGCTTACTTGGTGCAGGCACAGGTGCCCGGTGCCGTGGAAGGTGCTTCTTACATCTTCAAAGTCGATAACCTGAAAGCTGGCAAGTTCTACTACTTCTGGCTAGAGGATGTGGATCTGTATGGCAATACCA
>JBCFBD010000021.1:33450-36449 GCA_038562455.1 Anaerolineaceae bacterium | reverse complement strand
GGGCGTGAACTTCCACGTGGAATCAGGTGAAACGCTCTGCCTGCTGGGTAGTTCGGGCAGTGGAAAGAGCACGCTATTGCGCATCATCGCCGGTATTGAAACTCCTGACAGCGGGCAGGTGCTGTGGAATGGCACTGACTTGATCGCGCTGCCGGTATACCGGCGCAATTTTGGTTTGATGTTCCAGGATTACGCGCTCTTCCCGCATTTAAGTGTAAGTGAAAATGTGGCTTTTGGTTTACGCATGCAAAATCTACCTCCTGCAGCGATCGCAGAAAAAGTGAACGCCGCGTTGGAGCGGGTCACCATGACCGCATTTGCTAAGCGCCGCGTGACTGACCTCTCCGGAGGGGAGCAGCAACGGGTCGCGCTGGCGCGGGCGCTCGCGCCTTCGCCGCGTTTGTTGATGCTGGATGAACCGCTGGCAGCTCTCGACCGCAGCTTGCGCGTTGAACTGCAGGCGGAGCTGCGTGAGGTGCTGCGCCAAGCAGGCATTCCCGCCATCTACGTGACACACGACCAGGAGGAAGCTGTTCTACTGGGCGATCGGTTAGCGTTGCTGCACGGCGGCAGGATCGTCCAGGCGGGTGAAACTGAAGCCGTGTATCAACATCCCGCCAACCGCTGGGCGGCTGAGTTCCTGGGCATGACGGGGTTGCTGGAGGGAACGGTGACCTCGCTTGCCCCCCTCACCGTGCGCACCGCATGCGGGGAGCTGCATCCACAGCCCGCCCCTGGCGGTGAAATCCCGCCGGTGGGTGAGCAGGTGACACTGCTGGTCAAACCGGTGAACCTCTCAACTGTGGGAGTCGCTGCGGATGGCGATCAGTTGACAGGAACCGTGGACGATGTATTCTTTGTGGGCGGTCATTACAGTGTCAGGCTGCGCCTGTGTTCGGGCATTGTGCTTGACCTCTTCGCCATGCGTAAACTTAAGGTCGAGGATCAGGTCAGCGTGCTCCTGGAGCCCGGCGACTTGGTGATCCTGCCGAAATAAACACATCCCGGTTGAGCTGGGATGTGTCAATGATTTGGAGTGTATTAATTCAGCAGCAACCAGGTGATCAGGAACACGATCGGGGTGCCGGCGCAAAACGAGGCGGTCATCACGATGGCGATCAGCCACACTTCCGCCTTACGCCGGGCGATCAGTTCCTCGCGTTTATCATCCTGCGGGGTGAGAGGTTCTGAACTCAACCGGTTTCCCGCAACCTTTTTCGCCGCCTGTTCGTCCAGACGAGAAAGATCCCTAGCACAAGAACCAGGACAATGGCAATGATCACAGGGATGATCACCGATAACACAGCTACCACCGTCGAGGTTGCCTGCTCGCCAATGGACGCAGGTAAGTTGCCCAACCCTCCGGTGGCGGCATTGACTGCCGGGCGTACTGCCAGCGCTTTGACCGCGTGAACCCCGCCTGAAACCAGTAAGCCAGCGATTAACCCAAGCACTGGGTCAACATCCCCCACCTGGCTGGAAGTTGCTGCGAATACGATCGCGCCAGCAGTTGGCCTGATAAAGGATTGAATGATGTCGTTGACGTGGTTTACGCCTGGGAACATATCCGCCAGGATCTCCACGATGGTCAGCACAGCCAGCACCCCGATCACCCACCAGGAACTGAGCAGGTTCCACGGTTCCTGCAGGTTGATGAGATTGGTGAAACGTGCCAGCAGCGCCACCGTTAATAAAGGGATGTACGCGTTGAGCCCAGCGCTTGCAGAAAGTCCGAAAGCCGTGAAGATGTTAAAAATGTCCATTTATGTTTATTTCCTTATCAGAAATACCATGTCCCGCTGAGTGAGTAACGCAGCAGGTCAATTGCCCCGATTTGCAGGATCGCGGTGGTGATGCCCATAATAAATATACGCAAACCATCCCTCGAAAGGTGCAGCGTGTTTTCCTGTTTGAGGATGATGGTCCATAGTAGCGAGTAGACCATGCTCAGTACCATGAAGATACCCGCAACGGAGAGGATCGCCACCGGGTAATATAAAAAGTCGATATCCGCGATGATCAACGCGCCGGCCGCCGCGCAGATCGCTATCAACAGCCCTATTTGTTTCCACTCGCGCAGCAGCGGCGTCGGGTCGGAGTCTGCCCACAAAGTCTGGTTCCACAGCGCCATCACCAGGTTGGCGAGCGTGATCCCCATCAAAAATCCGCTGCTCAACCTGAGTAGGTTGGAGGGTTCGTACAGCAGGCTCAACCCAGGTATGACCGCCAGCGTGGAGTTAATGCCGTCGACAGCAAAAAAGAGGAAAAACAAGACCAGCACCGCGATCTTGGGTTTGGAGGGAAAACCGCTGCGCTTCCCGCGCGTGGAGAGGTAGGTCAGCGAAATGAATAAGCCGAGGAATGTGCCTGTGCAGCGAGCGCACAACGGCAGCACCACACCGCCGATCTCGTAGGAATGGGTGTCCAATTGGTGGCAAACGGAATAGCCCGCGGCGTGCAGCTTGCCGTCCAGCCCGGGCGGGGTGAATGCCAGCCAGGTGGACAGCACAGCCAGCAGCAGGGTAAGTAGACCTGTTGTAGCCAGTTTCGAGAAACGGTTGACGACCTTTGTATTGGGCATTTCCAGCATTATAAATGCAGGCAGCGCCGTCCGCAAGACGGACGGGTCGGCTTGACTTGGGTCGGCTTGACTTTCCATAAAACTTATGATTAACTTGTTTTGTAACACTTTGCTATCCTTACGATGAGGAGGTGATGTCTACGATGTGTACTAGTTTTAATCACAGCGCTGCGGCATTCCTCCTCGCGATAGATTAGGGAAGCCGCAGCGCCAAACCCCACAGAGCCGTCGGTAGACGGCTCTGTGGTTTAAAAACACACTATAATTTACTCAATCAGATTTGAGGAGGATTTATGCCTGGCGTTAAAGAACGGTTCATTAAATATGCGAAGATCCATACCACTTCGGGCAGGGATGCTGACAGCTTTCCGAGCAGCGCGGGGCAGTTCGACCTCGCGCGTGTGTTGGAAAGCGAACT
>JBCFBD010000021.1:10839-33440 GCA_038562455.1 Anaerolineaceae bacterium | reverse complement strand
AGGACATCTCGTTGGATGAGAACTGCTACCTGATGGCGACACTGCCGGAGAACACCGACAAGCCCATCCCGACCATCGGTTTCATCGCCCACATGGATACCAGCCCTGATATGAGCGGTGAGAACGTCAACCCGCAGATCATCGAGAAGTATGGCGGTGGTGAGATTGTTTTGAACGAAGCGCTGGATGTACGCATGAACCCTACGGAATTTCCCGAGCTGACCAAATACATTGGGCAGGAATTGATCACCACCGACGGGACGACCCTGCTTGGCGCGGACGATAAGGCGGGCGTTGCGGTCATCATGGCGGCTATGGAGTATCTCGCCTCTCACCCCGAAACCAAGCACGGCCGAATCCGCGTGGGATTCACACCCGATGAAGAGATCGGGCGCGGCGCAGACTTTTTTGATGTGCAGAAGTTCGGCGCAGAATACGCCTACACGGTCGATGGCGGTGAACTCGGTGAGCTGGAATACGAAACCTTCAATGCCGCAACCGCCACGCTCACCATCAATGGACGCAACGTGCATCCCGGCGTGGCGAAGAATAAGATGATCAACTCGATGCTGCTGGCGATGGAGTTTAATGCCATGCTGCCGGTCAACGAGCGCCCCGAGTACACCGAGGGTCGTGAAGGTTTCATCCATCTCATTGGCATGTCCGGTTCAGTTGAAACCACAAAGCTGGTTTACATCATCCGCGACCATGACCGCGCGCTGCTCGAAAAGCGCAAGCAGTATATGCTGGATGCCGCCACACTGCTCAACCGGCGACTGGGAAAGGAACACGTCGGGTTGGAAATCAAGGACCAGTATTCCAACATGCGCGAAAAGATCGAGCCAGTCTATCATATCGTAGAGGATGCCCGCCAGGCCATGCTGGCGTTGGGCATCGAACCCATCATCGTACCGGTTCGCGGCGGCACGGATGGTTCGCGCCTTTCCTTCATGGGGCTGCCAACCCCCAACCTCTTCACCGGCGGGCTATACGGTCACGGAAAATACGAGATCCTGGCAACCCATGCGCTTGAGCGCTCCGTGGATGTGGTGCTGAAGATCATCGACCTCGTCGCGAAGAAGTAGAATCTACTAAAAACTCCGCTCGATTAGGCGGAGTTTTGGTAATTTAGACTGGTTGGGGCTGTGCGCGTTTACTCAGCCTTTCATTCGCGACCAGCGCCGCCACGATCACTACCCCGCCGATCAACAGTCTGGACAGGTCGGTTTGCTCTCCAAATACCAACAGTGAGACCGCCACCGCCAGGGGGATCTTCAGGTTGTTGAATACCGCCAGCGTTCCGGCATTTACGCGCCGCGCCCCGATATTCCACATAAAGAAACTTAAACCTGAGGCGATCGCGCCCAGGTAAAAGAGCGTCAGTACATGTGTGGTCGTCAGAGTCAGTGTGGAGAGCGGCGTGAGAATAAGCGTGAAGAGCGCGGTCACCGCCAGCCCGCCCAGGTACAGGTAACCAAATACCTGCCGATCCTTCAGCAAGGGGTTCGCGTTCATCACGCGCCGGTAATAGATTTGACCGAAGGCATAGCACAGGTTGGAAGCCTGCACGAGCAGGAATCCAATTAGGATCTCTCTTGATTGGAAAGCCTCTCCCTGGATGATCCACGTGCCGGCGATGGCGACGAGCGCCGCTGCCAGGTGCAGCAGGTTGAAGCGGCGGTTGAAGGCGTCTTCAATCAGCGTGACGAAAATGGGTGTGAAAATGGTAAACAACGCCACTTCGTAAGCCTGCAGCGATTTGAATGCCGCCAGGTAGAAGACATACATCAAGCCGAACTGGATCAGCCCGGTCAACCCCAGTTTGAGCTTTACCGACTTGTTGACACCGCGCGACTGTAGGAACGGGACGAACACGAGGGATGCGATCAGTAAACGCGCGAATGCTACGAATGTCGAATCCACCCCTGCAAGATTCCCCTTGATCAATCCAAATGAAAATGCCCAAATCATTGAAACGATAAATAAGTGAATCAATTGACTTCCTCCAATTAGAGATCCAGTGCAGGTTTTTAGACCGCCGGTTGGTGCCGCACCGGGTCCTCGAGCCGCGAGATGACGAACAGGCACACGAGGATCAACGCGATTGCCATCAGAAGCCCGGGTGTGAAGGAGCCGCTCCTGGTCTTCAGCGCTTCCATTATAAATACAAATATCACTGAAATCTGACCGGAAAGCTGGAATAATCCATTCGAAGTGCCTTCGGGCGTCGGGTGCGCCACCTCGGCACCAAATTGCATACTGATTGGGCTGGCGCTGGTGAGGAAGAAGCCGAGCGCGAACGCGGAAACATACACCAGCCAGTGGGATAGTCCGAACGTGATGCCGACTAGCCCGGGGATGGTCATGGCAAAACCAATGTACAGGTACTTCTTGCGCTTTTGCTCCTTGTCCGAAAGAGCAGGCAGCAGGATCGCCCCGCAGATCCCGCCCACCAGCAGCAGCGCGCCCAGCGTACCCGCGTCGGTGGTGGTGAATCCGCGCGGGCGCACGATATTCTCAACCCAGGTAGTGATGCCGTTGAAGACCGCCATACCGATGAATGCGATCAACAGGATCTTCCAGAACGTACGGTTGGTGAGCGCGTTCTTGAGTCCGTCCAGCATCAGGGCGCGCGTGCCGTCATCGTCCGCGCTCGGCGGCGTGGGAGGTTTCTCGCGCGCAAAGATGAGGAAGAGTAGCGCGGATGCCACTGCCGCGACACCGTAGATCAGTTGAACCCGGGCAATGCTCATCGTTTGCGTGAGCAGCGGGGTGAGGACCATGCCCAGCGCCACTCCGATCAACCCGGCAAGCGTCACCAGCCCAACAATTGTGGCGCGAAACTCGCTCTGGAACCAACGGGCCGGCATGGCAGTCCAGGAGTTCATCATGAAGGGCTGACCGATGGCGATGCCGATCGTGCTGATGAGCACCAGTGTGTAATCCTGTCCGGCCAGCCCGCGTAGCAGGCTGAAGACTCCCATCAGCACCGCGCCCAAGCTCACCGCCTTGCGGAAACCCCAGCGGTCGATCGCCCAGGATTCGGGGATGGAAAGTGGGACATAAGCGATCATGAAGGTCATCGCCAACAAGCCGATCTTCAGGTCGTTGACGCCGTAAAAACGCGCTGCCTCGATGGTGATCGGTGCGTACGAGATCCACAGCAGCTGCATCATCAGGTTGACAAACATGAACACTGCCAGAACAACCCAGCGGTACGGATAAAGCCGGTTTTTATCAATCTCCATGATTGCTCCCTTTATAAAAACGAAATTAAACTACTGACTGTTTAACCCCACTATTATAGTATCGTTGCCTGCCACACTCGTTCTCATTTGCGGAAAATGAATTAGAAAAGACCAGGTCGAAAAACCTGGCCTTTTAAGAGTCATAATTTCAGGGTGCTTTAACTCGCCAGCCGGGTTTTCCTTTGCGTGACCTTGACCGTCAGCCAATCCGATATCACCAATCCCACACCGCTCAGCACCAGCCCAACACCGCTGAGGGTCATGGCCGCGTGAAAAGCGTCAGCGTAATTGACTCCGCCCCATGTGTGCGTAGATGCCATCAGGAACGGGATCACCAGGCACAGCCCCCCAGCCACGATGGATGCCGCGCCTGCGTTCTTTTTGCCTTCCTTACGCGGGGCTTTACTGTAATCAACACCTGCCCAAATAGCCGGGATGCGGAAAACCAGGAAGATGATGAAGGTAAGCACGGTCATATAGACCACCGCGTCCACCGGCATCGAACTCCCGCGCAGCGCCCGCGAGGTGAGAATATGCACCACTCCCACCACGATCCCCGCGACGAGCACTGTCATCGCGGCATTGTATGCGCCTGGTTTGCCCTTTGCCAGCATCACCACCGCGCGGATGCCCAGCACACCGATTGCAGTGGTCAACAATACAAACAAAATGTACAGCCATTGAAAAGCTGCCAGAGGAGCCATCGACTCCCACCTGGCTGGGAAGAGCGCCGCGCAAGAAGTGCCCACGCCGCCGAGCACTGTGAAGGCTGCCGTGAGTGCCATGAATAAGATGCCAACAAACCTTAAGAACTTTGCCCACCCGCTTTCTGGTTTCATTGTTTGTTCCTCTCCTGAATGAATTTTAGATCGCCAGCAGCAGCATGGATGCCAGCATATAAACCGAGGCGAATTTAAACAAATGAAAGTTCAGCCGTGATGAGGGTTTGAGCAGCATCAACAATGCCATCACCAGCAGCCCCCCTGATAGGATGCCCAGCAGATGCAGCGTGCCTTGCCTGACGCCGATCAGCACCGCCGCCGTTCCCATCACACCCGCCGCCAGCACGCTGGCGACCGCGATGATCAGGCGCGTGCGCTGGTCGCCGTATGTCGAAGGAAAGGTCGGGATCCCCGCCGCGGCGTAATCTTCGCGGTAGCGCATGCTAAACGTGAGGATGTGCGTGGGGATCCAGAACAACACCGCCAGCGCGAGCAGGATGCCGCTGCCGTCCACGTACCCCATGCCCAGCGCGCGCCCCGCGAGGATGGGCATCCCGCCGGCGATGCCGCCCCACACCACAGACCAGCAGGTGCGGCGTTTGAGCAGCATGGTGTAGACGATCACGTCGAAGAAAATGCCGCTGAAGATCAGCAGTCCGTAGAGCGGTGAAAGGATGACTGCCAGCGCCACCCCAGCGATGGACAGGATGCTCCCCAGCAGCAGCGCTTCTTTCGGCGCAACGATCCCGCTGGCGATCGGGCGGTGATGCGTGCGGTTCATCACGCTGTCGATATCCCGGTCGTACCACATATTCAGCACTGTGCTCCCACTGATCGAAAGCAGTAAGCTGGCGACAAGGCCGGTCATAGTCGTCCAATGCGTGAAGGGGCAGCGTGCGCTCATGTAACCGGCGATCCCGGTGATCGTCAGCAACGCGGTCTGCATGCTCTTGATCAATGGCCAGTATTTTTTGAGTTTGGTGCAGATTGTCCTCACCGCCTACTCCTGGCTGACATCTCTTGCACATCGGAAGCCAACACCCTGGCTGGTGAAGGTGGGAGTGGCATTATTGCGCGCCCATGCGCGCAGATTTACTTCGTAAACGTCCTTGCTGCCGCCGCGCATGTAGCGGTAATGCTGTGCATCGTAATCATCCCCCACCCATTGCCAGACATTGCCTGCCATATCATAGATGCCGAAAGGACTGGCTGAATCGTGCGTGATGTATCCATCATACACTGAACCGTTGTAAAAACCAACCGGTGATGTGCGCGAACCGAAGGTCTTCATATTCTCGAATGGATCGCGGTTGAAGTAATAATTGGCGTAATTGCGCTCCAAATCATCCCCCCACGGGAAGGCCCGCCCGTCGGTTCCCCGCGCTGCCTTTTCCCACTCCAGTTCGGTCGGTAGCCGCCAGTCATAATATGCGCAATACGCCTGTGCGCCGAACCACGACACGATGGTCATCGGGTGGTTCTCCCAGCCCTCGCTGGCGCTGAATTCACTCCCGTCGTAATCCAGACGCAGGAAGGCGTCATCCAACGGGATGTGAATATACTCACCGGCCGGGAATTCCTCCTCATGCCGTCCGCCCTGGAAGGGTTCGCCCGGGTAGTAACCCACGATCTCATTGTAGGCGATCTTGATCGTGCCGGCTTTCAGCGCATTGTTCAAATACACAGCGTACTGTGCCACTGTCACGGGGGTCACCATCATCTCGTATTCATGATCCAGGTTTACCTCAATATTGAACTGCCCCTGCAGAAATTCACCCGCCGGAACGAACGCCCATGCCTCAGGTTCAACACCGGTGTCGTAAACTGGTGGTTTTTCCTGGAAGTCAATTGGCTGGCAGGCGCTGAGCAGCAATCCGATGGTAATCAGAACTATCCACTTTCTCATCATTGCACCTCTTCTTTTTTGTCCAGACGGTGGTCAGTTTCATTTGCCCACCTGCCTTTCCGTTTGAAGAGGTCGACCAGCCGCCACCCCATCAACCCTGCCAGCGCTGCCAGCAGGGTGATAATGCCGATATCGCCTGCCAGCACCACTCGGTTTACCAGCGGCTGTTGGCTGCCTTCATCGATGAACAGCCGTTTCATTTCGTAGATCGTTACCGCCCCGAACGCCACATCCGAGAAGATGATCACCAGCCAGCCGAACCATTGACGGGCTTTGCCTTTCAACCCTGCCATGTCCGCGTAATACAACAGCAGGATGGTGGCGGTAAGCGTGGCGAGGATGTGCCAATGTCCGGTCAACAGGGCGCGTTCGTCCATGAACTGCCACTGCCTGAAGATTTCGTCCAGCTTGACCGCGGTGAAAATACCGATGCCGCTGACGGTGAAATTCATGAACACCATCTGCCAGGTGGGACCGAACTTCAGCGGGTCGCGCACCAACGCGGCAACTCCCTGGAAGAAGTTGCCCTTGCCGATCCCTTTTGCCTCGAGCCCTTCGCGGATGAGTTTCTTCCACGAGAAGATGACCAGCAGCAATGCGCCCAGCATGGCGATCGTCGATCCGCCGTAGATAACGGTGTGTGCGATACCCTCAAATTTAACCACCAGCCAGGTGCCCATCGAAAGCACTACCGAGCCGACGATGTACAGCGGCATGGCGATCTTATGCAGCACCCCCTTGAAATCCATCCACCTGCCGATGATCAACGCGCACATGATAGCGATGAGCGCTAGCATGATGTGCAGGTGTCCGATGATTGAAAGGTCGAGGGCGGTCTTGTGCGGTTCGCGCACTATGTTCTCCGCCAAAAAGGTCTCGAACCCGTTGCCGTAGAATGACCCGGGCACCGCGCCGAAGATCGCCGAGATCAGTGTCACCAGCGCCACCATGAAGAAGGCGACCCTTTCCATATCGTAGCCTTTCCTGGTATGCGCATAGGTTTTATCGATAAGCGCCAGGTCTTTCCGCCACGGCCACAACGCCACCAGCAACTGGCAGCCGGTGAGAAAGATGATTGTCAGACCCGCGATGTAAATACCATGCAGCACCCAGTTGTGCCCCCAGTAAGCAAAGGGCAGCCCGCCGAAGATCACCATCAGGTAACCAGTGGTCATGGTGCTGTTGATACTCAAACGCTGCCATTCCTTCATCTTCAGGAGGTCGGTGATCATATAAACTTCCACTGCCACGGTGATCATCGCCAGTGTGTGATACAACACAACCAGGCGTCCTTCTCTTTCGGCGGGCACAAGGTCAATATTCAGGGCTTTCACCACCACGTCCTTGATGCCGTAATCCGCCATCGGACCTGATAGCATGCCAAAGAAAGCGGAAATGAGCGCGGCGAAAGCGATGGCAACAAGTATGAGCCCTTTCGTCGAACGAAATAGGAATAAAAATCTGCTGCCGATCCAAGTCATGAATGTGCTCCTGTCAGGCATATTACTAACTAACAAAATACCAAAAAGTCGGAGATTTGTCTTTGATATTAATCAATTCAGTAAGGAGTAGAATTTAGAACTTGATTTGGGTAGCTTCGATCAACCCGTCGCGGTCGCAGACTTGAATCTCCAGTCGATCATATTGGATCAGCCCGCTAGTGTTGAAAGCCTTCAGTGTGCGGCTGATGGCTTCAGGCGTGGTGATGATGCGCGCCGCCATCAGCCTGATCGGATTTTGTCTGCGGTCGATCGGTTGCTCACCCTGTCGACTCAGATCGAGCAAGTGTTTTGCCAGGCGAGCGTGCACGCTGAGGAAGGAAAGATCGCTATAGTAATTCACCAACTGTCGGTTGCGCATGGCGAGAACCCCCAGCAGACTGAGCCCGATCTGCGGATTCTGCATAATGAGCACCTGCATGTTTTCTCGGCTGATGTACCAGATGCGGCAATTCGTGTGTGTTACAGCGCTTACCGGGTTTACGTCGCCGTCGAGGGTAGCCACCTCGTTGAACATGATCACCGGTTCCAACGTGTTCAGCACGCCTTCTTGACCGGCTGGACCCAACTTGTTGAGTGTGACTCTCCCCGTCACGAGCATGAACATTCCCGTGCAAGGGGCGTCTTCGTAAAAAATGATCTCCCCCTGGGAATAATTGTGCAGCTCGCCCATGCGGATGATAGAAACCACCCCCTCGATGGGGATGTCTCTGAATTGCGGTACCGCCGCCAGGCGCTGCGCCAACCCTGAATTTCATCCATAGCTTGATTATAGTAAAAAGCCGGTGAACCTGTTTGTAAAAAATATGGTTTAATCCTGCTATGACCACATCACAATTCCCACTCTTCATTGAAAAATTCCCTGAGTATGCCGCCACTGAGAGCTTCGATCGCCTGCGCGAGACCGAATACAGCCGTCTCGACCGCCAGGGGCAAACCTACCTGGATTTTACCGGCGCGGGGCTCTACGCTGAATCTCAGGTGCTGCGCCACCAACGCTTGCTGCTGGATGGCGTGTTCGGTAATCCCCATTCCAGCAACCCAACATCCACCGCTGCGACCGAACTGATCGAAGAAGCGCGCAAGTCTGTGCTGTGCTTTTTCAACGCATCAGAAGAGGACTATGTGGTCATCTTTACCTCCAATGCCAGCGGTGCGTTGAAGCTGGTCGGTGAAGCTTATCCATTTACCTCTCAGAGCACTTACCTGTTAACATTCGATAATCACAATTCGGTCAACGGCATTCGCGAGTATGCCCTTGCCAGGGGTGCGCATGTCAAATACCTGCCTGTTCTCCCTCCCAGGCTGCGCGTAGCAGAAGATCGGTTGGATGAGCATCTGGCACTGGCGCGTGAGGATGGCCACAACTTGTTCGCCTACCCTGCGCAATCTAATTTTTCCTCTGTTCAGCATCCGCTCGAATGGATTCTCAAAGCTCACGCCGCTGGATGGGATGTACTGTTGGACGCGGCCGCGTTTGCTCCCACCAACCGTCTCGATCTCACAGCCTGGCCGGCGGACTTCGTACCCATCTCTTTCTATAAAATGTTCGGCTATCCGACCGGTGTCGGTGCATTGATCGCCCGGCGGCAAGCGCTGAAAAAACTGCAGCGTCCCTGGTTCGCCGGCGGCACCATCACGGTCGCATCGGTGCAGGGTGAGAAACACTATCTGGCTGATGCGCCGGCGGCTTTTGAGGACGGCACGCTTAATTTCCTTAACCTCCCTGCTGTGACCATCGGTTTGGAGCACCTCGAGTCCGTGGGCATGGACCTGATCCACGAGCGCGTACGTTGTCTGACAGGCTGGCTGCTCACAAACCTCAAGGAAATGAAGCATACTAACGGTAAACCTTTGGTCAAGATCTACGGTCCGGTGGATACCAAGAAACGCGGTGGAGCGATATCTGCCAATTTCTTCAATCCTGAAGGCGCGGTCATCGATCATAGTTGGATTGAGCAGCGCGCGAACCTCCATGGCATCTCACTGCGCACCGGTTGCTTTTGTAATCCTGGTGCGGGTGAACTGGCGTTGCACATCCTGCCGGAGGAGCTCACCTCATGTTTCAACCGCCCAGACCATGAACAGCGCCTGACCTATGACGAGTTCCGCTTGTGTATCAATGCTAAAGCTTCTGGCGCAGTACGCGTCTCGGTGGGTCCCGTGAGCAACTTTGCGGATATCGAGAAGTTCCTGGATTTTGTGCGGACTTTTTTGAAATAAGGGCAGAGGTGGAAAAACTTTCACGAAATATCTATCGTGTCTCTCGAGGTTGGGTGGCGCTCGCGGCTATGCTGCTCTTCGTACTTTTTAGTGCGCTAACTCTGCCTGGGCAATCCCGCCTCACGCAGACTTACTCGCAGGGTAGCGGTTCGCCAGATACCTCGTTTTTCTACAGCGCGGATGACCTCTACACGATGGCAGGCTTGTACGGGGAACAAGGTCGCGCAGCATATCTGAAAGCCCGCTGGACCTTCGATCTGGCGTTTCCCATCGTTTACACTTTCTTCTTTATCACTGCTAATAGTTGGCTGCTGTCTCAAGTTCTCAAGCCTGGTTCAAAGTGGAGGCTGCTCAATCTCTTCCCGCTTGCCGCGTTCTTACTAGACCTTTTGGAAAACACAGGCACGTCGCTTGTGATGGCGTTTTATCCGCTTCACAACCTGCCTGGAGAACTTTTAGCCCCCCTCTTCACGCTTTTAAAGTGGGCGGCGGTATCTTGCAGTATGTTAATACTGGTGTTTGCAGTAGTTGCTTTCATGGGACAAAAATGGCGTATGAAGATAGCTTGATGACAGCACTGCGAAGAATCAGAGGATGGTTTGAATGAATGTTTTACGCGAATGGGTGTTCGCGAACTGGCCTTTAATTAATTTTGTCTATGGCCTGGTATTTTTTGTACTCGGCATGTCCATTACTTTGCAATCTCGTCAGTATTCAAGGTTGCGCTTGGCGCGCAGTTTATCATGGCTGGCCGGGTTTGGCATCCTGCATGGGTTGTTTGAATGGGGTGATCTGTTCATTCCTATCCAGGCGAGCTTTATGAGCGAACCGGTGGTCCAGATCCTGCATGCGGTCCATTATCTCGTCCTGGGGCTTTCCTTTGCATTTCTATTTCAATTCGGCATTGAATTATTCGCTCCATTTTCAAATCAAAGTCGATGGGTACGTTTCATCCCGATGGTCATTTTTATCATTTGGCTGATTGTGCCGTATGGTCTTGGATTACGTTATTTCGACGATTTCCACCGTTGGTCGGGGTTCGTTAAATCCATCTCCAGGTATGTGCTAGGTTTTCCCGGTGCCGTGGTTTCCGCGATTGGATTACTGCGCCAGGTAAGAAACCCAGTAGAACCGGTAGGTCTTCCGCACATTCGAAAAATGGTCCGCCTGGCATCAGCGGCATTATTTGGGTATGCACTTTTTGGTGGTCTAATTGTTGACCCGTCATTCTACTTCCCTGCTTCTGTGTTTAATGCAGATAACTTTTCAAAATTGTTCATTTTCCCTCCCATGGTTTTTCGCTCGATCCTCGGAGGGATCCTGGCTTTTGCTATTATCAGAGCGCTTGAGGTATTCAACATCGAGACTGATCGCATGATTTGGCGCATGGAATTGGAGCAGGTGACCTCGAATGAAAAGCAACGCCTGGCGCGCGACCTTCATGATGGAGCCTTGCAGCAGGTCTACGCTGTGGGTCTGTTGGCGCAATCCTTAAAGAAACGGGTTCCTGCGCCGCAAAAAGAGAATGTGGAGCAGTTGATTGGCATTGTCAACGCGACGATTGATCAGTTGAGGGCGTTTCTACCCCAATCTCAACCGGAATCCCGTGATATAGATATCTTCTCAGCCATCGCGCAAGTGACAGAAAAAGGCAAAGGCGCAGTCAATATCATAATGGAGAATAAACTCCCAGACCCCCTGTACTTGCCGGCATGGACAGCCAGTCACATCATCGCGATTGTGAGCGAAGCGCTTTCCAATGTGATCCGTCATTCGCACTCTGACCGCGTCGAGATCCACCTGGCGAGCGATGGGGTGAACTTAAAAATTACCATTCGCGATTTTGGTCTCGGTTTGCCACGAACCGTGGACCCAGGATTCGGCATGCACACTATGCGCGACCGGGCGAGACTGCTTGACGCAGACCTTGACCTTGATTCAACGCCGGGTAAAGGCACATCCGTTGAATTGACTGTTCCAATGGAGAAATGATGAATCGTATTCGCTTGTTGATCGTAGATGACCACGAGGTTGTTAGGCTTGGTCTGCGTACGCTGCTGGAAGATGAACCGGATATGGAAGTCGTCGCTGAAGCATCGTCTGCTGAGCAGGGGTTGCAGAAATTTGAACAATTCAGACCAGATGTGGTGGTGATGGATATCCAACTCCCCGGGCGCAGCGGAATTGAAGCCTGCCAGGAGATCTGCCGTTTACACCCTGAGGCTAAGATCGTTGTGCTCACTTCGCACAGCGGCATCCAGTTTGCCGAGCAGGCTTTCCGTGCTGGGGCTTCGGGGTTCGTACTCAAACAGGTGGGCAACGAGGAATTAATGCGAGCAATTCGAGCAGCTCATAAAGGGGAAATGGCGCTTGACCCCAGGACATCCTTGAAAATGATTGCCCAATTCAAAGAACTCCACCACGGCAGAGAGAACCAGGCATTTGCAGATCTGTCCAATAGAGAAATGGAGGTCCTTTCATTAATAACCAGGGGGATGAGTAACAAAGAAATTGGGGCTGCCTTGAACCTTACCGAAGTAACGGTGAGAAATTACACCAGCAACATACTAACCAAGTTACAACTGCGCAATCGCATCGAACTGGCTACTTACGCTGTGCAGAATCACATCGAGGACCACATGGAAAGGGACCTGGAAGAATAGTCAAAAACAGGCGCGAGTTCCGCGCCTGTTTTCTTCTCAACCCATACCAGTAAAAACTACCGTTAAGCTTTCTTTCTTAAGCCAGGACCTGGCTGCCAGAAAGTACCGAAATGTTTGTGAACGAAGTAGTTCACACCAAAGTGTCCAGCCGTCTTCCATGCGATAACCAACAGGATTTCGAGGATTAATAATACTGGACCTGAACTGAGCGAGCCGGCAAGCAGGAAGTTCAAGTTCATTAACCCGCCGAAAAAGGCGGCCATACCCACAAAAAGACCGATGATGAGGGCCACGCCGACCAACAGCTCACCGATTGCGATCAATTTGCCAAACCAAACATGTGATCCGCTGTCAAGCAGTGTCTGAAGGAAAGATCGATACCAATCATAGTAGATGGGGGGTCTGGCGGGGGCTTCAGGGATCGAAACCGCATGCAGCCAATATCCCTTGATTGCCTCACCGGTCGACATCCACGCCGGATCGCTGATTTTATGTAAACTGGCTTCCACCCATTGATAGCCAACGTAAATCCGGACTATGAGCCAGATCCATGCGAGCTTGGTGTTGTTGAATAGCGCTTTTACAACCGGGGCATCCTGTAATTCTGTTGGACCAAAAAACTTTGCCATTCTTGTCTCCTTGTACGAGAGAATATGATAAAACTTATCTGAATTGAATTTTACCAAATTCCTGGCTTGAAAGAACGTACATCTGTACCTAAATTCTTAGGTACGCAGGTACTGACTTGGTTGGAAATCGAAAAACCAGGTGGGTTCTAATTAATAACTCTATCCAACGAAACGACCCGAATCGAGTAATAGCAAGATTGATCAGACTTTACTTGTGAGCAGTGTGGATAGCCATCGTACCGAACATGCGCACGCGGAAGTGAATGTCGTCGAAACCGGCTTGCCGCATCACCTCGGTTAGTGTTTCGGCGGTCACAAATCCCTCGGTGGACTGGGTGAGGTAGGTGTACGCTACTCGGTTCCGATTCAGCAATGCCCCCAGCAGTGGGATGATTTTTTTAAAGTAGAAGTTGATAAACGGTGTAAAGAAGTTCTTGCGCGGGCGGGTCGTATCTAGAATGATCACGCGGCCGCCGGGTTTGAGCACCCTGAACTGTTCCGCCAGAGAGCCAGCCAGGTTGGTAACGTTGCGAACCAGGTAGCCGCTCATCACCACATCAAAACTGTGGTCAGCAAAAGGGAGTCGCAGCGCGTCCGCCGCTGACCTGTCGATCCTGTGCCAATCCTTCGTTGCGGTCATCATCGCCAGCGTGAAATCTGCCGCGGTCAATTGCAGACTGCCGTGCCTGTTGCGTGCTTCCCGCGCCAGGTCGCCGGTACCGGTGCCGAGATCCAGCACGCGCTCACCCGTGCGCAAATTTGCTGCGTGCACCGCTTCTTTGCGCAACAAAACATCCATGCCCCCGGTCATCAGGTGATTCATGAAAACATAACGGGGGGCGATTTCGGTAAATGTTTGGTTAACGAATTTTTCGCGTTCGGAACCGTTTAGATAAGCCATGGCGACTATTATACGTGACAATTGAACGGCTTTTAAAACTTACTGGGATTTAGTACATTCTTCTGGATGGTTCGGCAAAAATGTACTTTGCGACCGTATTGCCCAGTGTCACAGTCCGATCGTCGATCGCGATCGTAACCGTCTGATTGAAGGGGAGTATCTCAACCACTTCCACTTTTTCGCCTGGCATGATTTGGTTCTTTTCAAGGTAGGAAAGAAGTTCGGTATTTTCCTCTGCCAGCTCGTGGATGCGGCGGATGATCGCGAAGTCGCCCATGGATAGATCAAGCAGCCGCACCCAGTCAGCCACCGCGCTTTCACACCCTGGCAGGGGATTGCCGTGTGGGCAGGTCTTTGGTCTGCCCAGTTGCTCCATCAACGCGCTTTCTGCCATCGCGCTGATGGCATGCTCCAGGTGATGGGCTTCGCTGTGCAGCTTCGACCAGGGGAGGGTCTTTTGCATCATCCATTCCATCAGCATGTGCCGGCGCATGACCACTTTCGAGGCCGCCCATCCTTGTTCCGTCAGGTGGGTGCCGCTATCATCCATGCAGACCAGACCGTCCCTGACCATGCGCTTCAGCGTGGCAGTCACGGTAGGCGGCTTTACGCCTAATAACTCTGCCAGGTGTGAACCAACCACTGGCTCACCGTCGCGTTCCATAACGTATATCAACGAAAGGTAATCCTGGATTGTTTCGCTTAATACGGAGGTATCGATGGTCTCAATACTCATGACATTCGTCATTGCAACTCTACCCAATTATTATATGCTAATGATTAAAATTAGTATATAATAATAGATGTGATTTATATCCTAATTATAACTTGATTCTGTGTGACTTGAGACTCGAACAACTTGCTTTCCCCGACAGTTTCGGAAAACCTGTTTCTTCTGAACGATTCATTTTTCTTAGAGGTATTTGATGTTCGCTGCATTCTTGCTTTCTCTGCGTGAAGGATTGGAAGCCGCCCTTGTTATCGGCATCGTCCTGGGTGCGCTGCGCAAGATCAACCGCCCTGACCTCAAACCTGCCGTTTGGGCTGGTGTAATCAGTGCGGTGATTGTCAGCTTGCTGGCAGGTGTTTTATTGACCGTCCTGGGCATGTCTTTCGATGGTTTGGTGGAGGAAATTTTTGAGGGATTCACCATGCTCCTCGCTGCCGGCATCCTCACCTGGATGATCTTCTGGATGAACCGCCAGGGGCGCTATTTGCGCGCTGACGTAGAGAGCGAGGTTCAAAAGTCTGCCGTTGCTGGTTCGCAGCCCCGCGCGCTTTTCGGGTTGGCCTTCCTCGCAGTCGTGCGTGAGGGGATAGAGCTTGCGCTCTTTCTGACAGCTACCGGCTTCGTCGCGAGGGCTGGTCAGACGCTGATCGGTGGGTTGTTGGGGCTCGCCGCGGCGATCGTACTGGGCTGGCTGCTCTTTTCCACCACCTTGCGCCTGGACCTGCGCCGCTTTTTCCGCGTGACAGGCGTGCTGCTGATCCTATTCGCCGCCGGGCTGGTTGCCCACGGAGTGCATGAGTTCAACGAGGCTGGTTGGATCCCGTCCGTTGTTGAACACGTCTGGAATGTCAACCCCTGGCTGGACGAAAATTCCACGTTCGGCAGCATTCTCAAGTCGCTTTTTGGCTACAACGGCAACCCATCCCTAACTGAGTTACTGGCGTACCTGGCTTATTTCGCGCTGATCTTTGTTGGACTTAAGCGGCAGAATAAAACTCTTACCCGCCCTCAGCCGGAACCCGTTAATTCAGCTTGAATCGGTTGTAATGATCGAATTGTTGGTTGAACTTCAATATCCTGGAGTACCTAATGCCTCTCACCTTCAGACTTAAACGCCGCCGTTATGACCATCATGGAAAACCTGTGATTAATCAAGCGAACTCCCTTGCAGTCATCTCAGCAGGTGAAGCAGCCACTGTTCTGGCGATCCACGGTGATCGCCAGGTCACCAGCCGCCTGGCATCGCTCGGTCTGACTCCTGGCGTTCAGGTGGACATGCTGCGCAATTATGGGCATGGTCCGCTGATCATCTCAGTGCGCGGCACGCGGGTGGCGTTAGGTAGAGGTGAAGCCTCAAAGATCGAAGTGCAGCGGTGACTGCATGAGTGATTGTCATTCCCCGGTTATGTACAACCCTGCCAAGGTGCTGAAAAGCGGCACACCTGTCATCGCGTTGACCGGGCAACCCAACATGGGCAAGTCCACCCTGTTCAACCTGCTTACAGGACTCAACCAGCATGTTGGTAACTGGCCAGGTAAGACGGTCGAAAGGCGTGAAGGACATTTCAAACTGAACGGCCGCAGTACTCTGCTGGTCGATCTGCCGGGAACGTACAGCCTGACCGCGAACTCACCGGAGGAGGTCATCGCTCGGGAATTCATCTTGCGCGAGAAACCTTCGCTCACCCTGGCGGTGGTCAGCGCCGCCAACCTTGAGCGCAGCTTATACCTGGTAGCTGAACTTGCGGCTCTGAAAACCCCCACGGTGGTCGCATTGAATATGCTTGATGTTGCCGAGCAGGAAGGCATTACCGTGGACGCGCAAGCTCTCGCAGTTCAACTGGGGCTGCCGGTCGTTCCCATCATCGCCTCCCGTGCGATCGGCGTGCAACAGTTATTGACGGTGATCGAAGAGGTGATTTCTAACCAAACAGAATTTGACCCCGGGTTGCCTAAGATCCGCGAAGACCACCTGGCAGTGATGAGTGCAATCGAAGACTTGATTCGCGAGCATGTGCCAGCCGAATATCCCCAGGATTGGGTCGCGCTTAAACTACTCGAAGGCGATTCAGAGATCACGGCCATGATGTTTGCAATACTGCCCGAAAACACCCGCATCGCCGTAGAGCACATTCTGCGCCAGCACGATGACGCCTTCCTGGCGGTGGCATCCGCGCGTTATGAGTGGATTGGCAGGATAATTCAATCCGTGGTATCCCGTCCGAGAGTAGGTCAAATCGGGCTTACAGAACGCCTGGACCGCTGGGCGACCCACCCTGCGCTTGGTTTGCTGATCCTCGCGGGTGTGCTTGGGCTGGTCTTCTGGCTGGTGTTCACCATCAGCGCCCCGATCCAACAGTGGCTTAACCAGGCGGTGATCGGAGTAGCAGCGGATTATACGGCTCAAGCGCTTGCCGAAGCACCAGCCTGGCTGCGCGGGCTTGTGGTCGATGGCGCCTTCGGCGGCGTGGGTGCAGTCATCACCTTTCTACCGGTGATGGTGATCTTCTTTGCAGCTTTCGCGGTGCTCGAAGATGTGGGTTACATGGCGCGCGCCGCCTACGTGATGGACAACTTCATGCACGCCATGGGGTTGCATGGTAAATCCTTCCTTCCATTATTTCTCGGTTTCGGCTGCAACGTTCCGGCGGTCATTGGCACCCGGGTCATAGATTCCTGGCCTGCCAGGCTGCTCACGATTCTCATCGCGCCGCTTGTTCCTTGCACAGCCCGCATGGCAGTCGTCGCGTTCATTGCACCTGCGTTCTTCGGGCGTAACGCCTTTTGGGTAACCTGGGGCATCGTGCTGCTCTCACTAATGCTCCTGTTCGTGCTCGGCGCGTTATTGAATCGCACGATCTTCAAAGGGCAGCGTTCCGCCTTCATTATGGAAATCCCTCTGTATCACGCGCCTAACCCACGCACGATATCGATCCTGGTTTGGCAGCGCACGCTTTCCTTCCTCAAGAAAGCCGGAACTTCCATTCTGGCGATTTCCATCGTCATCTGGATATTCTCCTACCTCCCCGGCGGTAACCTGGATTCAAGTTATTTGGCCCGTCTGGGAGGTTTCATCGAACCTATAGGTAAGTGGATGGGATTTGACTGGCGCTTGATCATCGCCTTGTTGTCCAGTTTCCCTGCCAAGGAAAATAGCATCGCCACGCTTGGCGTTTTATTTGGCAGTTCAGCTGAGGTCGGGCTCTCCACAACGTTGGCTTCCGTCTACTCCCCGGCGACGGCGCTCGCCTTCCTGGTCGTTTCGGTGCTTTTCATCCCGTGCGCAGCGACCGTTGCCGCCATCCGCCAAGAGACGCATTCCTGGCGCTGGGTGCTGCTGGGCAGCGGGCTGATGCTGTTGATCTCGGTCTTTTTCGGAATCGTCGTCTATAACCTGGCTTCAATGATCGGACTGTAGAATGCTTGAACAATTGTTGTTTGAACTAAAATCAGGTCGCACCACCCGGGTGGATGAATTAGCTCTCCGGTTGAACACCACGCCCGCCATGGTGCAGGTCATGCTCGATCATTTGGTGCAGCTCAACCTGGTCCGCCGCTACCAATCCTGCGATGACTCATGTTCTGCATGTTCAGACAGCGATCTATGCCATCAAGTTCAGCAGGGTCCGCCAGCAAACTTGTACTACCTCACAAGGAATGATTAACGTAGAAATTCAAAGAGGACCGATTTGTTTCCGGTCCTCTCTTGCTTGACCCAGTGAAGGGTTTCTGCTCACTTCTTGAGCAGAGCTTTTGCTTCACCGGCAGCTTCTTCCATTTGCTCGAACAATTCCCCGGCTTCATCAGCCGTCAACCTCTTGTCCAGCAGTGGCAGGTAAACTTCCTCTTCCTTGTCGAAATGGACTTTCACCAGTGTGTGCAGTCCGTAAAGCACGCGTTTCAGTTCGTTGGCCAGCGTCACACCGATGTCGGGTCCGCTGATCTGGGTGCGCAAGACTGCCAATTCATCGGTCAGGGTCTCGACCTCGACGTGGTCGCGGCTCATGGTTGCAGTCCCGAGGGGTGAACCCATCGCTTTTTGCACGGCGGGGTAAAGCACCGCCTCTTCCGCTCGGGCATGTGGGAGCAGGTGGTAGGTCAAGAATTCAAACGATCCATCGATCAGGTCGAGCGCATTTTGATCCAGTTTTCCATGGATTGCCATGCCCGCGAGCTTCAAAGCTTCGATGTGTGGAATCAGTTCCTTATGTTCGTCTCTCAGGGGTTGGGTCAGGGTGGTCATTTTTTCTCTCCTTTTCTCTTGTGCTTATGACTCCACTATACACTTCCAACGCTGACCCATCCATGATGCGTATCAATTAAGCGCACTTAATATACAAAAAGCGTAGAGAACTTCCATGCTCCTGGCATGTTATTCGAGTTACATGCCTTCAGAGTCGGCAATTGACTGCAAGGCGTCAAGATCGGTCAAAGCAATCCATCCCCGCCCTGAACGGATCCATCCATCTTTCGTAAATTGGCTGATTACCCGGCTGGCGCTTTCAGGGGTTGTGCCGGCCATACCCGCCAGGTCTTCACGTGAGAGCGGTACCTGCAGCAGTAACCCCACGCCCTTTGTCTCGCCAAACTTGCGGGCGAGCTTCACCAGCAAATCGGCGATGCGGGCTTCAACCGGCATCGTGCTGAGCAGTTGAACCCGCTCGTTTGCCGCCTGCAGCCTTGCTGCCATGATATCGATCACCTTCATCGCTGTTTGAGGGTGCCAGCTGATGACCTGACGGAACGTCTCCCGGTCGATGACCAGGATGCACGAAGGGGCCATGGCTTGGGCAGTCTCTGCATATACCTCTCCGCCGAAACCTGCCAACGCGCCGAAGAACTCGCCAGGCGTGAGCAAATCCAGCAGGATTTGCTTGCCCGCCAGGGAGTGATGCAGCAGCTTGACACGGCCTTCGGCGATCACATACAAGTGTTCAGCGGGGTCGCCGGCAAGCACGATCACATCGCCATCCGAATAGTCTTTTTGATGGAACATCTCGTTGATCTTTGCCAGGTCAGTTCCAGCCAGACCTTCAAAGAACGGTAGATGCGCCAGAATATCTAATCGCGCTGAAACTGTGCAAAGGTGAGGTTCAGTTGCTTCAATCTTGACCGGGGAATGCCTGCGTTTTGTCATTAAGAAAATTATAACCACCTCTTTGCCATGTGAAAACCACAGTTTGATGTTGACAACCAGCATGATGTGAACGCAATATAGTTATTTCCATCCTTTATATTGAATGACTTGGATTGATTGTGGAAATAGAACGAATTCCCTGTAAGTCATGTCAAAAGTGTTACTCGCGCAGCATCCTGCACGGATCGCGAAGCATCCCGGAGGGACAAGGGAATTTCATGATACTCGCAGAGTGTGAACAGCGTCCCCTCTGGTGATCACTGTTGCCTGACCTGCGCAGTAGGAGGTCACCTGTACTCTCGTACTGCACCCACACTGAGTTTGATGCAGTACAGGTGTGGTGATTAGAGGGCGTAAAAATTAAACGCAAATCAATGGAAAAAATTTAAGATGTGTGCCCCCAAGGGAATTCGAATCCCTGTTTTGGCCTTGAGAGGGCCACGTCCTGGGCCGCTAGACGATGGGGGCAGTGCAAGGATTTTATCATGACGATATTTCACTGTCAACAAACCTACATCCAAATCTACATCCAAATCTGCATCACAAATCTGCATCCAAATTTGCACCCTGCTTGGATTTTTGTATCGCGTGACTATTTGATGATGCTGTGATGATTGACTAAGCGGGGGGAGGATGCTATCATGGATGCATTCATTAGTGCGGATTTATTCTGTTCATTAAAATCATTATGTAGCAATTATTCAGGAGTCATTATTATGTCAGCAGAATTTATTTTTCGTTTATTTGGAATGGTCATCATGGCGATCGTAGGGGGCATCTGGGGGCAGCGTATTGGCACCACCGTTAATTTGGAAACTGTACCGGGCAGTATGCCCGTTGAACAGTATCGTTTCCTTTTTGGTCTGCTTGGTGCGCTAATCGGCCTCATCTTAACCCCGTACTTCACCACGCGTCCGGCAAAAGCCATTCGCAATGGTGTAACAAAAGCCACCACTCAAAGCTTATTAGCCTCGATCATCGGACTGATGGTGGGCTTGATCGTAGCGGCACTGTTGTCCTTCCCGTTGTCCTTGCTGCCCGAACCTTTTGGTAGCATCCTACCATTCGCCGGTGCGGTGATTTTTGGGTACCTGGGTATTTCCATCTTCCGGCTTCGTCAGAATGATATCTCTAATTTCATCGACAGCATTCGTGGAAACCGCGCTCCCGAAAAAGAAGCTGCGGATGGAACCCGCTGGGCGGATTCACGTACCATTCTTCTTGATACCAGCGTCATCATCGATGGGCGGATCGCGGATATCTCGCGTACTGGTTTTCTGCCTGGCTCGCTGCTCATCCCGCGCTTCGTGCTGAACGAGTTGCAGTACATCGCGGATTCTCCTGATAACCTGCGCCGCCAGCGCGGACGTCGCGGCATGGAGGTGCTTTCTGCACTGCAGAAGGAACCCGGCATCCCCGTGCGCATCAGTGATGTCGATGTGGATGGCGTGCGCGAGGTGGATGACAAGCTCGTTGTACTGGCGCGTCAGATGCGCAGTCCCATCCTCACCAATGATTACAACCTCAACCGCATTGCGGAACTGCAAGGTGTGACGGTACTGAATATCAACGAACTCGCCAACGCGGTGAAATCCGTGCTGATCCCGGGCGAAATGATGACTGTGCAGGTCATCCAGGAAGGGCGCGAATCAGGTCAGGGTGTGGCTTACATGGATGACGGTACGATGGTCGTGGTCGAAAATGGCCGCGATTACATGGATCGTTCAATCACTGTAATCGTGACCAAAGTATTACAAACCGCCGCCGGGCGTATGATCTTTGCCCGACCGGAAGAGATGAATTAAATCTACAGCAGGTGAGAAATGAAAGTTTATAACACGCTAACGCGCTCCATTGAGGAATTTAAAACCTTGAAGCCAGACAAGGTGAGCATGTACGTCTGTGGACCCACCGTTTACGCCAAAGCGCATATCGGTCACGCCATGTCCGCGTTGGTCTTCGACATCATCCGCCGCTACTTTGAGTTCAAGGGATACGAGGTCAGGCATGTGATGAATTTCACCGATGTGGATGATAAGATCATCTTGCGCGCTAATGAAAAAGGCATGGATCCTTTTACGTTGGGCGAGATGTACATCCACGAATTTGAGGAACATCTGGCTGCCTTCAACATACTGCCTGCCACGGTGAACCCCCGCGCTACGCGCGAGATGGATCAGATCATTACCATGATCTCCGGTCTGATTGAAAAGGGTTTTGCCTACCCTGCGGATGGCGACGTATATTTCCGCGTTACCCGTGACAGTGGTTATGGCAAGCTTTCCGGGCGGCGCATTGATGAAATGCAATCTGGCTATCGCATCGATGTGGATGTACGCAAGGAACACCCCATGGATTTTGCCCTCTGGAAGTCTGCCAAACCCGGCGAACCTGCCTGGGAAAGCCCTTGGGGTAAAGGACGCCCCGGCTGGCACATCGAGTGCTCTGCCATGAACCTCAACCACCTGGGCGAGCAGATCGATATCCACGGCGGCGGCAACGACCTGGTCTTCCCGCATCATGAGAATGAGATCGCGCAGAGCGAAAGCTTTACAGGCAAACAATTTGCGCGTTACTGGATACATAATGGCATGTTGCAGCTCAGTGGCGAGAAGATGTCAAAGTCCATCGGCAATCTGGTCACCATCGAGGAGTTCCTCGCCAGCCACCCCGCGGATACGTTGCGCATGCTGGTGCTCAACTCCGGCTACCGCAATCCGCTCTCATACTCCGATGAGATACTCGCTCAGGCTGAGCGTGCCATCGACCGGCTGCGCTCAGCCCTCAAACCCGCGCTGCCCGGCGCATCGGGCATCCCCGCTGAGACCGCACAAGTTTTAAACGGGCTACCCACCGCGGCAGAGCAGGGCTTTATCAGTTCCATGGATGATGATTTCAATACCTCCGGCGCGCGCGCCTCATTATTTGAGCTAGTACGGGCCA
>JBCFBD010000021.1:0-10829 GCA_038562455.1 Anaerolineaceae bacterium | reverse complement strand
CAGGCGCGCGCGGATGGCGCTTCTGCTGAACAGATTTCCGCCGCGCAGGATGCAATTCGCAAGCTGACGGGTGTGCTCGGGTTGACGCTTGAGAAACCTGATAACTCCGATCATGCGGTAGACGGGTTCGTCGACCTGCTGATCGAGATTCGTAAAGACCTGCGCGCCAACAAACTCTGGCAGCTTTCCGACAAAGTGCGCGACCGCCTGGTCGAGTTGGGCGTCATCCTGGAGGACAGCCGGGAAGGCACCTCCTGGCATTGGAAGTGATCCAATCATGAAGGAATGGATTACCGGGCGCAACCCGGTGATGGAAGTGCTTTCGGCTCACCGCCGCGAGGTTTTCAGGCTGCTCATCGCCAACGGTGTGGAGGAGAAAGGTCGCATCGCAGATCTCATGCGCTCCGCCGTCAGCCGCAAGCTCCCCATTGAGCGGGTTTCGCGTGAACGCCTCGAGCGCATGGGCGAAAATCCCCAGGGCGTTGCGTTGGAAGTGAGTGCATACCCTTACATCGAACTTGCCGATATCATCGACCGTGCCGCCTCAACTGGTGAGGACCTTTTCGTCCTGGTGCTCGACCTGATCCAGAATCCTCAGAACCTGGGCACCCTGCTGCGAACGGCTGAAGCCGCTGGGGTGCACGGGGTGGTCGTCCCGCAGCACCGCGCGGCAGCCGTCACACCCGCGGTGGTCACCGCTTCAGCGGGCGCTTCTGAGCACATGCTGGTCGCGCAGGGCAACATCACCCGTTCGCTCGAGCAGCTGAAACATGCTGGCGCTTGGGTCGTCGGCCTGGCAGGCGAGCCCGGGGCGTCTTCGCCTGGCGAAATACCGCTATCTGGTGCGCTTGCCATCGTAGTGGGTAACGAGGGGGAGGGCATGCGCCCGCTTGTCCGCCAATCCTGCGATTTCCTGCTTAGCCTGCCCATGCGCGGCAGGATCGAATCCCTCAACGCCGCTGTCGCCGGCTCCATCGTGCTCTACCAGGCGATGCTCGCGCGTCAGAAGAAATAAGGCAGCCATGTGGTTCCGGGTGTTGATGTTCGTACTCCTCGTCATTATCGGCTATTTGCTTTCGCGTAAGGTGCATACTAGCCGCCTGAGCGCGACTATCATCTTACTTTTCCTGGGCTTGTCCCTCATCTTTTTCACATTTCTGAGCAAACGCGTATTGGCGTTGTGGGGATTTTCCTTTTACCTGGTTCTCATCGTGATTGGGTTGCTGGTCGGCTTTGTGGCGGGTATGCGAAAAAAACAACCGACCGACCGCTGAATCATCGCCCATCTTCACGTAGTAGCAAATTTGATGGAGTTTTCAAAAGGGTTCCCGCTCGATGAGCGGAAACCCTTTTAGAAAAGAAAACCTGTTTATTGCTGAGAGAATAGGTTCAGTTTATATACAGTATATGCAGCCACGCACTTGCTTCCCGGTTGCCGCCATTCACTCGATCTTGCTCTCCAGGTACGCGATCAGCGCTTGGCTCAGCGCGTTCGAAAGGCTGTTTTCCCGGTTTGTGCTGTCTCCCGTCGGGTTGTTGGCCGCCTGGCGGGTGGCTTTTTCTTCCGCGCTCAAACTGCTGCCCTGTCCCTGTCCCATTCCGGTGCCGCTGCTGGTTCCCGTACCGAGCGTGATACCGTTATCCTGCGCCCATGCCTGGGTGTCGGTCTGGGTGAGTTTCATCTCGTTGATCAGGTCTATTTGCTCAACGGACAATGTGGCTTCAATTTGAGCCATCAGTGCGTTCACCTCCGCCTCTGCGCTGCTCCCCGAACTCGAAAGGTTGACCAAACCCTGCCACAGCATCAGCAGCATCGGCGCTTGTTCCTGCGTCACGGGGTGTTCAGTTTCTTCCAGTTTCAACATCCCCAGTGACAACGCCAGCCGTGTCGAAAGCGCATTTTCATAGCTCAGGTCCAAACCGCTGCTCGTCGCGGATTGCGGTGCAGGGGTCTTTTCCACCTGGGGTGTGCCCGCAACGTTCGCAGCGGTCGGTTCCACCGGCGCAACCGTGGGGTTTTTTTCCACCGGCGCGCTGCCGCAGGCAGCCAAAGCCAGCATCAAGATCAGGGAAATTACGGTGATTCTAATGGTTTTCATTTTTACCTCTAATTATTTTATTCATGTCGCAACGCGACGATTGGGTCCAACCGCGCAGCGCGCGTGGCGGGGTAATAGCCGAAAAAGATACCGACCGCTGCCGCAGCGCTAAACGCCAGCGGGATTGATGCCGGCACGATCTGCATGGGCATATCGCCGAGCATGCCGAACAGGTAAGAGCCGCCGATCCCGACTACCACGCCAGCCAGCCCGCCAGCCAGACTCAGAAAGACCGCCTCGAATAGGAACTGCATCAGCACGTCATTCGGGCGCGCGCCAAGGGCTTGCCTCAACCCGATCTCACGCGTGCGTTCCGTGACGCTTACCAGCATGATGTTCATGATCCCGATACCCCCCACCACCAGGGAAACCGCCGCCACCCATGCCAGCAGATCGCGGAAAGCTTCTGTGGTGGCTTCCTGCGCGCTGATGATGTCCTGCTGCGTCTGCACCGAAAAATCCGGACTCGAGGCGTCCACGTCATGCCGGGCGGCTAAGAGCACCGTGATCTGGTAGATCACGCTGTCGATCTCTTCCTGGCTTTCCGCTTTCACGTAGATCGTGCGCACGCGGTCGCCGCGAAGGTTGCTGGTGTTCATGTATTTCTGGAACACGAGGTTGACCGGCAGGTAGATGCGTCCATCATAGTCCACATCCGAGACCATCCCCTTGGATTCCATCACGCCGATGATCGTCAACTTGGTCGTCCCCACGGTGATGCTCTGTCCGATCGGGTCTTGCTCTCCGAAGAGGTCAGCCGCGATGCCCGTACCCAGCACAGCCACCTTGGCTTTCCGATCGTCCTCATCCGCGGTGAAGTACCTGCCCGATCCGACCTCGTAATCCCTCACCTGCGGGAAATCCGCCGTGGTGCCGATCACAGAGATCTCCTCCAGGGTCTGGTTATTCGCCTTCACGTTCTGCGCCGGAGGAGATTGTTCAGCCGAAATTCCGGCGATCCCGACCACGCTCTCTTCAATGGCGAGGGCGTCTTCCAGCAGCAGCGTTCGGGCTGCGCCCGGGGTGCCGCGGGCTGGCGAGATGATGATCAGGTTGGCGCCCAGCGCGTTGATCTGGTCGGCAATCGCTGCCTCGGCACCAGCGCTCACCGCGAGCATGATGATCACGGATGCCACACCAATGATCACACCCAGGGTGGTGAGAAAGGAGCGCACCTTGTTCAGCATTAAACCTTCCCAGGCTGTTCTGAATACCTTTGAGAGTTTCATGACTGCCCCCTCATTTCCATGCAGGGAGTTTTCTTGCCGTTGCCGCCATCCAACACCAGTCCGTCCGTCACACAGATCACGCGTTCAGCCTGCTGAGCGATCCTTGGTTCATGCGTCACCATCACGATGGTCGCACCGTCAGCGTGCAGTTGATGCAGCAGGTCGATGATCTCCACGCTGGATTTTGAATCCAGGTTGCCGGTCGGCTCATCAGCAAAAATAACCGCGGGGTTGTTGACCAATGCGCGCGCGATCGCCACGCGTTGCTGCTGCCCGCCCGATAACTGATTGGGGCGGTGGTTGACCCTGTCCTTGAGTCCCACCGACTCAAGCGCGCCCAATGCACGCGTCTCTGCCTCTGTGGTGGAAACATCTTCATGCAGGTTGTAGAGCATCGGCAGCATGACGTTCGCTTTAGCCGACAGGCGCGGCAGCAGATTGAATGACTGGAAGATGAACCCCAGTTTCTGGTTGCGAATGCGCGCCAACTCATCCTTGCTCATTTGGCTCACATCCTCCCCATCCAAACGGTACGTGCCGCTGGTGGGTCGGTCGAGGCAGCCGAGAATGTTCATCAAAGTTGACTTTCCCGAACCTGAAGGTCCCATGATTGCCACGAACTCGCCCTGCTCCACGTTCACGTCCACACCTGCCAGAGCGTGCACTTGGGCTTCATCTTCACCGTAGACCTTGGTGATCCCCTGCACCTGGATGACCGGGTATTTTTGTTGAGCTTTAGTTTCCATCGTTTGTCTCGATCGTGCCGGTGCTCACAACGTCACCCGCGTTCAATCCTGCGGTGATCTCGGCATTGGCAAAATCACGCAAGCCTACGCTCACCGGTGTGAGCTCCAGCGTGCCATCCGCTTTGACCACGAACACCGCGTAATTTCCCGGTGTGAGTTCGCGCAGCGCTTGGATCGGGATGATCAGGCCATCCTCGATTTCACCGGCGATCACTTCAACGTCCACGGTCATGCCGGCCAGGATTTCAAAGGAGGTTTCACCCGTGATGGATGCCCATACCACCGCCGCGGGTGCTCCGTCAAAATTCTGCAGCACGCTCTCGATCAATTTCACTTCTCCAGCAACCATTGATTCGGGATACGCGTTGAAGGTGTACACTACCCGGTTGCCCGCTTTCAGACCTGCGAGGTCAGTTTCATCCATGTAGAATTTCACTTGCAGGGTGTCGAGCGCGGCGAGCGTGAGCAGGTTGCTGCCGCCGGCCACCTGGCCGGGCACCATGCTGGTATTGACCACCACGCCGTCGAATGGAGCGGTCATGCGTGTGTTCTCCAAATCGATGCGGGCGTTTTCGTAATCCAGGTACACTTTTTTCAATCTCGCCAGCAGGGAATCATCCGCGGCGCTCAGCGATTCGATCAGCCTTGCTTGGTCACCGCTTTGCAGGATCTCCAGCGCAACTCGCGCATCCTCCAGCCGGGCTTTTGTGATCTCCACGTTCGCCCTGATTGAGGCTGCGGTCAGTTCATCCGGCATGCTCTTGTAATAATTCAGGTTGGCACTCGCGGCTGAAAGGTCCTGCCTTGCTTCAGCCAGCGCAGCCGCAGCCCTGATCCTGTCCGCGTCGTCATCCGGGTAACCGCTAAAAAGCAGCAATTTTTCCTCTGCCAGCGCGACCTTTTCCTGGGCGTTCACGTGGGCTGCCTGCAAAATGGCGATCGAATCCGTCGACCCGATCGATCGGTTCAAGCTGTACGATTGACTGAGGGCGTCGGTGTAGTCGATTTCAGCGTTCACCACTTCGATCTGGTAGGCGGCGATGCCGGCGGGCGAGAACAGGTTGTTGAGGTTCGCCTCCGCTTCAGCGAATTCAGCGGTCTGGGCGGCATTCTCGAGCACTGCCAGTACATCCCCTTCGACCACCGGCTGGTTGGGCGTCACGAACACTTCTGCGATCACGCCGCTGCTCTTGAATCCCAGGTCCACCTGTGCCGCCGGGTACACGCTGCCGGTGCCGTTTGCGCTGACCACCATGTCACCTTTTCTAACCTTTGCCGTTTGCACAGTCGGTGTCTCAGTTTCACGTGTCTGATTTCCCCGTTGAAGGAAATATATCGTGCCGCCCACGATTCCCACTAACAGCAATCCCAGCACGATCCTTGTCCAAAGTTGAGAAAAGAAGTTTTTTTTCATACCCATCTCCATAAATACATTTATTGCCATGAGTTTACTGGTCGGATGTGAAGAAGTTGTGAAGAAAATCGATCAATTTCCCCCAACTTTGTCCGAACCAACCCCCTAATATAAAAAAACCGATGACCAATTGGGTCAACGGCTACAATTTATGAAGTCTTAACCTAAAGCCAGGCTACCCACACCGCCCATAATCCAATCATCAGCGCGCCGATACCGAACCGGGTAACCACCGCCAGCCCGCATCCTTTGAGTATCCCTCCGGCAGACCTTGCGCCTTCCTTTAGATCATGTTTGCGGATCCATTCGAACACCAGGATGCCTACTGCCGCGAACGCCAGTCCGCCGAAGGGAGGCAGGATGAAAGTGCCAGCGATACCCGCGACAAGCGCCACAATGATGGAAGGCCAGCTTGCGCCAGTCTTTTTGGCTTGCGCGCCCATGAATAGATTGTCGATCAAGCTGCCGCCGATCATCAACAGTGTGATGATGCCGAACACAATTCCAGACCACACATTAAAACCAACCACGATGCCGTAAACCAGCACTGCCAGCCAAATGATGGTCAGCCCGGGGATGATATAAAATAACAGCCCCACCAATCCGAGCCCCATAACCACTGAAAGCACCGGTACGAACCATGTGGAATTGGCGATATTTTCCATGCTATCGAATGACCTCAATGTCGCCCATCCACGGGCGTAGCACTTCCGGTACGCGGATCGAGCCGTCAGCCTGCTGGTTGTTCTCCAGTACCGCGATCAACGTGCGCGGCATGCCCAGTCCTGAGCCGTTCAGTGTGTGCACCAGGCGGTTGCGGCTGCCGTCTGCCGGCTTGTACTTGATATTAGCGCGCCTGGCTTGAAAATCTCCCACATTAGAGACTGAAGAGACTTCCAACCACTCGTCGCATCCCGCCGCCCACACCTCCACGTCGTAAGTGATGACGGAGTTAAACCCTAGGTCGCCGGTGCAAAGTTGTTTCACCCGGTATGGCAGCCCCAGTAATCTGCAGGTTTCCTCGGCGTCTGCCAGCATCTTTTCCAACTCGCGCGCCGAATCTTCCGGGCGGCAGTAGATATACATTTCCACTTTGTCGAATTGGTGCCCGCGCTTGATGCCGCGCACATCTCTCCCGGCACTCATCTTTTCGCGCCGGAAGCATGGGGTGTAGGCGGTGAAGCGCTGCGGCAGGCTGGCATCTTCCAGCACCTCGTCGCGGTACATGCCGGTCAACGGCACTTCGGCGGTCGGCACCATCCACAGGTCTTCTTCAATATCGTGATAGAGATTGTCTACGAATTTAGGTAACTGGCCGGCGGAATACAGCGTCTCTGCTTTTACCATGAACGGAGTGTAACGCTCCTCGTAGCCCTGGCGGTTGTGCAGGGCGAGCATCCAGGCGATCAATGCCCTCTGCAGCCGTGCACCGGCGCCATTAAGCACATAAAACCGAGATCCAGTCAACTTCACGCCGCGGTCAAAATCAATGATCCCAAGTTTTGTACCCAGGTCCCAGTGCGGCAGGGGGGTGAAATCGAACTCGGGGATTTCGCCGTGGGTGCGCAGCACTACATTCTCGCTCTCATCCTTGCCGATCGGTGTCGCAGGGTCCGGGAGATTGGGGATGCTGGCAAGTAGCGCCTGCAATTGTTCTTCGACCTGGCGGGTGGATACATCTAGCGCGGCGATCTCCTCGCCTACGACGCGCATCGCCCCGATCTTCTCCTGCTTCAGCGCATTGTCCCTGGTCTGGCTGATCTCTTTGGAGACCGTGTTGCGCTGTGCCTTGAGGCTTTCCACCTTGACCAGCAGTGCGCGCCGCTCGCCGTCCAATGAAAGGATAGTGTCCACGACGCCGCTCTCCATCTGGCGGTCTGCGAGCGCTTTGCGTACCACTTCAGGTTGTTCACGGATCAAATTCAGGTCTAACATCTTGCACCTCTCTTAATATGTAACGCCCCCATCCATTTGCAGGACGAGGGGCGCGCTCGTGGTGCCACCTGCATTCACTCTTGTTCAGAGCCTCTTTGTGCGATAACGGTGCTACCGGCCTCCTTACGGTCTGACGACCCCTGCGGAGACGACCTGCCCAAGCTGGGCGTCGGGTTGGAGGATGCCTGGTTCCCATGCCGCTTTGCACCGGATCAGCGGCTCTCTGCAAGGGTTGCCACGCGTTTTTCCCCGGGCTGGTCTGGTTGCTGTGATTATACCTTGCCTGTTCTGACTGTCAAGCAGGGAGGTTGAAGCAGGGAGGTTGAAAAAATTCCGAAATTGCATGTAAAATCTGCGCATGATTTGAGTTACAATCATTTCCGTATGGATGAACAAGCCTTAGTTTCAGATGCGTTGCGCGGGGATTTAGACGCTTTCAATCGTCTTGTGCTTGCTTACCAGGACCTGGCTTTCAATGTCGCGTATCGCATGCTCGCCGATGAGGACCTCGCCGCCGACGCGGTGCAAAACGCTTTCATCTCCGCTTACAAGAATCTGCGCGCCTATCGCGGCGGCTCGTTCAAAGCCTGGGTGATGCGCATGGTCACCAATGGTTGCTACGATGAGCTGCGCCGTCAGAAGCGCCGTCCTACCGTCTCGCTGGAGCCCGTCAACCGCGAGGACGGCGAGGAAATGGAATCTGCTGAGTGGCTGCGCTCCGATGACCCGCAGCCTGAAGTTGCTTTCGATACCGCGGAACTCGAGCACGCCCTGCAGCACTGTCTTGAGAACCTGCCGCTCGAATTCCGCTCCGTAGTGGTGCTGGTGGATGTTCAGGGCATGGAATATGAAGAGGTTTCGCAGTCCGTCAAAGTTCCTCTTGGAACCGTAAAAAGCCGGCTCGCGCGTGCCCGGCTAAAATTGCGCGAGTGCCTGCAACAGTTTCAGGAACTTCTTCCCCCTCAATTTCGTCTTGATGGTGGAGATTACTGATGAATGAACGGTATCTGGACAGAGATATTGATTTGATCTCGGCCTATATTGACTCACAACTTTCACCAGCTGAGAATAGTGCAGTGAAAGCGCGATTACAATCTGATGCGAAGCTTAATCAACTCTTACAAGATTTGACTTACACCCGCAGGCTGCTACAAGCGCTGCCGCAAAAACGCGCGCCGCGCAATTTCACCCTTTCCGCTGATTACGCACACGCCCCGCGCAGAGTGTTCTGGCTGCAGCCGGCACTGAGTTTTGTGTCCATCGCAGCCGCCGTGACACTGGTGGTGCTGTTTGCCTCAACCTACCTGTTGGGCGGAACGCGCAACGCCGCCACCGAAGCTCCCGCCCCCATGGCGGCTGAATCGCTCGCCATGCAGGATGCTGCTGAAGATATTCCCCCAGGTATCATCCTCTGGAATCCTCAATTTGGCATGGGCGGCGGTGGCAGTGACACCTACGCCGGCGGATATGGCGGCGGCGGCGGCGGCGCTGGCGGTCCCGGCTGGGACCTTTCCGCGACGGAGGTCAGCAGCGAACCTGCCACACCTGAAGAATTGCCCGCTGAACCTACACCCATGCCCGAAGCCGCGACTGAAATTGAAGAACCCCCCGCCGCAGCCCTCACCGCACCCGGCGCCGAAGAATTTACCGCGAAATCAGCTAATGGCAGCGACCTTTCCACCATAATCCTCGGCCTGCCTGAAGAAGAAATCCAGGGCGGGATCATCTCCCCGGTCGAGACTGGTCTTGACGCGCGCGGAGCAAGCCAACCCTTCCCCACGAACCTGGTGATGATCCTCTCCGGCATCGTCGCTGCGCTTGCTGGCGCCGCCGCGATTTTCCTGCGCAGGCGTTAGTTGCACAACCACGACGGTTTTTATTTCTGCCCGCGCTGCGCTTCACCCCTCGAAGAAAAATTGGTCATGGGAGAAAAACGCCCTGCTTGTCCGGCATGCGGGTGGGTGCATTACGAGGACCCCAAGGTCGCGGCGGGTGTGTTGATCATGCGCGGACATGAGGTCCTGCTCGTGCGCCGCACACTCGACCCCTACCTCGGTTTTTGGAGCATCCCGGCGGGTTTCGTCAACGCTTTTGAGGATCCCGCAGCCGCAGCCCTGCGCGAGTGCCGTGAAGAGACCGGCTTGACCGCTGAATTGCACGGCTTGTTCGATGTATTGACCGGTCGTGAACACATCCGCGGGTCGGATATCTTCCTCGTCTACCAGGCGCATGTGATCAGCGGCACCCTGCAAGCCGCGGACGATGCCGACCAGGTAGGCTGGTTCTCGCTAGATGACCTGCCCCCGCTGGCGTTTGACTCCACCCGCCGCCTGCTCGGTAAAGCGCGCAAGACCATTTCGTAGTTTCCCTCGGTCAATTTACCCTTCATCCCAATAGCCGCGATCCCTACGGTGTTACAATGGTATGGAACCTGCAACACAATCCATAACAGGTATCTGAACTATGGCGAAAAAGTCATCATCGCGCAAATCATACGTCCGCACGCCCAAAAGCTCCCGCCCCAACTCGCGCCGGAAGCAGGCATATTCGCGTTCCACGCTCTCCATTGACCAGCGCTTGAACTTCATCGGCGGCGTGATCGTGCTGTTGGGAGTGCTGGGCGTGGTGGCGTTGTTCGCACGCGATACCGGTCCGATCACGGGCTGGCTGTCGCAGACCTCTGGGCGCATCGCCGGCTGGGGCGGGGTCATCCTGCCGCTTGCCATGATCGTCGGCGGGCTCACGCTCCTCTTCCGTAAATACGAACGGTTGCCGCGCATTTCCACCTGGCGCATATCGGGTTTCGTGCTGCTCTTCTTCAACGTCCTGAGCTGGTTCCATTTCTTTGAGGGTGGTGGATTCGCTTCCGCCAAAAAGGAACTCGGCGGCGGTTACATCGGCGCTTTCTTCGACCGCATGCTGGATAACGCCCTCGGTCGGGCGGGTGAAGCGGTGTTCCTCACCGCCTGGTCGCTGGTGGCGATCCTCTTCATCATCAACCTGCCCCTGCCCGAGGTTGCCCGCCGCATCAGCGCCTTGCTCGCGCGCTTCAAAAAGACTGACGCGCCATCCATGCCTTCTGCCCGCCAGCCGGTGTTCGATTTTGGTCCGGCAAAGACCTATCACCCCAAGAAGGAAAAGCAGCCTGACCTGCCCGGCGGGTTCACCCCCCTTGACCTGGTGGACGAGCCTGCCACCGGTCACGCGGAGCGCTCTGCCAGAGCCGCCGCACCCTCTTCGCAATCACGCGCAGCCGTGCAGCCCCGCTCGGCTGATGTTTCGCCCGCGACCACGCCGATTGTGCGCACCCAGGTGACCATGCCGGTTGCGCCCTGGCCTATCCCCGCTGTTGCGGATATCCTCGACCCGGCGTCGCCCGCCGCAGTGCAATCGCATTACGTCCGCG
>JBCFBD010000122.1:0-3622 GCA_038562455.1 Anaerolineaceae bacterium | reverse complement strand
GATGGCGGCCATATCCACCACTACCAGCTCAGTAATATCCTCTGGCAAGCCGTTAGACGCACCGTGACCCACTTCCTCAAAATTGCTGATGAAGAAATGCGTGGTTTGGGCAGGTTTCAGCCCGGCTGCACGCAGGGCGCGCACCGCCTCCACCAGGCAGGCTACGCCGGCTTTGTCATCCAGGTGGCGCGAGCGCACAAAGCCGTTGACCAGCTCCACGCGCGGATCGATGGCAATGAAGTCTCCCACCTCAATGCCCAGCGCGCGGGTCTCAGCGGCGTTGACTGCTTTCGCATCCAGGCGCACCTCCATCGTCTCATCGCTGCGATCAATCTTCGTGGTCTTCTCACCGTGCACGTGGCTTGAGGCTGCGGTGACCAGGATTGACCCCCTCACGCGCCTGCCCTCGCGGGTAAACACAGTGCAGCCTTCGCCTTCCACGGTGTTCCAGGAGTACCCGCCGATGCGCGTGAGCGCCAGCCGTCCTGAGGGTTTGATGCTCTTCACCATCGCCCCCAGCGTATCTACGTGGGCCGCCAGCGCGCGCGTAGAGCCAGCCTGCGCACCTTCCAGCGTCACCAGCAGCGCGCCTTTGCGCGTGCGGGCGGTTTTCACCCCCGGTATGGCGCGAAAAACACGCTCGGTAAGCGCGATGGCATCTTCGCTGAACCCAGTAGGGCTGGGTGTTTTCAACAGGTCGACCAGGAAGCGCAGTAGCAGCGATTCATCAACGGGGGGCAGTGTCATGGTTAGAATTCCTTCCCTTCGCGTTCAGAGAATTTGCGCCGTAGTTCATCCGGTAGCGGCACAGACTTCTTTGTGTTGTAGTCGTAAGCCACAAGGATAGATTCACCTGTGGCGTAGAGCGGTGCACCGCCCTCTCCGGTGAGTTCGTATTCTACGGTCACGGTCTTGTTGCTGATGCGCGTCACGCCCAGCGAGACGATCACCTTGTCCCCCAGCAGGATGGGATTGTGGTAGCGGCAGTGTACATCCCCCACAATGAGTGGCAGGTGCCACAGGTTCTCCCTGTCAAACACCCCCATCTCCTGCAGATATTGGCTGCGAGCGTGTTCCATGTAGACCAAAAACTTCGTGTTGTTGACATGCCAGAAGGCATCCAGGTCCGCCAGGCGCACCTCGATCGGATAGTGGAATTTATATTTGCTCATGAGCGAATTATACCTTTAAGCATCGATATGCCTTGCGCCGAGCTCGTTCACATGAAATCAATAATGATTGTCACTTTTTGCCTTCCCAATTACGTAGTACAATTATCAAGTAAGAGGACTATTTTGACCATAATTAGCAAGAGAGGTGGAATGTATGCAGATTACCAGACAGGCTGACTACGCATTACGGGCGATGGTTTTCCTTGCCCGACTTAGCCCAGAGGAACGCGCCGCGACCAAAAAGATCGCCGAGGAGCAGAAGATTCCCCCTTCCTTCCTGGCCAAGATCATTTCGCAATTATCCATCGCTAAATTGATCGACACCTCGCGCGGGGCGCGCGGCGGCGTGATGCTCGCCAGGCCAGCCAAAGAAATCTCGCTGCTTGAGGTTGTTGAGGCGATCGACGGTCCGATTGCGCTGAATGATTGCACGGTTTCGCCGGGTAAATGCGACAACGCCGAGCTTTGCCCGCTGCATGATATTTGGCAGGAAGCCCAGGATGATTTGGTGGCAAAACTACGCAGCACAACGTTTGACAAATACCAGAAAAAGTAATAAAAACAGGTATTCGGTAAAACCAAAGGAGCGTGGATCATGACTGCAAGTGGCACGCCACTGAACCGCCAATGGGTCATTGTATTGAATGACGGCATGGTCGTTATTGATTGGGGAGACGGGGTGTATCAGGATATTGTCAACGGCGATTTCCTGTCTATTCGCGAAGAGGAAGTCAGCCATCACATCACTAATCGGGAACTTGATTGGCTGATTAAGACAGGCCGGGTGGCGTCTTATGACAACCTGATTGTGCGTGTTCACAGCCTGCCGGAAAGACCTTTGCGCACGATGGAATAGTTCTTAATTGTTTTTCAATTCCTCCCGGCTTTTCAGGGAGGTTTTTGTTTTTCGCAGGATAATTAGTACATGCTTTCAACCCGCACACTGAATCAACGTCTTGCGCTTTTTACCACCATGCGGCTCACACTCAACACGCCCATCCGCATGGTGTACCCATTTCTCGCCATTTTCGCCGTCAATCTGAATAAGGATGTGGCGATGATCTCGCTGGCATTGGCTGCCTCAATGGCCACCAGCGCGCTCGGTCCTTTCATCGCACCCATCGCCGACCGCCGCGGACGCAAGGTGGGTATGCTGATCGGACTTAGCATCTTCCTGGCGGGCATGCTGGCGGTGAGCGGTTTCCCCAGCTACCTGACCTTTTTTCTCGCCATCATGCTGGGCAACCTGGGCAACAATATCTTTCTACCCGCCATGCAGGCATACCTGGGCGACCATACCCCGTACGATAAACGCGGGGCAGTGCTGGCGGTCACCGAGCTTTCGTGGGCGCTGTCATTCATCCTGCTGGTGCCTCTCGCAGGGCTATTGATGGAGTGGGCTGCGTGGAACAGCCCCTACATCGCGTTGAGCCTCGCAGCGGTGTTGATGATCGTGCTGCTGCTCAAGTTCGTCCCCGCAGACACGCCAGCCGATTCACAACCGCTGACTGTTTTCGCGGATATCCGTAAGGTACTGGTCTACCCGCCAGCGCTTTTCGGCATTCTCACCGGCACGCTATTCATCATGGGCAACGAGGTGGTGAGCGTGGTTTTCGGAGTGTGGATGCAGCAATCTTTCGGATTACAGGTGGCGGCACTGGGCGCAGCCTCGATGGTAATCGGATTTTCCGAACTGGGCGGTGAGGGGTTGGCTGCGCTGCTGGCAGACCGACTGGGCAAGGAACGCACCATTGGGCTGAGCCTGGTATTGAACGCGCTGTGGGTCATCAGCCTGCCCTGGCTGGGCAGCTCAACGCTCGGCGCATTCATCTGGTTATTCTTCTTTTACCTCACCTTTGAGGTTGCCATTGTCAGCATTCTTCCTCTCATCACTGAGATCACTCCCGCCACTCGCGCCACCATGATCTCACTCTTCATCGCTGCGCTGTCGCTGGGGCGCGCCTTGGGTGACCTGGTGACGCCGGTGCTGTTCCGGGGCGGCTTCATGGTCAACGCCGTGGTATGCGCCGGGTTGGATCTCCTCGCGCTCGCCGCGCTCACGCGCATCCGGCTGCCGAAGGGGAGCGCATGACCCTCGATACTCCCGCGCTCGAAACCAGCGTTGAACCCAAGGCGCGCCTGCCAATGCGCTTCCAGGTGATGCTTTTCGCCCTGGTGCGCATGATCATCAACATCAATACCCGCATGATTTATCCCTTTCTTAACACATTCGCCAGCGGATTGGGCGTCGACCTGGTCACCATCTCGCTGGCGATGACTGTGCGCTCCATCAGCGGCGCGTTCAGCCTGTTCCTCACCCCGGTGGCGGGCAGGCGCGGGCGTAAAACCGGCATGCTGCTGGGTGTAGCGATTTTCATCGTCGGCGCAGGCTTGGTGACAGTGTGGTCATCGTTCACTGCCTTCACCATTGCCATCAGCCTCACCTTCCT
>JBCFBD010000020.1:0-37111 GCA_038562455.1 Anaerolineaceae bacterium | reverse complement strand
ATATAGCAAAACTGGCGGCTGCATAACCCGCCAGTTTCTTTTTTTATTGTTTCCTGTGTTCTTGCCTACTTTTTAGGCAGCCCCATTGTGTTTTGGCAGGTCGTATCAGTCCTCACGCTCACGCAGGTGCGGGAAGAGCAGCACCTCGCGGATGTTCTTCTGCCCGGTGAGCACCATCACCAGGCGGTCGATGCCCATGCCGAACCCGCCCTGCGGCGGCATACCGTACGACATGGCGCGCAGGTAATCCTCATCCATCGGGTGGCGCTCCTCGTCATCGGCGGCGTACTCGCGCCCCATTTCCAAAAAGCGCTTCTCCTGCTCCAGCGGGTCGTTCAGCTCGGTGAAGGCGTTGCAAATCTCCATGCCGTTGATGAACCCTTCAAAGCGCTCCACGGTGTTGGGGTCGCCAGGTCGGTTCTTGGCGAGCGGGGAGATGTCGCGCGGGTAATCGTACATGAATGTCGGTTGGATGAGCCTCGGCTCGACGTACTCCTCGAGCAGTTGCCCGATCAGCTTGCCGCGCGCCTCGCCGGGCTTGAACTTCATGCCCATGGCTTGCATGGCAGCTTCCAGCGATTCGGCGGTGGGGTGCTCGTCAATGTCAATTTCCGCCCGGTCGATCAGGCTCTGGCGCAGGTTCACCCGCTGCCAGGGCGGGGAGAAGTCGAGCTCCTTGCCGTCATACACCACCTTGCGCGTACCGATGACCTTATCCAGCACGTACACCACCATCTGCTCGGTCAACTCCATCACCTGCAGGTAATCGGCGTACGCCCAGTAGAACTCGAGCTGGGTGAACTCGGGGTTGTGTTTGAATGACACGCCCTCGTTACGGAAGTCGCGTCCGATCTCGTAGACGCGGTCGAAACCGCCCACGGTGAGGCGCTTGAGGTAAAGCTCGAAAGAAATACGCAGGTAAAGCTGCTGCTTGAGCTGGTTGTGGAAGGTGACGAAGGGTTTGGCTGCCGCGCCGCCATAGATGGGCTGCAGGATGGGTGTTTCAACCTCGAGAAAGCCCTTCTCATCTAGAAATTCACGGATCGCGCTGACTACTTTGGCGCGTGTGCGGAAGATCTTGCGCACCTCTTCGTTGACCGCCAGGTCAGCGTAACGCTGGCGGTAGCGGGTTTCGGGGTCGGCGAGGGTGGCGTGGCGCACCACCTGCCCATCCACCACCTCGTCTTTGGCGGCAGGCAGCGGGGTGATGGCTTTGGCAAGCATCTTGAACTCGCGCACCAGCAGGCTGATCTCACCGGTGCGGGTGCGGATGACCTCGCCGCCCGCCTGGATGAAGTCGCCGATGTCAAACTGGTCCTTGAAGCGCTGCAACTCTGACTCACCCAGCTCATTAACGCGCATGAAGAGCTGGATGCGTCCGCTGCCGTCTTCGATGTGCGCGAAGGCCAGCTTGCCCATCAGGCGGATGGCGCGCAGCCTGCCGCCCAACACGGCGTTCAGGGTTTCCTGGCTGCCGGCTGCTTCTGCGGCTTCGAACTGGCGGATGGCATCAGCCGTGGTCGAGTTGACCTCGGTGCGGGTGGGGTAGGGTTCCACCCCTTCGGCGCGCATCTGCTGCGCTTTTTCAAAACGGATCCTCTCGAGTTCGGTGAATTCCATGCGTCACATCCTTTTAATCAATAAGCCTGCCCGGTTGTTGCGGGGGGCAGGCCTCTGTTTTTTTCAGAGATTGGATCAGCCTTGTTGGTTGTCGGCGTGACCCCCGGGAGCTTTACAGGTCTACCTTGAGCACCTTGACGACATAAGCGCCGGCAGGTGCATCGACCTGTACCAGGTCACCCACGCGCTTACCCAGCAAAGCCCTTCCCATGGGGGATTCATTGGAGATCTTACCTTCAGCCGGATCGGCTTCAGCCGCACCGACGATTTCGTACACTTCCTCATCCGTTGAACCTTCTTCTTTGATGGTCACGGCGTTGCCGATCTGGATGACCTCGCGGTCGACCTCAGAATCATCCACCACGCGCGCGGTAGCCAGCAGGACCTCGAGTTCCTTGATACTGCCTTCGAGGAAGGCTTGCTCGTTCTTCGCGGCTTCCAACTCGGCGTTATCCAGCAGCTCACCGCCTTCAATGGCTTCATGCAACCGCTGTGCGACTTCTTCGCGCCTGGTGGTGCGCAGGTATTCGAGCTCCTCCTGCAGCTTCTGATAACCTTCAGATGTCAAGAATGAAACTGGCATATTTACTTCCTCATTAAGAGATAACGTGCAAAAACCAAATACCCCGAAAAATATCAATATAGATAGGAAAAAATCACTCCAAACGAGGAGCGATTTAGTTAGCATGAGAGAAGGTTGTCGGTTCTCTCTGAATTGGAAATACTATATCATAATTTATAGGCGATTGCAAGCTGTAACGATCAGCTGTAACGATCAAATTTAAAATTGTTAAGGTTGAAAAGTGTTTGTAAAGCCTACCAAATTTTTCTACACACGTCATGTCAATTACAAATTTCTAGAATATCCTCAAATTTTTGACTAATTTACACTTCATAGCCGATAGCCTTATACCCCTTTTTCCTCTTTCCAAACATACCAGCCAATACTGGCACCTGGTCATCGACATAATCATAGATGATCACCTCACTTTTTCGGTCATAATTGCGGTGAAGTCGACCTGCATACTGTGCTACGGTTCCGCGCCAAGCAATTGGCAATGCCAAAAATAAAGTGTCAAGGCGAGCATCATCAAACCCTTCCCCCAGATAGCGGCCTGTAGCAATGATCAAACGTTCTTCATCCTCTGGAATATTTTTTAATTGATCCATCAATAAAATTCGTTGTTTGCGACCCATCCCGCCGGATAACACGATGATATTTTTCACTTTATCAGCCAGGGTATCTGCAAAATATGTGAGGTGTTCTCTCCGCTCTGTCAACAATACAGGCGAACGGCCAATGTAAACGGCTTCAACAACATCGTCAACAATCATTTGATTTCGAAATAAATCCGCTGCGAGCATTGCGTACACTTCTTGAATGCCTGGTTCTGGAGTATTGTCCGCTCGACTTGGCAAAACAAAATTGGTTCTACGGACAATTACCTTGTGGGTAAATGAGCGTGCGGCGGCTTGTTGGCGATCATCCACCCGGTATCGGACGGGTCCACATTGCATAAAAATGATCGGGTGGTGACCATCCTGCCGGGTGACGGTTGCGGATAAACCGGTAATGAACCTGGCTTTTGCTTGGCGAATCACCTGCTCAAAACTGGCTGCGGATATGTGGTGGCCTTCATCAACAATGATGTGGCCATAATTTCCAACCAGATCATTGACTGTGCCCTTGTTGATCAGGCTCTGTATCATCGCTACATCTACCGTTCCGGTGATTTTATGTTTTCCACCCCCGATCTGTCCGATTTCCTTTTTCCCCAGTCCCAAAAAAGATTGGAGGCTTTCTACCCATTGGTCCATCAGCTGTCTTCGATGAACAATCACCAGGGTGTTCACTTTCCTTTGAGCAATTAACCATGCACCAATGACCGTTTTGCCGAAAGCAGTAGAAGCAGAAAGAACGCCAATATCATGCTTAATCAGTTGATCTGCGGCAAGCTGTTGCTCAGGACGAAGCGTTCCCTGGAAGTTTAAAAAAAGAGGATCACCAGTCGCACGTTCGTCAATCATCTTTGTTTTGATTTTTAGCTCACCCAATACCTGTAACAGTTCTTCCTGGCACCCTCTGGGTAAGGCAAGGTGTTTCGGATATTCTTCACAACAGCTGATAATCCTGGGTTTCCCAAATGTAGATAGACGCATGGCTTGTGCTTTGTAAAATTTCGGGTTTTGAAAGGCGGCCAACCGGATGAGGCGATTTCGCAAGGGCGCGGGCAGACCTTCTTTTTCGATGTAAATCTGGTTGCTGATGACCAGGTTGAGTTGATCTGGCAAAGGACCAGTTATTGGGGGTTCCTTATATTTCCGTGATGGGGTCAGTTTCCAGGGTTCGTTGTCGGTTTCATCCAAAACTACCGCCCGGACACCAGTGATATCACCTTCGTCTTGCACATTTTTCACAATTCTTTCGAGATCTTGATAAGCCATCTTCTGAATCGATGACAAAAAAGCCCACTGGTCGGGATAGGGATTTAGATCGTTATCCAAAAAGACGCAGTTATTTTGTTCACGTGGTTTTTTCTGCAATGGCAGGGCAATCAGATTACCGAATCCACCTTTTGGCAAGGTATCCTGGCTGGGGAAAAGCCGGTCGTATGAATCCATTCCGATTTCCGGTCGTCTGTTCATCGTACTTGTTAACAGTAATGATCCGAGTTTTCGTGCTAATACTGCAGGAACTGGTGTTTCAAAAAATATCCATACATGCCCACCGTTTCCGGATCGTGATCGTTCTAAGACGGCAGGAACTTGATAACTGACACACGTCTCCAGAAAGGTTTTGGCGTCTTCAGTCCAGGTGGATTTGTCGAAATCAGCTGCCAGAAACCAGCATGATTCGTCTGCCAACAAAGGATAAACCCCCATCGTAAAGTCTCTGCCTGAACGGTCATTGGGGTCATTTCCTTTGAGATGATTACGGATGATCTCATCGCTAACTTGAGTAAACGCGCGAAAATTGCATTCCTGGCAGGCAATCTTAGGCTTTTGGCAGATACCTGCTTGCCATTCATTGCGACAGACGGGGGCGTAGCCTGACTTTCTGGTTTTGGAATTTTCGAACCTGCGTGGGAACACGTCCTCCCGCCCTTTGAATAAAGAACGGAACAACCGTATCTTTTCTTCTTGAGAGGATTGGTTATTGACTGTAATTCCCTGAATGTTCAGCAATAGTTGTGCTGGGGAATCTTTTTGAAGGAGCTGCCGGCGGAATTGTGTCAGTTCATCCAGTAACAGGTCACGGTGATAATCCAGATTCGCTAATTCTGCTTCGATTTCAGAAATTTTTCGTTCAATATCAAAGGATTCAGACATAGTTTTATTGTACATTCATGCTGATTGGCAATCAAAGTCATTTTGTAACTGCTCAGGCATTAGGTGTGAGCCGAGCCTGAAGAAAAGGAGGGGCATAGGGCGAACCAGACAAAGCCAATTGCAGCACGTCAAAAACGCGTTGACCGTTTTTCCGGGCGGTTGAGATGTAACTGCGGATCTGGCAAAAGGTCTTGGCACCCTCTTGGGAGCGAAAACACCCCGACACTTTTTGCTTCAGTTTGACCATACGCAGGTCACCTTCGGCCTGATCAGAGTCAAACGACACCTTAAAATCGTACATAAAAGCCAGTGTTTCGCGCTTGCGCAACTGCAAGTGGTCAAGCAGGTTTTTGGCCGGATGCTGTTTGGGCTTACCCCGTTTCTTGGGCGGCAGGTCAGCGGGAAGCGGAAGCGGATTGGCCGCGAAGCCTGCTGCAAGAATGGCATCATAGCGGGCTTCGAAGTCAGCGATTTGGTCAAGAGACAAGTGATCCTGTTGCGGTTGGGTCGCTTCCACCGCGGCTTTGATCTCCAATAACAGGTCAATCACCTCACTTGCCCAGTTTTGCTGATACTGCTCGAAAATAATGGTCAATTCGCGCAGGTGATTGGCATTGCACAAAGCATGGTGCACATCATCGTACTGGAAATACGAGCGGTAGGCATCATGCAGCGCGGTTCCGTGGAAATGCGGGGAAAAAAAAGGCACTGCCTTATTGAGAGAATATATTCAAACTCATCCAAATGATATTCAAGAAGCTTTGAGTCGCTTATTACCTGAAAGCGTGATTGGAATTTTCGATATAGATAATTGGGGATGGGTCAATAACCTTACAAATATAAATGGTGATACCGACCCAACTCAAGAAGATCCAGTGATGGATCGTGCTGAAGCTGAAATAAATGGTGATCTGGAAGATATTGAAAAAGCGATCCAAGAGACGCTGAACAGTGATTCTCGTTTTAAATTTGCTCAAGTAGATCGATTGCGCCAAATGGAAGAAACTATCAGCAACAGAGATTTGTTGGGGTACCTCGGTTCTCACAATATCTTACCCAAGTACGGTTAACCTACGGATGTGGTTGAACTGCGAACAAATCATCTACATATTCCTGAGGCAAAACAGATTGAACTACAACGCGATTTACGCATTGCAATCACTGAATTCGCTCCAGGTGCTGAGATTGTTGCAGCAAAACGAGTGTGGGTAAGTGGTGGGCTTCACAAACCACCTTCAAAGCAGTGGCCCGTATATTCCTATTCGATTTGCTCAAAGTGCAATGGTATTTTTTACTACTTTGGGAAATGAAATTGATACTTGCCCTAGATGTGGCGAAAATCTAAAGGGTGCCAAGTCAAAACGGACTTTGAAGGAAATTATTGAACCGGAGTTCGGTTTTGTTGTGAAAAATCAAGAACCGCGGGCATCTGGTGAAAGTCGACCAACTCGCATCTATGGATCGAAAGTATATTTTGCGGAATATCGAATTCCTGGAAAAGAGGATTTGCCAACAAACGACCTTCGACAGGTCGAAAACTTACAAGCTCCGAAAATCAAGATTAGTCAGAGATATTCCAGGTATGGATGGTTGATCGTTATCAATGAAGGTAAGTCAAAGGAAGCCTTTCGGGTTTGCCCCTCCTGTGGTGCAGCCGAATCTGTTCCTCCACCTTGGGAGAGAGTGAAGCAGAGTAAACCAGCTCCCCATACGAATCCCATTACAAGCCGGCAATGTAATGGCGTTCTGGAAACATATGCGTTAGGCCACAAATTTATGACGGATATATTGGAACTTCGGTTTGAAGGAATGCTTGCTAATCAAGCTGATGAAAATACCTGGCGATCTGTTTTAAATGCAATATTGGAAGGTGCCAGCGAAACATTGGGTATTCGGCGCGAAGATTTGGACGGAACTCTTTACTATAACCAGGGAAGTAATATTCCCTCTTTAATCCTTTATGATGATGTGCCAGGTGGAGCTGGTCATGTGAAGCGCGTTTTAAATTACCTACCAGATACAATACTGTCCGCCAGGGAAAGAGTAACCCATGATTGCTGCGGTCCTGAAACAAGTTGCACGGAGTGCTTCAGGAACTATCGAAATCAACCATATCACGAAGAGCTGAAGCGAGGATTAGCTAAAGGTTTCCTGGATGAATTTATTCAATCTTTTGACCTGTAAAATTGATTGATGAAAGGTTTTGTTTATGAAAAATAAAGAAAATATTTCGGTAATTTTTTTATGGCTGAAAATTTCATCAACCCGATCACGATGAGTTTTGGTCTGCTCGATGGTGATCTTGAACTTCTCGTTGAAAACTTGGGAAAAGCCGGCTTATCAGAGTAGGATATTGCCCAAGTCTGAATAGCATGGAAGTGGATCGTGGCCTTTTTCTATTTATCAACCGAAAATATCTTAGTGGTAAATCATCTTTCCGCAGTTTTGTACATACAGACAACAGACCGGGCATTCTTGTTATCGATAATTCTTCTCATATTCCATAAAATTCTCTTTGAACCCTTCCAGCCAGGCTTCGATGAATGAGCGCTGTTCGAATAAAGGTAGCAAATCCTCTGCCAGGTCAGAGAGCTTCATTTCAGCAATCTTTTCGCCCAGCAATTCCATTGCGGATTGAACCGTATAGGACTGGCGACCGTCTTTGGCCAGCTTGTCCTCCAGTGGTCTGATCTTTTGCTGCATGAACCACAGCAAATCATAAAAATCGCGGCCTTTGATCGCAGCCCCTTCGCCTTTCTGAAAATTGCGCTCCAGGCACGCCAGCATCTTCCCGGCCATCATCGTTTCCAGTGTAAAATGCGCAGCCACAAAACTCCGGCCAAAAAGCAGTACCGGTGTCTGGCGCACGACAGCGATTTGCCTGTGCTGGCTGACCTCCACTTTTAGATGCATTGGTTCGTTGACATGCGAGGTCAATCCCAAAGCATAGAGAATCGGGAGCTTCAAGGTAGTGCGCCGGACGCCCCACTCCCCAATCTGGGTTTTGGCGGTCACATCGGCATACCCGATGTTGGAACGGAAGAATGTCAGCAGGTCGTTTTCGAGATTGCTCAAATCAATTCCATTGCTGTTATCCAGGTCAATATCTTCCGAAAGCCGGTTCAGGCCGTAGATCACATGCAGACAGGTGCCGCCATAAAAATTGAGCTTGCGGTAGACCGGGTGATTGTAGAGAAAATCGAGGGTATACGCCTGTAAAAATTCCTTGAGGATCACCCGCTTGGTTTCATTGGGCAGCAAAGGGTCTTTTTGTGACAGGATGTTTTGCATCAACTGGATTAATGTCGCCATACGGTTATCCTCAGGTTTTTAAATATCTGCTCCATCTTTTTACTGTTGCTGATCTTCACGAAGGTTTCAAATTCAACCCGGTCACTTTCTGAAAAGTCATCCAGGTTAAGACGCAGATCTTCTGCCAGGTTATAGCCAGCCAACCGTCGACTGCTCTTCCAAGGGCGTAAATAGAGAAAATCAAAAAGTGCCTTTGCCGCCGTTGCCTGGGCGATTGGAATGCCCTGGTATTCAGTGAATGTAAACCCCTGATAGAGTTCCTCTTTAATATTGCGGTAAGTAAAAGTCCCCAGTTTGTTTTCGAATACACGGGTCTGCTTGAGCGTAATCGCCGTAACCGGGTACGTCATTTCGGTGAAAATGGCGCTGCGCTGTAAAATATATTCCAGCGATAGATAGGACTGGGGGATCAAAATTGCGCTGACCATGGGAGCAAAATCAGCGTCCGCGCGATGCTGTTCGAAAAAGCGGCGCGTCATATAAACGCCTTTCTTCAACTGAATGATTTGTCCGGCTTTCATCCAGCGATACAGCGCGGTTTGAATCGTGCCGGTTGCAACGGATTCATCGCCAAGAAGCTGTTTTACTGCTTCAATGGTAAAGTATGGAAATGATTCAAGTGAGGAAAGGTTTTCTGATTTCATATAGGATAATAGACGTTTTATGTCTATTATCATATATACAAGCTCAAATTACAAGGGGTATTAATCATTATTTGCTACTGACCGGAACTGGCAACCAAACGAGCTTTGTTTCCCCAACATCGTCCAGGATAACCGGTCCACCACATGCCACCAGATACCAGGGACTTCATACCACTCCGCGCCGGCTACCACAGAGGGAATATCAGGGTCAGGTGCAGTCACTTAATCAAGAAATCCTCCTGGGTGAATCGCCACTTCGGTATAAACCACGCTATAAATCGGTCCAAGCGCAGCCAGAGAAAGCATCATTCCCCAACCACATCGGGAGGGTTCGACGGTTTTTGCTGCTTCAAGCCGGTCCTGGATGAACTCAACATAAGTCATTCCTTTCGGCGCGCCGACTATGTTCATGGGTTGATTGGCTTTGTAACCAATAAAAATCAGACCAGCACAGACCAGAACAACGACTACATTCCAAATGACCTTCCAAACCAGGTGAATGAACCCCGCAATCATTTCTATTCCTCCGCCTTTTCTACCTTATAGTTATCTTCAGGCTTTTGACCTTCACCGATCATCAAATTTCCAAATCTAAGCTCTTCCCGATACATCCGATCAATAGAAACCTCGACGACATCACCTTCACTGCGCCCCATATTGCCGGCTAAATCTTTCAATTGGCGAACACACTCATAACTTAGTCGAAAAGAACGTACTGGTTTGGTGGGTGAGTTTTTCCTGGGCATTTTGGCTCCTTAATTAAGACAGAATAATTGTAATACAAATGTATTGCTTTATCAAGAACCAATTTAAGAAATGGTGAGGAAAAACTGGCATTCAATAATTAGCTCACCCATCATCGGTTAAAATAGTTGCGAAACCACAACCTTTACCTCCCCTCCGCGGACCGAGTCGGATGTACGGGTTTAAGTTCAGACCCGTGATGACATCGTAGGGACAGGTTCTAAACCTGCCTGTTTTAAGGTAGACATAAACACCGCCTTCCAGAGATGGGGGGCGCTTTTTGTTGTCAACTAAATATGGATCGCCATCCCCACGGCGTTCTCCGCCGCCTCCATCACCGCCTCACTCAATGTCGGATGCGCGTGGATGTTGTGGATCACTTCCTGCACGGTCAGTTCATTCTTCTGCGCCAGCGTGAGCTCCGGGAGCAATTCTGAAACCTCAGCGCCGATCATGTGCGCGCCAAGGATCTCACCGTATTCTTCATCCACGACCACCTTCACGAATCCGGCGGTCTCCCCCTGCCCGAGCGCTTTACCGTTCGCCTGGTACGGGAACTTGCCCACCCTCACCGCCATGCCTTTCTCACGCGCCTGGGCTTCGGTGTAGCCGAACGAAGCGACCTGCGGGTGAGAGTAGGTGGCGCGCGGGATCATCACATAGTCGATGGGATGCACCGGTTTGCCAGCGATGGCTTCGGCGCACAGGATGCCCTGCGCCATGGCAGTATGCGCCAGCTGTGACTTGCCGGTCACGTCGCCGATCGCCCACACGCCCGGCACGCTGGCAGCCATGCGGTCATCCACCTGGATGTGCTTGCGCTCGGTCAGCGCGACACCCAACTCCTCGAGCCCGAGGTCCGCGCTGTTGGGCTTGAACCCGATCGCCATCAGCGCCTGTTCCGCCTCCAGCGTCTGCTCACCCGCTTCGGATGTCACCGTGACCTTCACCCCGCTTTTGGTGGTCGTGATCTTTTGCACCTTTGTCGCGGGCAGGCACACGATGCCGCGCTTGGTGAAAGCCCGCTGCAACTCGCCGCTCACTTCTTCATCTTCCAGCGGGGCGATGCGCGGCAGCATTTCCACCAGCGTCACCTCGCTGCCGTAAGCGCGCCAGATGGTGGCGAACTCCAGCCCGATAGCGCCTGCGCCGATGATCACCACCGACCTGGGCAGTTTCTCCTGCAGGATGGCTTCGCGGTACGAGAGCACCTTCTCCCCGTCAATATCTACCCCGGGCAGCGAGGCGACCCGGCTGCCGGTGGCAATGATGATGTGCTTTGCCTTCAGCGTCTGCTCCTTGCCGTCGCTGCCTTTGACGAGCACCTCATCTTTTGCCGTCAACCTGGCGGAGCCCATCACCACCTGCACCTGGTGCTTCTTCATCAGGAACCCCACGCCGCGGGTCAGGCGGTCAGAAACCTGGCGGCTGCGTTTAACCGCCGCGCTGTAATCCAGCTGCAGGTTTTCGATCGAAAAGCCGAACTCCTTACCCCGTTCGCGCAGCAGGTGTGCCACCTCCGCGTTCTTGAGCAGCGCTTTCGAAGGGATGCAGCCGACGTTTAAACACACGCCGCCCAACCACTCCCGGTCGATGATCGCTGTCTTCAATCCCAATTGTGAAGCGCGGATCGCTGCCACGTAACCGCCCGGTCCGGCGCCAATGATGACCACATCGTATTCGTTCATAATGACCTCATCAATCTTTTACGCCTGTTCCGAGGATTGACCCCAGTTCTCAAGCGCTTTTTTCACCACAGACAGGAAATTATCCGCGCTCTCTCCATCCAGGATGCGATGGTCGAACACGAACGACAGGTAGACCATCGGGCGGATGGCGATGGCATCATTGCCCGACCCATCGGTGATGACCACCGCCCGCTTCTGCATCACCCCTGTGCCCAGAATACCGGCTTGCGGCTGGAAAATGATCGGGGAGGCGAAAAGCGAGCCAGCGGAACCATGGTTGGTCAGCGTGAACGTGCCGCCCCTCACCTCTTCCGGACGCAGCTTCTTGGCGCGGGCCCGACCCGCCAGGTCGTTGATACTCTTGGCCAATCCCAGCAGCGAAAGCGAGCCAGCGTCTTTTATCACAGGGACAATGAGACCGTCCTTGCCCAGCGCAGTAGCCACGCCGAGGTTGACCACGTTGTAAGTTTGAATGCCCTCCTCCGTCCAGGAGGAATTCACCAGGGGGTTAGCCTTCAACGCGCTTACGATCGCCGCGCAGAAGTACGCGGTCAGCGTAAGGTTAGCGCCCTGGTTAGCAAATGAAGCTTTGTTCGCAGAGCGGTGCGCCACCACCCTGCTGAGGTCAGCTTCCATCACCGTCAGCACATGCGGTGAGGTCTGCTTTGAGCTCACCATGCGTTGGGCGATCTGCCTGCGCACCGAGGTGTGCGGGATGAGGCTGCCGGCAGGTAGTTCTTGTCCCGCAGGCCTGCTTTCCATGGGCGCTGCCGGTGCCGGAGCTGCCGGAGCGGGGGCGGTTTTCTCCGCGTCTAGATAATTCAGCATATCATCCTTGGTGATGCGCCCATCCTGACCCGTCCCCTGCACCTGGTTGAGGTCCACCTGGTTTTTTTCCGCCATCTGCCTGACCAATGGTGACACATGCCCGGTGTACTGCGCGGCTGGTATCGCGGCCGGTGCAGCCGGAGCAACCGGTTCATTTCCAGGCGCTGCCGGCGGCTTGTCTTTGGCGGGCGTGGCCTCCTGCGTGGGCGGGGCTTCCTTTGCTTTTACTCCGCCGGCTGGGATCTCCTCGCCAGGTTCGCCGATCCACGCCATGGGGGATCCGACCTTCACGGTCTCATCCACCTGCGCCATGATCTTCAACAGTATGCCGCTCACCGGGCTGGGGATTTCGGTGGTCACTTTATCCGTTTCCACCTCAACCACCATCTCCATTTCCTTCACGGCGTCGCCTTCTTTTTTTAACCAACCCACAACGGTTAGTTCCTCAATACCTTCACCCATACTTGGTGCGATCAATCGAGTAGCCATAACTCCTCCTTAATAAATGGCCGGGAAACGAGCCGGTGCGTTTTCACGCATCAGCTCATATACGCTATCAAAAATGGATTCAGCATTGGGCTTGGAGTAATAATTGCCATCCGTTCCGTAAGCCGGGCGGTGGTTTTCACCCGCCAGCGTGCGCGGGGGAGAATCGAGCCATTGATAGCCGTTTTGCACCTCGAGCACTTGCCGCATCATGTACGCCGATGCTCCACCGGGCATATCCTCATCCAGGAAGAGCACGCGCGAGGTCTTCTTGAGAGACTCAACGATCATGCCATTGATATCGAATGGCAGCAGTGATTGCACATCGATCACCTCGCTGTCAACCCCCGCTTCCGCCAATTTCCCCGCTGCCTCCAGTGCAATGCGTACCAGCGCGCCATAGGTGACGATGGTCACATCCTTGCCGGGCCGCACAACTTCAGGCACGCCCAGGGGCACGGTGAAGGTGCCAATATTATCGGGCATGCGCTCCTTCTGGCGGTAACCGTTGAGCACCTCGATTACCAGTGCGGGGTCGTCGGATTGCAGCAGCGTATTGTAGAAACCCGCCGCCTGGGTCATGTTGCGCGGCACCAGCACATGCATCCCGCGCACCATATTGATGATCCCTGCCATGTGCGAGCCAGAGTGCCAGATGCCCTCCAGCCGGTGACCCCTGGTACGGATGATGACCGGGGCTTTCTGTCCCCCGGCGCTGCGCCAGCGCAGACTGGCGAGGTCGTCAGACATAATTTGCAGCGCGTAAATCAGGTAATCGAGGTACTGCATCTCGCAGATTGGGCGCAAGCCGCGCAGCGCCATGCCAATGGCCTGCCCGAGGATCGTGGCTTCGCGGATACCCGTATCCGTGACGCGCAGGTCGCCGTATTTTGCCTGCATCCCGTGGAAGCCCTGGTTCACGTCCCCCAGCTGCCCCACATCCTCGCCAAAAGCGACCAGGCGCGGTTCCCTGGCCAGGGCAGCATCGAAGGCGGCGTTGAGAATTTCGAAGCCCATCACAGTCTTGGACTGCTCGCTGAATACAGCCGGTACGACCGGAACCTTGAAAGGCGATTCTTTGGAAGTGGACAGCAGGAACGAGTCGTAGTACTGCAGCCTGTCCTGCCGCAGGTCACGGGCGAATACCTCAACCTGCTGGCGGGCTTCGGAGGGTTCTGCGCGGGTTGCCACCAGGCTGGCGTGCAGCGTCGCAGCCACATCCGAGCGCAACACATCCTGCTGGTCGGCCAGCTTGTCACGGTACGTTTCGATTACGTCCGACTGGCTAGAGGAATCGGTGAGCGCGTTGAGCAGGGTCACCGCCTGGTCGCGAACCTCGCGGATCGGTCCCTGGAAAGCCTCCCAAGCGGACTTGCGCGCGGCTTCAACGATCTGCTTGTCCTCCTCCTGCCATTGGTCGATCTCAGCCTCGCTCGCGATGCCCTGACTGGAGATCCAATCGCGGAAGCGTTTCACGCAGTCGAAATCAGCTTCCCAGGCGAGACGCTCAGGGGATTTGTAGCGCTCATGAGAACCCGAGGTGGAATGCCCCAGCGGTTGGGTGGCTTCAGTGACATGCACCAGCGCGGGGATATGGTGCTTGCGGGCGATTTCACCAGCCTGGCGGTAAGTTTCCACCAGCTCTTCGTAATTCCAGGCGTTGGCTGAATACAGATCGTAACCGCTGTCGCACTCTTCCGCCGGACAGGGCACGCGCTGAAAGCCCTTTAGAATGGCATAAATATTTTCCTTCACCATTTGGAACTGATTGGGCACCGAAATGCCATAGCCATCATCATAGACTGTGATCACCGCCGGGGCATGCAGCACTCCAATTGCGTTCACCGCCTCCCAGAATAACCCTTCGGCGGTCGAAGCGTTGCCGATGGTGACCCAGGTGACCTCATTGCCGTTGTTGGAAAACTGAGGGTACTTCTTGAGCTCGTCCAGTTTGCGATAGAGCACCGAGGCGTACGCCAATCCGACTGCGCGCGGCATCTGCGCCGCAGTGGAAGCGATATCCGAGGAAGTGTTGTACCTTTCCACCTGGCTGAGCCAGTTCCCCTCCTCATCGATCAGCCGCGAAGCGAAATGGTTGTTCATGTTCCTGCCACCGGAATTCGGATCAAGTTTTGGGTCGGGGGTGGCGTACAGCTGGGCAAAGAACTGCTCAAGTGTCAACATCCCGGCAGCCAGCATCCAGGTCTGGTCGCGATAATAACCTGAACGCCAATCGCCTTTTTGGAAGGCGCGCGCAATGGCGATCTGGGCGAGCTCTTTGCCGTCGCCAAAGATGCCGAATTTCGCCTTGCCGGTCAGCACCTCGCGCCTGCCAATGATGGCAGCCTGGCGAGATTGATAAGCTAACCGAAAGTCATTGATGATCTCTTTCTTGCCCACGGTTTTGCCGTCTGCCTTACTTGCAGCCTTATCCGCGGTTTTCGCTGTGGATTTTCCAGCAGCCTTACCTGCTACTCTTCCCTTGCTCTTTTGGGTGGTCATTTTCTGTCCGTTTCTCTTTTCGCCCGCCTGAGCCGCAGCTATCCGCTCGAGTCTTCTACTGCCCCCAGACGTTTGTCAATTACTCAGAACCCCTACGTTATAAAGAGCTTGTCCCCAACTCCATACGCTACCAAATCACCAATCGGTCGGTATACGCTGGGTTGACCCAGAGCTGAAGCGTAAAACCAATTAATCGTTCACACCTCGGCAGAATCAGCTTTCCTGCTGGACTAACTCGGCAGTTAACCTGATCTCCACCGATGCCAGCGCCTGTGATACCGGGCAGCCCTTCTTGGCCTGTTCCGCGCATTCAATGAAAGTGCGTTCGTCTATGCCAGGGACGATGCCCGTGGTGGAAAGCTCGATTAATGTGATGCGCGGTCCGTCGCCCAGGTGAACTCGGGCGGTGGTGTTGATCTGCGTCGGCGGAAAGCCTGCCTTTGAAAGGATGCCGGCTAGCGCCATTGAAAAACATCCCGCATGCGCCGCGCCGATCAGTTCTTCAGGATTGGTGCCGCTCGCGTGCTCAAAGCGGGAGGCGCGGGTGTAAGCGCCTTCATACGCGCCGGAGCCAAGGCGCATGGTGCCCTTGCCGTCAACCAGGCTGCCTTCCCATTGGGCGGATGAATCTCTTGTGATCATTTTTTCCTCCTATCCTTCTCCCTTTCTATTCTACAATTCTCAGTCTAACATTATGGACTAATTTAGTCAAATTAATTCCATCATACCGGACCGCTCGAAACTGGCACGCTTTGGCTCATATAATACTCACAAAAGAAAACGCCCTCCATATTGAGGGCGTTCTACGTTGCATCGAACGTGATTACCTAGTTGAGCTGCAACGTGGTGAGACAGGTGTTGCTGCCTTTGCTGGTATCAACTGAAGCCTGGGCGGATAAGCCGTTGTAGAGCACAGTGACCGTTGCGGTGATATCGCGGGGCAGCCACACACCCACGAAACCATTTTCCATGGTGGTGAATGTGTCGTTGACGATCTCATTGCCAGCAGTATCGGTGATGATCGCCTGCAGCTCTTCACCGGCTAACTCACCCCGGCACGAGATCAGGCTGTGCGTGGCACAGGGGTGGGTGTTGGTGATGTAGGGCGCGAAGGAGAGGTAGAACTTGTCGGCGGGTAGCGCCAGTTTGACCTCATGCGTGCCGTCGTTGAGGATCAGTTGGTCGCTGGTGATGCTGGCGCTCAGCCCTTCGGGGTCAGCGGTGGTGCTGTCAAGTTTGTAGACGATCTCTTCGACCGAGAGCCCGTCCAGACCGTGCTGCTCAAGGAACGCGGCTTCAGCGCTATTGCCGTTCTGGCTGAGCAGGTACACACCGGCAGTGACCACCAACAGCGCGATAACGGCGAAAATGAGCAAACGTTGAGACTTCTTCACAGTAAAAACCTCCTACCAGTAAATTTTACTTGCCGGTTAATTGTACCAGTCATGTCGAGATTGATGGCGCGGTCTATGTAGAATTTAATCCTGATGGAACGTGACTTTCTGCGCTGGGGTGTAGGAAACAGGGGTTACTTTTCAGTTTGGGAAGGTGATATTGCCTATGATTTATCGGGCTTAGAATAAGGTAGATTTAGGGCTGGACATTTATTTATACACCTGCTTATTAGTATAAGATCAGATTATATTATTCAAAGAGAAAAAATTATGCAAGATTCCCAGTCCTCACTCCAATCCACCAGTATTATCACCTTTCTACTCACCAACTTCCAAACTTACTCAGAAGCTCGGAGATTGTTCCTGGAGCAGCTCGAGCTTCCGACCTCATGCCGCGACCCGCTCTCTGAGTTTAGCGAGATGCTGGTCGCTGCGCTGCTGAATGCAACGCTCGCCAATTCGCGCGTTCAAAAGGACTATGACTTAACCAGACTGAATGGGAATAAGGTGCAGGTGAAATATTTGAGCAACCCAGCCGGCAAATGGATCAATGAGCATCCGCTCAGGTTTCCTGAAGGCGTCCATGAGTACGCGCTGGTGGTCTTCGTAAATTTGCAATTGGAAACTGTATTGATCTTCAATAGTGAAACACTAACGCAGGTCTGCGCCTTGTTAGGCAAGAAGCACCCGGATCAGGATAAGACGCTGCAGTTCACCAGGCGCAATTACGAAACCATTCTCGCCAGGCGCGACAAGTTTACATCACTAGGGATGGAGGTGTATAGATTTATTGATTGATAAGTAGTCTCTTAACTTGCGATCCAACAGTTCTTTGCCCTTACTAACATTGATTTTCAATTTTCGCTCCCGCGTTATATAATCTCTTACAATCTTTCAACATCAATCTCTCACACGACCGAGGATAACCAATGAAAAAATCATTCCTCCCAATCCTTGTTTCCATTATAGTATTCACACTCGCCTGCTCTATCGGGTATGAGGGTTTGGTGATCGGTAGCGACCCTGACGTTGACCACATTTACGAAATGACGGAGACTGCATCAGCCCCGGGTTTCGAACCGATAACCTCTGGTGGTATTCCAGTGAACCGGGTTGATATCCCAGAAGAACCCGGTTCCTCAGTCGGCGCATCCTCATCAGACCCTTCGACCGTAGCAACCCCGTCTGGCGACCAGGTTGAGTACACGGTCAGCGCGGCGAATAACGGCTGCACCTGCCAGGTGAACGGCAACATGTCACTGGCGCTGGATATCCAGGGTGACAGCTTGTTTTACAACCTACCCGACGGCACCTCGCAAGAATTTATGAAGATAAACGACAACATTTTTAAAAGATCTTACATGGGGTACTACATCCTGGTGGATTCCTCGAGTGGACAGGAGGTTGAAACCCGCGTCGACGAAGAACGACATGACGTGATTATCCTCACCCAAAGCGGGTTCATCAGTGAACATTACCAGGGAAACGAAGGCTCTCCCTGCTGTTATCATACGTTCACCCGTTTGGGTGAAACTCCCTGATCCTACAATCCACCCGGCTTAAGAACCGCACCCTTACACGGGGGTTTTGCTGTTTATACCGACACCCGGGAGTTTTCTTCACCTCTCACCTTCAATATCGCCTTCCGCAGTCCGCAGTTGCACTATAATAATCTCACTTTTCCATTTTCAAGGAGCCTGTATGCAACGTGTGACCGGTATTGGCGGTATCTTCTTCAAAGCCCGCGAACCCGAGGATTTACGCGAGTGGTACCACTCGCACCTGGGCATTGACGTGCAGGAGTGGGGCGGTACGGTTTTTACATGGGGCGAGTCCGGATCAACCGTGTGGTCGATCTTTCCAGTGTCCAGCGAGTACTTTTCGCCCAGCTCCGCACCGTTCATGATCAATTACCGCGTGGAAGACCTGCATGCCATACTTAACCTTCTTCGCGAGGAAGGCTGTGATGTGGACGACCGGGTGGATGAGTCTGAGTTCGGCAAGTTCGGTTGGGTGACAGACCCCGAGGGCAACCGCATCGAACTGTGGCAGCCCCCTGAGGGTCGGTAGACTAACGGAAGATAATAATGGATCAAGAATTTTAAGTCGTGCACGTGGAAAAACCAGAGGAAGCTGCCTGGAAGATCATTAGCGGCAATCAGGACACTATTAACCAAAATATTGCCGGGGATATAAAGGTCCAGCGCTTGTGTGTTGCCATAACATCCCCGGATGGCGTGATCGAGGGCGGCATTCTCAGGGAATGTCTTGGAATTGGCTGCACATTGACCTACTATAGATCACAGAGGAACATCGCGGTCGCGGCTACGGTCATAAATTGCTAACGTCGATCGAGGAGGAGCCAAAAAAACGCGGAGCAAGGAACATTTTCCTCGACACGTTAAGTTTTCAAACACCGGAATTCTATAAACAGCACGGATACCGGGTTTACGGAGACCTCACTGATTTTCCTTCCGAATTTTATCGGTTTTTCTTCACCAATGGGCTATGATTGATAAGTATTTGAAAAGAAATGGAATTGAATAAATTTCGGCGGCTTTAACGATGGTATTCTTGAACGATCCCAGGTTGAATTTCCTCCCATCGGTAGACAGATCCTTTGTCTTCCAATTCGATAACGCCATGCGCGATCTCGGTTACGATCACGGAGATGTGATCGGAAGCGGGCATTGCTGGAGGAAATACAGGCTCATTTACCGGCTTGAAAAGCAGGCAGGTATATGCGCGGATCTACCAGCGCGAGAGTGGCGCGGTGCTCAGGTTATTCCTGAACAATATCGACAGGCATCGTGCTTTCCTTGAAAACGCGCCTGCGCACATCAGGGAACCTTTCACCGGATCCCATGGAGATTGCCAGCACTGTCGCAATGAAAAGAACGGCAGGTGCAGGTTCCGCAAGACCTAAACCCTCTTTAACCGCCTGATCGAGAAGTGCAACGGAATTACCTTAGAGTTCCATGAACCTACAACGGAATTACTGGCAGATTATTTGGCGCTCTTCAATAAGTTTTACCCAACACGGAATTCAAGGATACACCTATTCGACCACCCGGTATAGGATCACAATAATTGGAAAACCTTCCATAACAGGTCACACAGTATTACTAAATCTGCAAAGTCCTAATCCATCCACCTTTACTTAGGCGTAAAAATGCCTATAATTTTCCAATCCTGAAAATTTCAATCGAAAGGGTTCAATTATTATGCATGAAGAATCGCAGTCCCATTGGAATGGAATCATACGAACCGGCGCTTTTGCCGCCCTGGCCATGCTGGCAGTGATGATCGCGCAGATCCTCATCTACGTGATCTGGCCGCCGCCCGAAACGGTCGAGGAATTCTTCAGCCTATTCCAGCAAAACAAGCTGCTGGGATTGCTCAGCCTCGACCTGCTGTACCTGGTCAACAACGCGCTGCTGATCCTGTTCTATCTTAGCCTGTTCGCCGCGCTGCGCAAGGTCAGCTTTTCAGCATCGTTGATTGCACTGGTGCTCGGGCTGGTGGGCATAGCCGCGTATTACGCCTCGAACACCGCATTTGAAATGCTCTCCCTTTCTAGCCAGTACGCCACCGCCTCGGATGCCCAGCGCCTGCAATACCTGACAGCCGGTCAGGTGATGCTGGAAACCTACAAGGGTACTTCCTTCGACGTGTACTACGTGCTCAACGGAATCATGCTGCTGATCTTAGCGGTGGTGATGCTGCGCACACCAGTGTTCAACAAAGTGACCGCGTCCTTTGCGCTGGCTTCAGGGTTGTTGATGTCGATCCCCTCCACCGCCGGAACGATCGGCATGATATTCGCGCTGGCATCACTCGTCCCGTGGGCGGTATTCTCCATCCTGGCGGCACTGCGCCTATTAACGTTATCAGCGAATAAAGATGCTTAATCTATCAGGAGGTATAGAATGACTGAAACAGAAAACACGATTTCTGACCGGCTTTACGCCGCGCTTGAACTGGCATTCAGACTCCACGGTCGCGACGCGCGGAAATCCAGCAGGGCTCCCGTTATGGCTCACCTGCTTTCCGTCTGCGCCATGGTACAGCACGAATCTGATGATGAAGATGAAGCGGTAGCTGCCCTCCTCCACGACGCGTTGGAGGATAAACCGAACGACGGCAAAACACGCGAAGAAATCCTTGAGCGATTCGGAGAGAGGGTCTTACGAATCATTGAGATTTCAACGGACACTCCACCGGATTATATGGGGGGTCCGAAACCAGAATGGAAACTACGGAAACAGGCCTATATCGACCACATCCGTGAAACCGATCCTGGGCTGTTGCGTGTCACCGTAGCAGACAAAGTGGATAACGCGCGCGCCATCCTGGCGGATCACCGGCAGGTCGGTGATGAAGTCTGGCAGAGGTTCACGACCAGGAGCAAAATGGATCAGCAGTGGTATTACACCAAATCACTAGAAGCATACGATGTAGTGAGGTTCAAAGGGGGAAATGCTGGAGGATTTAAGGCAGTTGGTCGCGAAAATCAACGCACTCTAACCTGACCCATTATTTCTTATTGCCAGTCCGCAGGGTAGGTGACGTACACAAAGCGCACGTGTGACGGCGTGGTGAACTCGATGCTTGAGCCTTGGGGGATGTAGATCACGTCCCCCGGGCCGCCGCTCACTTCCTCCGCGCCGCGCCTGATTACCAGTTCCCCCTCCAGCACAATATCGATCTCATCGTAGTTCAGTGTCCAGGCGAAGCCTCCGCGGTCAAGCGCCATGTAGCCGGCAGCCACTGGCGCACCGTCGGCTGAGGTCACCACATCCTTCAGTCGGACGTTCGCGGCTTTGGCGGCGGGCTCATCGCCGAATGCCTGCAGCTCCACGCCCGCTCCGCGCACCACCTTCAGCGGAGGGAGGGCGCGTGGACCCGCCTTATGTTCAGTTGCACTCTTGATCGGTTGATTTGCCCGTGTTTTGCGCACCACGCTCAAGCCCAGCCGCTCAGCCTGTTCCTCTGCTTCGGGGGTGATCACGTCCTCCGTGCCCAGCACCAGCGCCGCGGAGCCCTGCTCGCGCGCCAGCCTGTACACATCATCCGCGGTGAAGAATTGCCTCGGCATCTTTCGTTTACCCGTAATTCATCGGGCGCGCCGCCACCCGCAGCACCGTGTCCTGGAAGGCCTGGGCGGCAGCGCGGCAGGCGGGTTGGTCGCCGGTGAGCACCGCGCCCATGTAGTTGGTCTCGGAGGGCGGCATGGTCAACGAAGCTATACTCACCGCGGCGGCTTTCAGTGCCGCATCCAGTGCCACCAGCCCTTCCATCGGCGGCGCGACCAGGTATGCGATCGGCGACCCAACCGGGAGGTGGTTGGCTTTTGATAAGTACGATCCTGTCTGCGAAATGACGTGCGGGAAGAACGCCACCGAGCCATCGGCGTTCGCTGCGTACCACAGCGCTTCCTTTTGCATATATTCCACCGCGGCGTTCAAACCGGCGCTTACCTCGTTGGGCGTCGGACCCGCCAGGATGGCCATGATCTCGCCCGAGAGCAGCCCCGAGGAGTGCTTCGCCCCGGCGTAGAAGGAGCGCGCGTACACCACCTCCACGTCTGCCATCTTGGTGGCGTGGTCAATCGACACGTAGGTCGCGTCATCATTATCGGCGGTGATCAACCCGATCGAGACCTGGTCATCGCGCAGGTTCAGCTGCGCAGCGAAACCGCGCTCCACGCGCGGGATGAGCTGCACCGCAAGCGCCTGCGCGTAAATGGGATCAAGGATCGCCATGCCTGCCTCCTATCCAGCCGCCAGTTTCAACTTCACGCCTGATGCCTGGTACTGGCGCATCTTTTGTGCGAATTGAACGATGAAAGCGCCGGCTTCGAGCGGGTTGGTGCCGCCGCCTTCAAAAATATTGCATACCACGTCGCGGTCGGCGTCATTGTCACCTTGCTTGGGACGGAACGCCATGTACGCGCTCATGCTCTCCGCGCGCCCCAGCCCCGGGCGCTCGCCGATCAGCAGGATGAGCACGTCCGGCGTGAGCAGGTCGCCGATGTCGTTCATCACGCCCACCCGGCAGTATTGGATGAAGAACGGCATGCCGAAGCTCAAACCGGCAGTCTTGCAGCCCTGCGCGATTACCGGGTAGATCTGGCGCAGGTTGCTCTCAATGGCAGTGGCGCTCAGCCCATCGCCGACCACCAACTGGATATTGGGGCTCTTGACACACTTTTCACTGATGACGCGCTTCGCCTCGTCGCTCAACTGCCTGCCCAGGTCGGGGCGCAGCAGGTATTGCTCCTTGCCTTCGCTGACCCGTGTTTGCACAGCGAACAGGCTGAATTCGTCCAGCAGGCGCGGGTCCACGTCGCGGTACAACGCGTCCTGCGTGACGGCGTGGTCGCCCTGGAAGAGCAGCTGCGAGAAGGTGTTGTAGCGCGGACCGGTCCGTCCCACGCCGATGCGCGCGCTGGTCGAAGCGATCAGCTCTTTGAGCGCGGCGGGGTCTTTTGCCGCGCGCACGCGCGGCTGATAGCGCAGCTCAGGCAGCGCCGGGTCAGGCAGGTCAACAATGAGTGATTGAGGAGCGCTTGAATCTACTGGCTTCGTGGCAGCCGGTTGTTCCTGCGTTGGCTTGACCAGTCCCTCTTGCACCAGCTGGCGCATGACGGATTCAACCAGCGCGTTGAGTTTCGCCTCATCCATGGCTTACCACTTCCTCAGGAAGAAGGTCGGATCGCCGGCCTGCTCGGTCAGCACGCCGTCTTTCATCAGCCCGAGCGACTCCAGCCAGGCTTCGAACTCCGCCGCCGGGCGCAGCTTGAACAGCTGGCGCAGTGTGGGCGTGTCGTGGTAGGATGTGGTCTGGTAGGAGAGCATCGAATCATCGCCCATCGGGATAGCCATGAAATAATTGCAGCCCGCGGCGGTGAGCAGCACCGCCAGGTTCTCAATCGAATTCTGGTCGGCGCGCGCGTGGTTGGTGTAGCAGGCATCAACCCCCATGGGGATACCCGTGAGCTTGCCCATGAAGTGATCCTCCAAGCCGGCGCGCTGGATCTGGCGCGCGTCATAGAGGTATTCTGGTCCGATGAACCCGACCACGGTGTTGACCTGGAAGGGATGGTAGCGTTTCGCCAGCCCGTAATTGCGCGCCTCGAGGGTCAGCTGGTCCCAACCGTTGTGCGCGTCTGCCGAAAGCGCGGAGCCCTGTCCGGTCTCGAAATACATGTAGTTCGGCCCCGCCGGGAAACAGTGCTTTTTCGCCAGCTCGTAGGCTTCGTCCAGCATGCCCACCGAGATGCCAAAGGACTCGCAGCCCTTCTGCGACCCAGAGATGGACTGGAAGACCAGACCCACCGGCGAGCCGGCTTTCATGCACTTCATTTGCGTCGCCACGTGCGCCAGCACGCAGTTCTGGGTGGGGATCTGCCACTCCTGGATAACCTCGTGCGTCATATCCAGCAAGCGCGAGACCGAGGAGTAGGAATCGTCCGCCGGGTTGATGCCGATGACCGAATCGCCCGTGCCGTAAGCCAGACCCTCGAAGATCTCCGCGCGAATGGCTTCAGGAGAATCAGTGGGGTGATTGGGCTGCAGGCGGCTGGAGATCGTGCCCGGCGCGCCGATGGTGTTGTTGCAGTGGGCGGTCACATGAATTTTAGCCGCGCCGTAGACCAGGTCGAGGTTCGACATCAGCTTTGTCACCGCCGCGACCATCTCGGAGGTCAAGCCGCCCGAAACGCGCTGGATCATCTGCTGGCTGGTGGTGTCCGCCAGTAACCACTCGCGCAGTCCGCCCACCGTCCAGCCTTTGATCTCGTTGTACACCGCGCTGTCCACCGCATCGATGATGACCCGCGTCACCTCGTCCTGCTCATATGGGACGGCGGGGGTTTGGTAAAGTGCTTCCAGCGGTACCTCTGCCAGCACCATGCGCGCGGCAATGCGCTCGGCAGCACTCTCAGCCGCCACGCCTGCCAGCCGGTCGCCGGACTTCTCCTCGTTGGCTTTGCCCATCAGAACGCGGAGGTCAGGAAATTCGTAGGTTTTACCGTGCAATTTCGCGCGCAGGAGCATCCACTCATCCTATCCGGTCATTCGACCGGTCATCTTATTATAAAGTCGTTCGCTCAGTGGTAAAACACCAGCGTCTTCACGCTAAGCGGCACCACCCTGCCGTCCATCAGAGGCGCGCCGATATCGATGTAATCGCCTTCCATCAACCCCACCTGGTCGATCACCAGCAGCGGTCGCTGCGGCATCATCCCCTTAACGGTCTGCCCGACCACTTGCGCATAATCGCGCTCGATGATGATGAGCAGGGGTTTTTCAGCTGGCAGTCCGGCGGCAAATTGCGCCAGACCTGTGCATAGGTTCACCATTGACGCGTATTCCAGCGCACCGCGCGGATCGATCACCAGCGCGTACGTGTCTGCTGCCGGGTCAAGGTCAAAATGCAACACTGTTTCGCGCAGCATGTCGGCAATGGCTGAAGGCGGGGTGCTGCTGGTCAAGTGCTGGTGGATGACTGGCACGTTCTTGAGCGGCAGGATCTCGCGCTCCGCCCAGATGGTCGAGCCGGAAAGCGTTACACTCTGCGTACTGGCGCCCAGCACCGTGGCGCGCAGCGTCTCAGCCGGCGCGACCACTTGATAAGCCGAGAGAACAGGGTTGCGGCGCAAGCTCTCCGCCAGCAACGGTCCGATGTCATCATGCAGGGTCAGGTCCGCGACGGTGTTGATGGTCAAGGGCTGGTAATAATAATGCCCGATGCCGCCGGAGAACATCAGCAGGCTGCCGCTCCCCGAGACGGGCGTGGGCGGGGTGAGGTACAACTGCTGCGCGAGCGAGGAAGAGGTGCCCTCGATCAACTCGACTGTGACATCCGCCATGCGGTCAGTCAGCACGCGCAGCTGCTCCACCCCGGGCATATCCCCCAAGCCCAATTCAAGCCCGCAATCCGCCAGGATGCGGCGGGCTGGCTCGGCGATGTGTTTGATGCGCCCGCTGGCATGCTCAATGATCAGGATGCGCCCGCCGAAATTCATGGCTGCCCCGCCAAGCAGGTTTCCGCTGCGGAACACCGCGCTGTTGGCGCTGCCGCCGCCGATATCCACGTTGGTCACCGTGGTGTAGTGCGCCTGTGAATATTGCGCCGCGCCGGAGCCGCGCCCTGAGATCAGGCTCTCCACGTTTGGCCCGGCGATGCTGACAATGAACTCACCCGCCAGCCCCGAGAGAGAGCGCAGGATGGCGTCGGCGTTCTTCTTCTTGGCGGTCTCACCGGTGATGATCACCGCGCCGGTCTCCACCTGTACCGGTTCGATGTTGGCGTTGGCATATTCGCGACGGATGATGGCGGTCAACTTCTCTGCATCAATGGTTTCATGATCAAGCAATGGGGTGAAGACGATCGGGCTCTGGTAGAGGATCTCGCGCGCGGTGATCGATACGCGCGGGATGAGCCCCGTGCGCGCGACATTCGCCAGGTTTAAGCGCGAGAACACCACCTGCGTCGTGGTGGTGCCCACGTCGATGCCAACGGATAACAAGGATTGGGTGTCTGCCATATTGGCTACCAATTAAGGCTGGCGGTATAAGTTGCCGTGAGTGAAACCTCCAGCGTTCTGGAAGCGGTGATTTACTGGTGAAAGCCTACATCACCCAGCAGGAGTATTCCGGGAAGCTAATCACCACGTCATCACCGGCGCGCGGCAGCGTGCGTGTGCGTTCGTTGAAGAAATCAGCTGAAAGGCTGACATCCGGGGCTAAATTTACACGCAGCCGCACTACCGCCCCCAGGAAGAGCACCGATTCCACCCTGCCCTTCACGGCATTGCGTCCCTCCCCGGTGCCGAGCTGCAGCTCCTCCGGGCGGATCGCCAGCCTGGGCGTGGTACTTACCACGCGCCCGGGGGTGTGTTCAAACTTCACCGGCTGACCCGCCAGCAGGCAGGTGCCCTGCTCCAGGTCGACGCTGGTCACCGGCAGCAGGTTGAGCTGACCAACAAACTGCGCAACGAACTCGTTGGAGGGGTAATTGTAGATCTTATCGGGGGTGCCAATCTGCTCTATGCGCCCCTGGCTCATCACGACCACGCGGTCAGAGATGAGCAGCGCCTCCTCCTGGTCGTGGGTGACATAGATGGTCGTGATCCCCAACGCCTGCTGAATGCGGCGGATCTCCAGACGCAGTTCAACGCGGATCTTGGCGTCTAGCGCGGAGAGGGGCTCGTCAAGCAGCAGTACGCGGGGTTTGATCGCCAGTGCGCGCCCCAATGCGATGCGCTGCTGCTGCCCACCGGAAAGCTGGTAGGGATACTTGTTCTTGTGGGTTTCCAGGTGCACCAGCTCCAGCATTTCATCGACACGTTCATCGATCTCGTTTTTTGGCAGTTTGCGGATCTGCAGCCCGAAGCCGATATTCTGTCCAATGGTCAGGTTAGGAAAGAGAGCGTAGGACTGGAAGACCATGCCCACGTTGCGCTGGTTGGGAGCTTTGAAGGTGATGTCCTCGCCGTCCAGGGTGATCGCGCCCGTGTTGGGCAGCTCAAATCCGGCGATCATGCGCAGCGTGGTGGTCTTGCCGCAGCCCGATGGACCAAGGAAGGAGACGAACTCGCCCTTCTCCACATCCAGGTTGAAGTCCTCCACCGCCTTAGCAGCGCCAAAGATCTTGGAAATATCATTCAACGTTAGAAAAGACATAAGTCACCCTTACCTTAATATCGTGATATGCCTATCGGGCGCCGGCAAGCGAACTGCCCTCGGCCTTACCGCGGGAGAAGATCTGGATCAAGCCCATGAATGCCCAAGTGAGCAGGAAGCTGATGATCGCAAGGGACGAAGATTCATAGGTTTTGTTTTGACCGATCATTGAAATATACGGGCCAAACCCCTTAATACCAACCAGGAAGCTGGCAATTGTGTATTCACCGATCACAATCGCCAGGGTAAGAAATGAACTACTTAACAGGGCCACCTTCAGGTTGGGGAAGATGACCTTGAACATGATCGTAAACCAATTCGCGCCCAGACTCTGCGCGGCTTCCGTCAACGATTTGACATCGATAGCCGCCAAACCAACATCGATCGACCGGTAGACAAAAGGCAGCGCCAGCACCACGTATCCCGCGACCAGCAACACATACGTGCCAAAATAGGTGTTGGTAAGGTAGAAAGGCGCACCGCTGAACGTGCGGATGGACCCGAAAACCCAAACGATGGCGGGGATGACGTATGGGAGCATGGAGATGAACTCAACGATACCGCGCAGTTGGGGTAATTTGAGGCGGATCCAATAAGCGGTGGGCATCACGAGGATAATGCTGAGCACGATCGTGAAGATTGCGATGATTAGCGAAAAGCCAAGCGTATCCCAAAACTTGGGGTCGGTAAAAACGCGTGTATATGAAAGAAAGGACAGCACACCTTTTTTGGCGCGCAATGAAAAATCGAAGGTGGAAATTAGCGGTATGAGGAAATACAGCGTTCCGATGATGATCCACAACCACGACCAGAATGATCCGCGTTTCATCTCGGAAGCCACCTTTCACTTCTACGCCGCAGGAAGTAGTATACAGACATCATCACCGCCATTACGATCACCATCCCCACTGCGAGCGCGTAACCCAGCCCGGGGTTGTAGAGAATATCGCCCTTGATCTGGGAACCGACCACGATGGTGATGAGATTAATGAAGCCGCCGGTTAACGAGTAAGCGGTGGCGTATGCACCAAAGGCGTTGCCGAACAGCAGGATCATCGCGCCGAGGATCGATGGCGTGAGGATGGGCATGGCAACTTTACGCCAGTACACCGACCGAGTCGCCCCGAGGTTGGCAGCCGCCTCGCCCCATTCTTTCTTCAATCCATCTAACGCCGGAGTGATGATCAACACCATGAGCGGGAATTGGAAGAACAGGTAAGTCAGCGACAAGCCCCAGAAGCTGTAGAGGTTGAAGCCCTGCGCGTACAGGTCAATACCCAACAGGCTCTTCAGTAGTACCGTGACGAGACCGGTTCTGCCTAGCGTGGCAATGAATGCGAAAGCTAGCGGAACCCCGGCAAAGTTGGACGCCACGCCGGAAAAAGTGCTGAGCAGGGTGCGCACGATGCGGGGGAGTTTGCCCACAGTCACCGAGTAAGCCATCAGAAAGCCCAGCAGTGCACCGCCGACCGCGGTGGTGAGGCTGATCTTAATCGTCACCCAATAGGCATTGACGATTGATGGTTCGAGCAATCCCACCATATTCTGGAAGGTGAACTTTCCCTCGCTATCCCTAAATGAACCAGCCAGGATGTTGACGGATGGGAGGAAGATGAACAGCAGCGCGAATGCAAAAAATGGCAGCACCCCTAGCCATTTTTGCCACGCCTTACTTGAGGGACGCGCTCGACGCGCGTCCCTCTTCTGATCCAATGTTTGGATGTTATTCCTTGACATCAGCACCCACGACAATCATCCACTTTTCTGCGATCACTGCCTTTGAGTTGTTGATCTGGTCAATGGTGGGGAAGGCAACTGGACCGTCAAATGCCGGAAGTTTGGCAGCCAGGTCAGCTGGGATCACTCCACGCGCCTTCATATCCTCGAAGCGGATGGGGTGGCAGTAACCCTTCAACCAGATATTCTGGCCTTCGTCACTGTAAAGGAATTCCATCCACAGTTTCGCCGCGTTGGGGTGCGGGGCATAAGCGGAGATCGCCTGGATATAAATACCGGCGATGGTGCCGCTGGCGGGATAGACCACTTCGATGTTCGGATTGCCAGCCAGGGCATCCTTGTCAGCCAGGGCGTTGTAGTCCCAGCGCATGATGACAGGGGTCTCGCCCTTGGCGACTGTGGCCTGCTTGGCGATCACGGGCACGAAGTTGCCGGCATCGTTGATCTGCTTGAAGAAATCGAGACCAGGTTCCACATTATCCAGATCGCCGCCGTTGTAAAGCGCGGCAGCGTAGACGCTCATCTGCGCCTGGGCTGAAGCACGCGGGTCGCCGGAGAGAGCAAACTGGCCGTTATACTCGGGTTTCAATAGGTCTGCCCAATCCTGCGGTACGCTGCTGACAAGGTCAGCGTTGACTTCGAAAGCCATCACACCGTAGTAATCGCCATACCAATAGCCGTCGGGATCCTTCGAGTCAGCCGGGATGGAATCCCAGGTGGAAACCTTGTAAGGCTGCACGAGACCTTCGGAGATCAATTGCGGACCAAAGCCGTAACCCACGTCGATGACATCCGGTGCCTGCGGACCCTTGTTGTCCTTGTTCGCCTTGATAGCTTCGATCTCGTCTGCTGAGCCGGCATCAGGGTTCAGCTCATTGACAGTAATGCCGTATTTGGCTTTAAAGACATCAATAGCTTCACCGTAATTGCACCAATCACGCGGCAATGCGATCGTGGTCAATGTGCCTTCCTTCTGAGCCGCAGCGATAAGATCCGCCAGGGGATCATCAGCAGCGATGTCTTCACCCGCGGGCGCATTTTGTGCGCACGCTGAAAGGACCATGGCGAAAATGATCACCACACTTACGAGCAGCAAAAGCGACTTTTTCATCAGTTTTCCTCCGTTCAAAATGTGAATATGAAAGACTGACCTGCTTGAAATCCAATACACACTCGGCCTGCTTGTTGATTCCTCCTTTTCCCGACTGATATAGTGAATTATAGATATTTTTTATTCCGTAATCAATTGAAAAGTACTTAGCAGTTTGTCAAGATCAATTTTTCAAGTGGTCTTTACGATGATATCCGCCAATACATTCGCGGCTTCGTCGCCGCGGTCGGCGGCGTTGCTCAGATGGCGGTAGACCTCTCTTAGCTTCATAATGTTGACCAGCTTTTTAACATCTTCGGTCTCCTCGAACATATCCGCCAGGGCTTCGCGGTACACCGTTTCGACCCGATTCTCGAGCGCCTTGGCGCGCTGTGCGTGCTCAGCCGCTATGTTGGGGTGATCCTCCAACCGCTCGAACGCCATCACCAGTTCGTAGGTGGCATCGCGCAGCAGCGAACAGATGCGCACCATGTGCCGGGTGGGGTCCACTTTGAGGATAACAATTTCGGTCATGGTGGAATAGGCGTAATCAAGGATGTCATCGATGGCGCGCGAGAGGGCAAAAATGTCTTCACGATCAAAGGGGGTGATGAATGTACGGTTCAATTCATCAATCAGGACGCGGCGGGACTCGTCCGCCTGCTTTTCCTTCGCAGTCAGTTCATCCGCCAGCGATTTCGCCGGGTACGAAAGATAAGCTTTCAGCAGTTCCATTCCCTCGAGTGCGAGGGTAGCCTGTTCATGCATCAAATGAATGAAGATATTGCGGCGTTTCTTGAAGATCTTTAACATGGGCCGTTCTCCAGGGATCGTTGCCGGGCGAGCCCGGTGGGATGTGCATAATCAGTATACATCATGCTACCGGAGATGATATGACAACAGACTGATTAAATCAATTATGGGCTTTATAAAGAGATCGGGTTGCAAGAACTTGCTGAGTGAAATTCCGTATAATAATTACGAGTTATCGTTCATCGAAAAGAGGCAAACACTTTGAAGACACTCCTGCGTTCTCTCATTAAGATTCTGTTCATCACATTGGCAGCCGTCGGTGTTATCGCGCTGATCGGTCTTGTCTTCCGCTGGCAAACCGCGGTACAGTTCAGTGACGGGCTTTTCTGGGCGGGCGCGGCGCTGGCCGGCGTGGGCATCCTCAGTGCGTTCGGGGATAAGGATATGCGCTTGAGTTCGGGCTCAAAATTCTTCTGGGCTTCCCCACAGGAAAGGCAGACCCGGCTCGCGGGTGTGGAAGATCCCCACGCGCAGGCGAAGCGTTCCAGCCTGCTGACCGGGCAGAGCTTTAACGCCTATTTCATCCTTTTCATCAGCTCTGCCCTGGTCATGCTGGTTGGCTACCTGGTCACGGTGGTCTTCAGTACATCATGAATCAGGTAATGCTTTCGCCCATGGCTAATCTCCGAAACCAGCAACGAGGTAAAAAGTGAAGAAACTATGGCGTTCCCTGTTGAAATCGCTGATCATCAGCGGTGTGATCAGCTTATTGCTGGTATTAGCCGGGCTGTTGCTCGGCTGGAAGACCGGTGTCCAGTTCAGCAATGGCTTCTTCTGGGCTGGTGCATTGCTGATCATTTTCGGTGTGTTGACTATTTTCGGCGGCTACAGCATGCGTTCAGATTTTGGCGTGGTGTACAGCCAGTCTGCTGGCGATGCGAACATCCTCGAACGCACTAAACAGTGGATCGCCGACACCGAGCAGAGTTACAGTTTTTACGTCGTACTACTCATCAGCGGCGCAATTTTGATGTTATTAAGCGTTCTGATTGATCTCGTATTCTGAACTTATGAGCCGTGGATTTTTCGTCGTTCTGTGGCATAATCATGATGGACAGCAATTGATGGGGATGAATAGTGCGCCCCTTTTACCAGTCATCCTGTAAGGAGGTTAAAATGCTCACTTCAAAAGATATCACCGGCCGGCTTGTAATCAGCATCGACGATGGAAAGAAACTGGGAACGATCGAGGACGTGTACCTGGACCTGGATATGCGCCAAGTTGCGGGGGTGTACCTGGGCAGCGAGGGACTGCTGCGCCGCAAGGAGAAGGTCATTTTGCGCGCCGACGTACAGGTGCTGGGTGTGGACGCCTGGCTGGTCTCCAGTGCTGCCGTGGTGACACCGCTCAAGTCCATCGCGGAAGGTCAAACCTTCACCCTGGTGGACAACATTCGCGGTCGCGAGATCCAAACTGATGGTGGCACCCGGATGGGCGTGGTGGAAGATGTCATACTCGACCTCGACCTGCAGGTACTCGGCTTCCAGCTAGGCAAAGTCTATGTGCAGGGTCCGCTGGCGCAGAAGAAGGCTATCGTGCGCGACGCGGTGCTTGATCCAGGCGGTAAGAATCGGGCGATGATCGTGGACCTTGTGATGGCAGAGTCAAGTACCATCCCCGCAGCGTAAAACCTGCCGACAATAGCTTTCATACTTACGAACCTCCATCATTTACCGGTGGAGGTTTGCTTTCATTAACTCACTCGGTTTTCAGTTAAGCATGTAACTTCGTATAATGAAAGTACCCCGTCCCTGTTGACGCTTACGCGACCGCCGGATGATTAGTAACGACCTGTGCCGGAAGGGAAGGTCGACGATGTTTTCCATATTGCACAACAAGTTTAGTTACCACATGGTCGCGGTTGCACTGGCTATGCAACTGGTAAACGCCTGTGCGCCATTTGAAAGCAGCCCAACCACTGAGGTACAGGCGTCCACAGCAATGCCAACCCTCGCACCAACTGAAGAAATCATCCCCACGCCATCTCTCACGCCAACGGTCGACCACTTCCAGGAATGGCTGGATTGGTTGGCAACCCAACCCCGCGAGATGGAATCCTACGGCAGAATTTACGATCCAGTAGCGGTTGCCAGCCTGCCTCCGCCGTACTCAGTGAACATGGTCATCTGGGGCGAACACCTGCCGCTGCAGGTGATTGATCACATCCCTGAATTCATTGATTCGCCACCGCTGCTGGTATCGCATGACCTGACTGCCGCGCTGGCCAGGGCGGGATGCACGCGCGATGGGCGTACGATCAACTGCATCCCGGGAGGTCCGTGGCAGGAATTCGGCTGCGAATCGTACATCATGCCAGATGCCGGCAGCACGGGATTAGCGCCAGGCATCACCCTGCTGGCGCAATGCCTAACCCCCGAGATCGAGGAGCAGGAGCGCAGCAGCTACCTCTACCGCCGGGGTTGCGCTTTCCGCAAGGAAGTCTCGTACATCCTGGAGGAGGACAACAGCTACCACCTTGCCTCGACGCCGGCGGAGCTGCAGGCAATCTGGCAGCCGATCGAATCGGAGGCGGAGGCGCTGGCTTACAGCGTTCTATTGACCGGCCTTTCCGTCACGCACCATTTCGCTGCACAGCCCGAGCTGCTATATTTCAAAGACCCGCTCGAAGGCACGCGCGTCAGCCTGGGGGATGATCATTATTTGATCAACTTGTTCCAGTATCAAACCTGCCTGTGCGAGCCGTGGGTTAATTCAGAGGTGTTCGTGTCAGTAAACCAGCGCGGTGAACTCACCTGGCTGAGCGCACTGCCTATATCCATGACGATCGGCTTCAGCTGCGCGGATTGACGCTCATTTATTCCTCTGTATAAAACTGGCAATCTGATCCGCCTGGTATTCGAGTTGTTTGCGTGAATGGCGCTGGTCGATGACCAGTGTGAGTATGCGGCTGGCGATGCCCACCGCTGCAGTGTTGGCGTTCAGGCGCGTGTCGCGCAGCAACGCATCCCAATGCACGGTCAACCCAATGCCGGCGTTCCCCAGCGCGTCAAAAAGCCTGTCCCGAACCTCACCGTCCACATAGACCGGCAGACCCAGCGGCAGGTTATCCGCCTGGAGAGCCAGGAAGAGTGGAGTAACACCCGTGATGCCCGAGATCAGTTCCAATAAATACGCGTAATTCTCCCGCCTGGCGCGCTTGATTCCCGCCCAATCGAGGTGTTCGATGCCCCGGCGTTCCTCCACGTCTCCTGCTACAGTGAAATCCTGCTCGTAGCATCGTTCAGCCTGCGCGTAGAGTTGCGTCAATTCGGCGTGTGACCCCACGCCGCGGTAGCGATACTCACCGAGCCTGCGCCGGTACTCGCGGATCAGCAGCAGCCGCCGGTTCACCTGCCCCCTGTCATCACGTGTGAGATCTCCCAGGTCATGAGGGGTGAGCAGGTAGCCACCATCATACGGCACGAGTTTGCGCAGGCTATTGAACACAAAATCACCCGTGGTCAGGTCGGCGAATCCACCCTGGGCATTATCCTCCACCACGAACACGCCGCGTTGGCGCAAGGCCGTGAAATACGTGCGCGTCTGCTCATTGTGCTGAAAACCAAAATAGTTGATGAACAACACCGCTTTGTGCACACCGAGCGCACGGTCCAACGCGTCCAGGTCGATCCCCAGGTCCGGCTGGACCGGGTAGTAGGCGCAACGCAGACCGCAACTCTCGAGCGTATCAACGAGGGTCGGGCAGAGGTAGGCGGGCAATAAAACGGAGTCGATCCCCTGGCGGTGCAGGTAGCGCGCAATAACAATCAGGCAGGCTTTGCCGCCGTTGAGGAAGGTCATCTCACCGGTATCGATTACTGGCGCGCCCACCTGCCAGCGCTCGTCATAATAGAACTCGCCACCCACCCACATACTCGGTGTTTTTGCCTCCTGATTTCGTATTCGGGCTGCACAATCAAACGCTCTCCCCTATAATAATACTGAACCGCTCAATCCAGGCACCTGTCCGGAGTAGAAATGATGCGCGAAAACCGGAATTCCCGTTCGCTCGGGGTGATCTTTCACCCGTCTTTCCCTCCCTCGACCCTCGCGGAGTACGCGCAGCGGGCGGAAGAGGCAGGTTTTAACGAACTGTGGCTGTGGGATGACTGCTTCCTGCCGGGGGCGTTCAGCGCGTCGGCCATCGCCCTGGCTGCCACGACCAGGCTCAAGGTCGGCATTGGATTGCTGCCGGTGCCGGCGCACCACCCGCTGTTCGCCGCCATGGAGATCACCACGCTAGCGTGCACCGATCCGGGGCGCTTTCTGCCTGGTTTCGGTCACGGTGTGCGCAGTTGGATGGAACAGATCGGCTCAGCCCCACCCTCGCAGCTGCAGGCGCTGGAGGAAACCCTGGCAGCGGTGCGCGGCTTGCTGGCTGGCGAAATGGTGACCCGGCACGGCTCATGGGTCAACCTTGAGCAGGTGCAGATGGATCTGATCCCTCCCACGGTACCTCAAATTTACGTGGGCGGTATACGCGCCAAAACCCTGCGTCTCTCCGGGCGTATGGCTGACGGGACGATCCTCACCAGCCAGTCCGCACCGGAATATATTCGCTGGGCAGTGGCACAGATCGAGGTGGGCATGGCAGAGACCGCACGCAGCGTCCACCGAGTGGCGGTCTACCAGGACGTGAAAATCAGCCCTGACCGCGAAACCGCCCGGTCGGCAGCCCGGCGCGCGCTGGCGGAGCGCCTGCCCTGGGACGATGTGAAGTTGGACGCCATCGGCATCCGGGCGGAGGTCGCGGATTTCATGCAGCGTTACCAGTCCGTGGAGGAGAGGGCCTGCAACATCCCCGACGCGTGGCTGGACACGTTTGCGGCAGCGGGATCGCCGGACGAGGTAGCGGAGGGTATCCACCGGCGATTTGAAGCCGGGGCCGATACGGTCATCTTCCAGCCGCTCAACGGAGACCCGGAGTGCCTGGATGAATATATCCGTTACCTGAAACCGCTGCGGCAGCAGGTGGAAAAGGCATAATCAGCCACTTGATTCCGGTTTGTGCTAGAAGATGAATGTGCTATATTAATTAATGCCCGATTGCATATAAAAAGCAACAATTAGGAGGCACCATGAAAACTGTCGAAGGAACCTTCAAAGGGGTAAGAAACCTCGATATTTATTACGAAGGCTGGTCCCCGGAAGGTGAGGTAAAAGCCGTGCTGATGATCGTACACGGGGTGGGAGAGCATATTGGGCGTTACACCAACGTGGTCGATCATTATGTGCCGCTCGGTTTCGCGATATATGGCGTTGACCACATCGGGCATGGCAAGTCTGGTGGCGAGCGAGAAATGGTGGAGCGTTTTGAGGATTACATCGAACCGTTGGTAACTTTCCGGGAAAAAATCGCTGGTTGGTACCCGGGAAAGCCCATCTTCATCTATGGCCACAGCATGGGCGGGTTGATCACTACACTGTACCTGCTCGACCATCAGGCTGACTTCAAAGGAGCGATCCTCTCAGCCGCTGCTGCCAAGGTGCCCGATAACATCACACCGCTGACGGTCACCTTAGGTAAAATCCTGGCGTCCATCACCCCCAGGGTCGGCATGATCCAACTGGATACAAATTACCTTTCGCATGATAAAACTGTCGTGGAAACCTACAACAGCGACCCACTAGTTTTTCACGGCAAGATGCCAGTGCGCCTATCTGCGGAGATGCTGCGTGCCATGACACGCGTGGCCAACGAAATGCAGAAAATTACCTTGCCCGTCTTCATCCTCCAGGGCAGCGAGGACAAACTCGTCGACCCAAGCGCTGCGCAGATGCTATATGACGGTGTGGGATCACCAGATAAAACTCTCAAAATTTATGCTGGTCTTTTCCACGAGGTTCACAACGAACCCGAACGGGAAGTGATGTTTAAAGACCTGGAAACCTGGCTTGAAAAATTGGTCTAATTATCCCCACGAAAATGAGGAAAAAACCAAACGCGCCAATTTGTTGATCCTGGCGCGTTATTCTTTGACACAGATTTTTCCTGCCGTGACCAAGTACTCCACCCTTAGTAAGTCCTGAACTACATGGCTGATTAACTGGCGGAATGTGATGATGTGTAAGATGAATTATGAACTTCCGTCATTTACCTTGGGAGAAACGTATGGGCAACGAATCTAATAAGTTTAAGTTGAACCAGATCGGTCAGATCGCCATACCAGTGCGCAATTTGGAGAAAGCCATCACCTTTTACCGCGATGGGCTGGGTATGGATTTCTTGTT
>JBCFBD010000121.1:0-3683 GCA_038562455.1 Anaerolineaceae bacterium | reverse complement strand
ATTGCGGATAAATTCAACTCGCTCGGCAACAACTTCAAACACGGGGGTCGTCGTGTTTGGCCGGTAGCGTAGTTGAATATGCCCTTCAACACCAATCCGACTGCCTTTCTGAACATGTCCGTACACCAATTCAGCCAGGGTGCCATAAACCAGCACTCTTAATCCCTTCACCGGTTTTGATTCCGGGCTGCCGTCGATCATCAGGTACAGGCGAACATAAGGGATAGGGTCCTGATTCTGGGGACGCAGATAATCAAAATAGATATCCCCGGTGATGTCGCCACGTTGCCACGTAAGATTTCCTTGCGCCATAATTTGTTGTCTCCTTTTTATGAATGTTTGTTTGAATTCGGTAGTCCACAAAGTGCGTCTGGCTTAATTACTCATCCAACCTGTTTCCTCCTCGATATCCAGAACCAATCCCAGCGCATCTGCTAAAAGCCGGATACGATCCCTTTTCACCTCTGCAAAAAGCCGTCGCCAATTTTGATCTGTTGGGGAATAAAAAGTGAACGACTGCTCTATCAGACGGGCAAGATTTCGCGGCTGTAATTCAGCCAGGCGTTCACTCGCTCCGCCGGCTCCGATTCTGGGGTTCTCTTTTAGCTTGGCGATGGCCAGGCTGTACGGATTCTGGATGTTAGGTTGGGAAGCACCATGAATGATCCAGGATACAAAAGGTAAAGCGTTCTTTTCTTGATCGAGTAAAGCTTGCCTATTTTTCTTGTCTGCGCGCGCCAACAATTTTTCTAATGACCAATTTCCACTCGAATCAGTTACTACCGCCACCGATTGACTGGTTGGATCGTTCAGTAAAATCGACGTATCTTGGGTAGAGGATGTATCTTTTTCTTTTTGGGAATCTTTAAAGCTTTTGAGAATCTTTAATAGGGTCTCAAAACAACCCTTGGCCTCCGGGTCAAGCGTCGCAAAACAATCATTGAGGATACTCTTGAGAGTCTCAGAACAATCCTTGGTTAAATCTGATAGTCTCAAAACAACCTTTGGTTCTGTTTTGACAGTCTCAGATCCCACTCGCTCCGCTCGGGGACGCTGCGCGCAACCATTGCCCAATAAAGTGATCCAAGAACCTAATTCGTCTTGAACACGATGATCTTCTGATTTCACAAGAAGGGACGAAACGGCCTGTTGGATGGCTTGGTGTTGTGGAGTGAGTGGATCAATCCTCTGTACCTTGAATTTCCAACTATAGCTGCCCTCAGAATTAATCCGATGATCGATGCGCTCAACAAAAAGAGCTAGTAGATCCTGAAGACGTTGCCGGCGAGAAAATTCATCAATGGTACGATCACTTAATTCATCCTTACGTTTTCCTCGCTCTATCCAGGCTGGAAGCCAGTTTGCCACAACGCGAGCGTTATTGATCCCTAGACGAGTTGCGATGGCTTGATATCCACCCTCTATCCAGACTGCATCTCGGATCTCCCCCGTCTCATCATTGAAGTAGCACAGATTGCGCAGAACCAGGACAAACATAGCAGCATCTGCTCCAAGAACCGGTAACCAGTTTCTGAGGAAATACCACGTGACTAGGATGAAATCTCCCTGACCTAATAATCGGTCAGCAAGCTGATCTGCCAGGGTCCCAAGTTCTCCGTCGAGCCGGTGACCAATCAATTCCCGGATGACATCCTGAACGGTCTGATAGTGTGGAATCATTTTGTCGAATTCTTCTTGAGGGAGCTGCACCGGATAATGGAAGATGTCCTTTGGATTCGCGTTGATAGCCAATTGCAAAGCAGACTGAGGGGAATCCTGGATACCATGAGCCAGTAAGAAAATTTTCAAGTCTCCAGCATCCCCAGGTGTCAGCGGGGATTCGAATAGTTCATATTTGTTGGAGGACTTTTTGGCTCTTCCTGAGCGCTTATCTAATTCATGATCGGTGTCAATCTTTCTCGCAAACCATCCCAGACTGCTACCAGGTTGCAGCAAGCGAAAGAATTGAGCCCGGCTGATCCCAGCCCATTGGCAAATACGCTCAGCGCGAACCGCAACTTTGCAGCTCCCTTTTCGCGCTTTTCCGCCACTCGCCAGGTAATATTCCTGCCATAATGCCATGATCAAGAAAATCATTTGTGATCCGACGTATGGCAGCCAGCGCAGGTAATATACCGGTAAGTGAACTACCCGGCTTGGCTCAATTAGGTAATTCCGGATGGAGCTGTAGTGGATATCCAACTCAATGGGACTGTCCTGAGAATCTTCCTGGTCTGGATCAACTTCCTGAGTGAGATCATCCCCATCATCAATTTCTTGGTCACAAACGACAAAACGAACCTTTACTTCTCTGTTCATCACCCCCATTAGGAATCGTTGCAGGGTGGTCGTTAATCGGTTTTCTAACCACTCACGGCCATACGAATTCATGCAGCCGATCACAAAGGTGTCATCTGAAAAATCCACCAGATGGGTTGGCTTCACCCAGGTGCCAAAAGCCGCCCGAGACATATCCATTTCGAGGTTAGCAATTGCCGCTTGCCAGGCTTTCTCCGGTGAAAATTCAACGACTGTATTCATAAAAGAAATCCCTATTGATAAAAAATCAATCTCGATTAACGCGAAATAAAGGCACATTTACAGCCTTTGTTGGAAGAACGGTAGTTATCCCATTCTTTCCAGAAAAGACCCCTTTATGGGCTTCCTGTGGATTCAACGTCAGCAACTCCGTCTGCGTCAACGTCTGCGGCATGTCAGCAGCACGTCTGCGGCACGTCAGCATGGACGCAGACGTGATTTTTGGAGTGAAAATGAAATTGTTGATTTTCCAGGAAAGGTCAGAGGCCATTAGCATCACTCCAGAAATAAAGTCTTCCCTATTGTTTTAGGAGACGGTTGCAGGATTAAGCTTCCATTGTGAAAAGCCTGCGAACCTTCTATAACGAAGAAACAGACAACTTCTCCGACCGGTAAAGTATGCTCCCGCGCAATCGACCGAACTTCTTCCTTTAATAAAGCTGGAATTCGGAATGTCACTCTTAATTCCCATTGGGGGATGGCTTCATGGTCTATCTTGGATTTTTTCTTTTTTGTTCCACCAGCTTTCTTTTCCGGAACTGGGAATGCATCAGCTAACCATTTATGGTTTGTCGGTTTTTGAACAGGCAAGATTGGGATTCCTTCATTACCTTCAGAGTACAGGGTCATTCGCTGCGCCTTGGGGTACGCAAAAAGTTTGATCTCTCCATTGCGGTAAAGTCTTGCGCCATATTCAAGGAACGCCCTTATAACTTCATCTCTAGGAACCGAAAGAGACTGAGCATCTTTGATAATCAACTCCATAACCTGCCGAGGAATTCCCCGGTACGTTACAGTTTCAAGCCGATGTTCCTGTTCCCACTTACGGGATCTTTTCTTCCTGAGATCTGCCGTGGGAATTAAATCCAAGGGCTGTCGTGGGATCATCGTAGATACTTGCTGTTGATCCTCCTCAACCTCGGTTATTGGATTAGGATCACGTAGACCTGTAAATGCGTCTCGCCTTGCCATCGTGACCTCTAATATTTCAATACGAGAGCTGCTAAAGATTTATATTCCTCGGCAGCCCGCGTTTCTGGTGCATACTCAAAAATAGTCTTTGCCTCAGACCAACATTCACGTAAGACAGTCGCCCGATGAATGGGGGAAAGCACCTTGTCGCTGAATGTTGCCTGCAGATCCTG
>JBCFBD010000120.1:0-3791 GCA_038562455.1 Anaerolineaceae bacterium | reverse complement strand
ACAGCGCCGAGTATGCGTTCCTCGGCGGTGTTGTCAATATAATCTGGGGGGTGGTACATCGCATCAGCCTTTTCTATTTGAAGAAATTTTGTTCAACCGTGCTAGGGATATAATTGGAAACAATCCTCGCGAAACCGATGTCCTCCACTGACTGGATTGCGCCGAGTACTGAGGTTGTCATCGATCCAGTCGCGGATGTCTCTAATAAGTTGAACATCAAATGGCCAGGTCTGACCCTGAAATTGCACGGGGACAGGGCTGATGCCTGCATCAGCTAACCGGTCACAAGTGTGAGGGTCACCTTGCCTTAGAAGTTCACAGAATTTGTCAATTGCTCCTGGTATAGACCCTTCGCCTCGGTGAGGATCGGTTTCGCCTTCCAAAATTCCGAAATACGCTTTGCGTAGTTCATGAAGCAACTCAATATCACCTTTGATTGGAACCGGGCTAATGACCCCTCCATGAGTTGCCAGATTGCGCAGATTCTTCAAGTCGTCTGCGCTGTATCCACTATTTTGCACTGTATAGTGGTTGGTTTCGACAACGACGTTTGCTGGCAAATGAGCAGGACGGAGAAACTCAAAACCCTTCTCCAGACGTTTCATGCTCTCGGACCTGGGATGCTGTCTTACGTTCTGATCGTCGTGAATGCAGCGGCCAAGCAGTTCCACCCCGCTACTCAATAATTCATAAGCTGAAAGAAACCCCAAATGCCGTTGTTCGCAAAGTACCGCATTGGCTGACAGGTAATATCTCCGCATCATTCCCAAAGCAAAAAAGGCTTTCGCCTCGAAGTCACTGATGCCCAGTTCACTTCCGATGTCGATCCAGGGGGTTTTGATATCTCCCACTTTCGATTGCCAATTAGTGTCGGTTATGTACTGGGCGAGAGGCGGTTGGCAGGAAAACAAACTCATTTTACAGACTCCTCAATCACGGCGATATCATCGTCATCAAGCCCATACGCCTGATACACCAGCGCGTTGAGTTCTGCTTCGAGTGTGGGTAGCCGATCGGGATCGGTCTGTGCCGCACCTAGGCACTGTTGGGCAAGCGCGGCGATCTTTTCGCGTGAGGTTACAGCCAATTTGGGTATACGAACGTTCTTAAAGTAGTCCCAAATGAGCTGATAACCATTTTGAATCCGGGTACAATGTCGCGTAATCTCATACCAACCCACCCTAGAGTTCAAAATACCGACGAGGAAATAGTCCTCTAAATCGAATATGTAAATCGCATCGTTAGTGAAATAAGACTCTCTGTCAATCGTGAATGCGGGTTTAACCTGAAAGCGCTGGTAAACAATTTTAGGTCTATCAAAAACGTGATAATAATCACATGGGCGCAAATGATACCAACGCATTGTGCCTGGTTTATAGTCATCTCGTTTTTCAAGTTCATTCTTGAATTTGGAAAGGTGAGCCAAAACTGCTGGATATGTGGCGAGATCAGTTCCGATTTTTGATACAATCAGGTAATCTCCACCCCATTTGATACTCCATGCCTCAATATTTCGCCCGCGAATAAATGGTCTGATTATTTCAGAACTCCGAGGGTCGATTTCAACCAATTCCTGGTACTTTCGTCCATCAATAACAAATGCTGCGCCGAGTCCGGTCTTAATGCCATAAAAAACATGATCTCCAATGTATTCGCTTAAAGTTAGGCTTTCTCTCTCCAAACGGTCAATTAGGTTCAAAGTTAGTTGATCTGAGATTGTCCAACTCCCTGAATCAAGGCTATCTTGCTGTACCCAAACTCCAAAGTTTTCGACGTTGCTCTGTAAGTTTTCAAGAGTATCTATGCTACGAACGGCTAAGCCCTGAAGCTGACTACCGGAATCGATTTTTGTTCGTTTGCTACCAATGGCAATGCAGGGGTATGCCGCTGCATCAAAGATCGGCAGATCGCCAAAGTCGATAAGGGTGTCGAACCGCATTTTTTCGCTCAAAAACTCACGCAGTCCTTCACCGTACTTCGCTCGGAGGTACTTGTTAGAAGTAATAAAGGCTAGTTGCCCATTTTTGCGTAGGAGATCTAGGGCTCGTACAAAAAAGTACACGTATAGATCTGCTGTGCCACGATAGACCTTTGGATAAGCCTCCTTAAGTTCCGTTTTCAGATCACCAAGCTTTTCACTTCGCACATATGGCGGGTTGGCAATCACCACGTCAAAGCCGTCCTTCGTTGCGAAGACTTCACTGAAGTGCAGCCGATACAGGAAAAACGGCAGCGCGGTTTCCGGGTTGCGCATCTGCTCCTGCAAGTCGGTGATGCGCCCCAGCCTTGCGTTGGCGTCTTCGAGCTTGCGTTGGTCAGTGCGTCCCAGCCGTCCGCCAGCTTGTCCTGCCATTTTGCCTAGCATGTCGATTTTCTGTTGCTGTGCTTCCGCCTTCTCTTTCAGGCTGGAATAGACAATCTTGCGCTCTTGAGCAGTAATCTCGGCGCGAAGTTCACGGCGCTCTTCGGGCGTTGCGTTGAAGTATCGCTGACGCATCTCACCCAGTTTCACGCGTTCTTTTTGGCTGTCAAACATGCCTAACGTCATCTGCGTCTTGACAGGGCTGGTCAGTGCCATAGCGGAATCATCACCACTCAGTAGGGCATTCGCGCTCTCAGTAAGGACCGGATCCCCATCGATGGTCTCGATCAGGCTGTTGCCTGCCATGAGCTTGTAGTCCAGGTTCGGCAAAGGTCGCGCCTGCTCAATGCTTTGGTCCACAACCAACGCCAGCCATAATCGAAGCTGCGCGATCTCGATGGCTTCCGGCTTGATGTCTACGCCATAGAGTGTGTTGTGGATGATGGCTTCTTTCCAGTCGGCCACCATCGCAGGAGTGACCTCAACGTCCAGTGCGCTGGCACACGCACGGCGCAGCAGAATAATCTCGCCCAGCATCCCGATCAGGAATGAGCCGCTGCCAACTGCCGGATCGAGCACAGTCAAAGTGTCGAGCGCTGCGTTTATCCGCTGCGTTTCGTCGGATGTCAGGGGCAAATCGGCATCAGGGTCAAACTGGGCGCGAGTGGTATCGCGTGGGATATTCGCGCTTTCTTCCAGGTATCCGGCCAACGCTTCCTGGCACATGTACGAGACAATGGTGCGCGGCGTGTAGAAGCTCCCCGTCTGGCCCCGATCACGCTCTTCGAGCATGTTCTCAAAAACCTTGCCTAGCATTTCCGGATCAACGGCAACATCCTGTTCAAGCGGGGTGTCGTCGGCAATGGTGAAGTTGTAGCGGTTGAAAAAAGCGAGCAAACCGTCGCTACTGTTCGGATCAAACAACGAGTCTGGTAGAACGATCACACCTTCTGGATCACGCGATTTATCAAACAGCCCACCGTTGAGATAGGGAATGCGCACGCCTGACCAGCGCGTAGCATTGTCGAGCCGCCGCGTATTCATCGTTTCAAAAAACAACGGCTCAAGAACTTCGGTGTAGTAGTAAAACGTCTCCTGATCGCCCCGGAACTCACCAGCATGACGCCGCACGGTGTCGATAAACTGATCGCTCAGGAAGCGCTTTTGTCCGCCAAGCCATCCCTTGCGCTGAAGGAAATAGAGAAACATCAACCGGCCTAGCAAGCGCTGAGTGAAAGCGTGCAGCTTGGGTTCCTGATCAGCATTTTGGAATTCGGGAATGCCCCGGTTGTAGAGGCGAATGGCATCCCGCGCGAGGTCGTAGTGAACCTTGTACTCGTCATAGAAGCGCCTGGTGATCTTGGTGACGTTGAAAGCTTCTGCCTGTGCTTCATAGACCTGCTGACCGCTACGCCGGTGGGCGTGGATG
>JBCFBD010000119.1:0-4016 GCA_038562455.1 Anaerolineaceae bacterium | reverse complement strand
CAGAGCATCATCCACTCCACGTTCCAGCGCTTGCCACATCTCGGTCCAGTACCATGACTGGGAATCGGCGATGGACTCGCGTTTCTCCTGGCTGATTTCACGCGCCAGCCGTCCCGCTTGCTCCAATAGCTGAGCCAGTTGTGAGAACTTCTCCAACGTCGAGGCCGGTAGGGTGATGGCATCTTTTGTCATCTTGCGGGCATTGTATCATCCAGCGGAACTCAATTCCTTGATCAGCAGTCAACGAGGACGGTTGGGCAATTTCCCGTCTGAACAATACGCAACCTGTTGTGGCTGATTAGCATAAGATGAGAGTTCTATTGTTTCCTATTGACCTTCTAGTCGCTGGAAGCTTTAAAATTCCAACATGAGGTGAGGAAAATGCTGCGAATTAGCGAACTGAGCGAACAGACAGACGTACCGAGCAAAACCATCCGCTACTACGAGGAGATCGGGCTGCTCCCTAAACCACCGCGAACAGCAAACGGTTACCGAGTGTACAGCCAGGATGACGTGGACCGGCTGCAATTCATCCGGCGGGCACGTGCGCTGGATTTTGCTCTCGATGAGATTGCGGAAATCCTTGCTTTTCGGGAGCGTAATGAGCCTCCCTGTGCGCATGTGATGGATTTGATATGTCATCAGATTGACGCAATTGAGAGTCGGATTCGCGACTTTGAACGAATCCGCGACGAATTGAAGGCCCTACATGAAGCCGGACAGGACTTGCCGGAAGATGTCAGAATGCGAACGTGTATTTGCCACCTGGTCCAAACGGGGATTACGCAATCCTAGCCGGGTGTATTTCCCCGTAACAAGAGGAGAACAATGATGTCAAAGGACAAAGAACTGCACGAGATCACCCTGGATGTGCGCGGCATGACGTGCGATAGCTGCGCGATGCATGTCACCAAGGCGTTGCATCTCGTTCCTGGGATCAATCACGTTGATGTGCCCGGCTGGCAATCGGGGCAAGCAACGGTCAAAGCCGGTGATGATGTGTCAAGCGAAGCGCTGATCAGTGCTATCGAAGGTGCGGGCTACCAGGCCAGAGTGAAACAGCGGCGGGAACTCCATCCTGCGCTCCCCCAAAGTAACGGCGATGCGCAAGAATTCGACCTGATAGTCATCGGCGGCGGTTCGGCGGGCTTTGCGGCGGCGATCAAAGGGGCTGAACTCGGTAAGCGCGTGGCGCTGGTCGAAGCGGGGACGATTGGGGGCACCTGCGTCAATGTGGGTTGTGTGCCCTCCAAAACGCTCATTCGAGCCGCTGATCTGCATCATCGTGCTGAGCATCATCCATTTGATGGCGTGCCGCACACCACTTCCAGTGGATATTGGGGTGCAGTCGTGGCGCAAAAAGATGAACTGGTTAACCGGCTGCGCCAGACCAAGTATGTCGATGTGCTGGCCGCTTATCCTGACATTACCTACATCCGGGGCTGGGCCAGACTGCTGGGTGACAACCGGGTAGAAATTACCCTGGTCGATAACGGTACCGATCCCAGCATTTACACACCCGGCAGCATTATCTTGGCGACCGGTGCGAGCGCGTGGGTGCCGCCTATCCCTGGTCTGGAAGAAGCAGGGTATCTGACCAGCACAACCGCCCTGGAATTGGCGGAACGTCCGGCTTCCATGATTGTCGTTGGAGCGAACGCGGTTGGGCTGGAACTGGCACAGGTTTATGCCCGTTTTGGTACGCGGATCACTGTATTGGAAGTCTTGCCAGCGATCACCCCCTTTGAAGAGCCGGAAATCAGCGAGGCGCTGGCTGGCTACCTGCGCGACGAAGGGTTGGCTATCGAGATGGGGGTCAACATCACACGGGTTGACAAAGACGCACGCGGATATCGCCTCACCGCAGAACGCGATGGCGAGAAGCTGATCTTCGAAGCCGACGCGCTGCTGATGGCGACAGGGCGGCGTGCGAACACGAGCGGCATGGGACTCGAAGAGGCCGGAGTGAACCTGGGCCAACGCGGGGAAATCCTTGTGGATGATCACCTGCGCTCGACCAACCCTTACGTCTATGCCGCCGGGGATGTGACCGGGCGCGATATGTTCGTCTATGTGGCAGCTTACGGCGGGTCCCTGGCGGCTGAGAACGCGCTCAACGACACAGGGCGCGTGTACGATACCCACGTGCTGCCGCGTGTGACGTTCACCGATCCGGCGGTGGCATCCGTTGGTTTGACCGAACGCCAGGCCGAAGATGAAGGGTATGCGGTGAACACGTCGGTTTTGCCGCTAGACTATGTCCCGCGTGCATTAGCCAACCGTGATACACGTGGCCTGATCAAGTTGGTAGCGGATTCGATGACCAACCGACTGTTGGGCGCACATGTCTTAGCGCCAGATGCAGGTGAGGTGGTTCAGGCTGCTGTCATCGCCATCAAAGCAGGCATGACCGTGAAAGACTTGACCGAAACCTTCTTCCCCTACCTGACGATGGTGGAAGGCATCAAGTTGGCGGCACAGACGTTCGAGAAGGATGTGACAATGTTGTCCTGCTGCGCGGGTTAGGCGCCCGGGCTTGTGTAGGCGCGCTGTACTTGTTGGTGTATTGGTTTGACACCGCATCTGACCTCCCTGGCTAAGCCTTCCTTCCGCTGTGGCTTTGCCGCTGATCTTGACCACTACGCATTTGGAATAAGTGTCGCCAGATCAGACCTTTCTGCCGGACTCCAGATTGGCTTACTCAGTACAGTTTCCGGAGTAATTTGCTCCACCATCGTAAACCAGAACACCCGACCGCCCCTAGCCTGCTCCGCTTCTTCCCGTAGGTTCTCCAGCCGCTTGGGTCCAGATGTGACGGTCAACACCCGCAAGCTGCGCGTGTCATACCGCTTTTCATACTGCCCGCTGGCAATGTACGCCTGGTAAGCCAAGACTTTGTCGCGAAAACGAGCTCGTGTCATGGTTCCCCGGTCGAGTTCCAGGAAGAAGCACGCTCTGCCTTGCGGCACCTGCAAAACACCATATCCGTCGGGGATTAAAGATACGGTGCGTTTGCGTCCTTGTGGCGTATGGATCACAACCCGGTCATAATCTGCTTTGAGCTGGAAATCGTCCAGCCATGTCTCCAGCGTGTATCCCTGCTCTCGCGCGGCCACTGTCACCGCCACGCGGAAATCATTGATTTGCAGTAGATGTTCCAAAAACAGCGGGCTGAGCTCCTGGTTGTTGGGTGGTTTTCGGATATCCTTCGGGCCACAATCCAACATTCGCCGCAGTACGTCCACTCCCCTCTTGTCTAGGGTGTAGAGTGCTGGACTGCTGGCTATCCCTCCGAGAGTTGGCAGAAAATGCCGGTCCAAAAACCCGTGTTGGTACAGCCGTGACAATCGGTACGAGGCCGTGCTCTGCGAGCCGAAAAACAGCGCTTGCAGTTGGTCTCCGCGCACAATTCGGAACTCATGTACTGCCTTCAGAATTTCAATATCTCGTTCCATCAACCGCATCGGCGGCGGGCTGTCCACGCGCCGGTTACGTGGCATTTTCATGCGTTTCACCCTCAGGCATCAATCGAAGTCCGAAACCGTGCCCTTTGGGCGCTGACGCAAGCGATTTTCATAGCGCTCTTCCATCCACGCCTCGACTTCTTGCCGCGTCCAAGGTGTGTAGCTTTGGATGGACTTCTGCCGAATACGCGCCTCACGTTCGTCGGCGTCGGGCGGCTCCTCAAGTGGTGGCAAGGTTTGGATGGTAAATGCAGGCACCGTCTTGCCGCCGACCTGCATCTTTACCGCTGCCTGGAAGCGGTCGAAGTTCATTAGGTTGTCCGGCGTGAGGTTCGGTTTCAAGTAGCCGGAGAGTGCTTTGGCATCGTCAGGACCACAGGCAAACATAATCGCTGCCCCCGCGTTGCCCAGTATCGCCTCCAACGTACTGCCCTTGAGCTGGCCCAAGTACTGGTTGGCTGCCGTCAGGCTTAGCCCAAACTTGCGTGCCTCGGAAAAAACCACCGGCAAAGCCGTCGTCACAAACTGCTGGACCTCCTCAACAAACAAGTA
>JBCFBD010000019.1:0-45813 GCA_038562455.1 Anaerolineaceae bacterium | reverse complement strand
GTCGGCGATGCCGGTGAGAATTGCCAGCAGGTTTGCCAGGCTGTCACACCAGTCTCCATATTCGCGGAATGCCACCCAGGGCAGGTAGAACGGGCGGCTGGAGATGGTGCCGATGTTGTAATAGAGCATGAACCACTCCAGGCGAATGGCTTTGAGCTTTTCAAGATGTTCAGCGAAATGCGCTGCCACCCAGCAGCGGTCAATCCAGAACAACAGGTTGATCCGTTCGTGGATTGATTCAGCACTGTTATGGCAGGGCATGTCGATCCCATCTTTGGATAATGCGCGTTCCATATCCTCGACCGCCAGCGTGGCTGCATAGTAGAGCACGTTGTCGTAAAGCGTGTTGTAGCGCACCGCGATGAGGTCCATCCAATTGCCAGCTTCGGGGATCTCGAGCAGACCGCACTCGTTCATATCCTGGTACTGCAACCATGTGATCGCCTGTGTGATGCGTGGCCAGTTGTCAATCACTGCCAGGCGGTCGCCCGTGGCGTGGAACAAGGCGTACTGCCCGAGGATGTACCACAGGTTAACATCGCACGCACCGGCGTTCTCGGTGCTGACTGCGCCTGTATCAGGGTTGACGTTAAGCGGGAGCAGACCCCAGCAGGATTGCATGTTGCCGATTGTTTCCAGAGAAGCTTTGCCGGCGCTAAGCAGGTCTGCATCGCCGCTCGCCAGCGCGCCAAGCAATGTGATGACGCTATCGCGACCCCAAACCTGGGGGTAACCGTTAGCCTCAGCTGATGCGCGAAACCCTGCAGGGGTGACGCATTTGTGCAGGATATCCTGCGCGCGCTTACGTGCTTCACTTACCAGTAATTGTTCTTTCTGATGCATAATAATTCTCCGTAACTATCAACCTTTTACTGCGCCGCCCAGCATACCGCGGATGAAATAGCGTTGGAAGAGGATGTACACCAGCAGGACCGGACCCGCAACAATGAGTGAGCCGGCTGCCATCAGAGGGGTATTAGCGGAATAGCGCCCCTGGAAGAATGCCAACCCAACCGGCAGAGTGCGCATGGTTTCCTTTTGCACCAGCACCAGCGCCAACAGGAATTCGTTCCAGGTCCACATAAACACCAGCACCACCAGTGTGAGCACCGCTGGCCGCGCGAGTGGCCACAGCACGCGCCAGAGCAGTTGCCAGCGATTGCATCCGTCGATCGCAGCGGCATCCACCAGCTCGCGCGGGGTGGCGCGGAAGAAACTGGTCATCCACAGGGTGCCGAACGAAACGCTCAACCCAACCTGCGGCAGGATGAGTGCCCAATACGTGTCTATCAGGTCCATTCGATTCATCATGTGGTACAGGGGGATGATGACCGCCTCAAATGGTACCATGTACCCCAATAGCAGCAGCGGGTAAAGGAATTTCCTACCCGGCACCGGCAACAGCGCAAAGGCGTACCCGGTGAGGGTGGAGAGGAACACGCTGGCGACCACCACGCTAATGGTCACGACCACGCTATTGCGGAAGAAATAGTTGAAACGCCCGGTCGTCCAAGCGTCTTTGAACGCGTCGAGGCGCAGCTGCGAAGGCAGCGTGAGCGGACCCTTGATCACCTCGACATCGGTCTTGAAAGCACTGAAAACTAAGCTAATTATAGGAATGAGGATGATGAGCAGGAACACGCTCAACAGCAGGTAATTGGGTGCAGTGCGCTTCCAGGAACGGGTACGCGCATTCATTCTTCCCCCCGAGATTGAAAACGCAAGATGAGCAGCGAAATGACCAGGATCAACACTGTCATGATGGTGGCGATCGCCGAAGCGTAACCGAGCTGGTTCTGCTGAAACGCTGCTCGGTAGACCAGGAAGCCAGTCACCAGCGTACTATCCCCTGGACCGCCGCGGGTGGTGACATACACCAGGTCGAACACGCGCAGCGCGGCGATGACGGTGGTGATCAGCGCGACGCCTAACTCAGCGCGCAAAGAGGGGAGCGTGATGTGCAGGAACTGGCGGAAGCTGTTAGCGCCATCAAGCTCTGCGGCTTCAAACTGGTCTTCGGGAATGCGTTGCATACCGGCGAGGAAGAGCACCATGCAAAAACCATACATCACCCAGGTGCCCACCATTCCGACCGAGGGCAGCGCTAGTTGGAAGTCTCCCAACCAGGCACGGGTGAGGCTGTCGAGTCCGACCGCGCGCAGCCCGGTATTCAACAGGCCGAAGGTCGGGTTGAAGATCCAGCGCCAAGTGACGCCTACTACGACCATGCTGAGAATCTGGGGCAGGAAGAGACCGGTGCGGAAGAAGGTCAGCCCACGGATGGGTTTGCGTCCCAACAGGCTGGCAAGGAATAAGCCGATGAGAATGGGGATGAGGCTGTAAAAAATGATGAATACGAAATTATTACTGAGCGCTTTGAGAAATTGTGCATCGTTGAACAGTTTGGCGTAGTTCCCCAGCTGGATGAACTCACGCGTGCTGCTGAAGCCATTCCACTTATAGAAACTGTTGCGAATCGTTTCCAAAATGGGGATGAAAATGAACACGATATAAATAAGCAGCCCGGGAAGCAGGTAAAACCAACCCTTGAACCTAGACTCTCCCGGCCAGCGCTGCTGGAAATTCATTTGTAGACTCCAATGGGTGAAACCAGAAAACTCCTGCTCCTGCACGACGTGCAGGAGCAGGAGAAAATTACAGATTAGTTGCCGGAAAGGAAGGTGGCGTAATCCACCTGGACAGCGGCGGTAAATTCGGCGGGAGTGGTCACCATACCGAACAGCTTCTGCAATTCAGCCACGATAGTGTCATAGAAGGTCGGGGTAGCCCAGTCGATGTAGTGCCCGACTGCGTTCTCTTCGTTGACCGTGTTCCATGCGATCATGGTGTCGGTGAAGAGGGGATCAACCTCCACGACAGCGTCATCCGCCATGGGCATTGCGGGCAACATACCCACACCAGCCCACAGTTCAGCAGCGCGCGGGCTGATCATCCAATCGAGATACTCGGCAGCCAGGTCAGGCTGGGCAGTGGTCTTGCGGATTGAGAAGGGCACACCCACGCCGCCAATAGCGAGGCGAGTCTGGTCAGGGTTACCGGGCAGCAGGAAGAAACCAAACTCCTGATCGGTATCGGTGAGCAGCTCACCGGTGAGCCAGGAACCGGTGATGGTCATGGCTCCTTCACCTGCTTTGAAGGTCTTGTTGGAGTCATCGTAACCGATGCCCGCGAAACCGTCGGTGAAGTAACCGCTATCGACCCAGGCTTGCATCACGGAGGCAGCCTGCTGGTTCTCTGGGATATCGAAGGACACGTTGTTCACACCATAGGTGAAGTCGTTGATGTAATCCAGCGAGACAAGCAGGTGCTGCACAGCGCTGAACTCATGAATGGCGTTCCAACCATCCAGCGAACCGAATGAGATGGGAGTCACACCGGCGGCTTTGATGGTCGCCAGCAGTGCTTCGAACTCATCGAAAGTGGTGGGTACGACCCAGCCATTGGCTTCGAAGAGCGTCTTGTTGTAGTAGACTCCCACGACCTCGGCAGTGGGACTGACACCATAGAGATTGCCCGAACCGAAAGTCTTACCATCTTCGGTGAAGCTGTTGCGGCTGGCCACTGAGGCGGAGAAGCGCTCGCCCCAACTGAAGGCTGCGGTGTACTCGTCCAAAGGCAGCAGCAACCCGGCTTCGACCATCGCGCCCATGTCGCTGCGTCCCTGGTTGACCTGCGCGACATCCGGCCCGTCCGTTTCGACCAGCGCGAGTTTCAGCGTGACCTTGAGATCATCCAGTGTTTTGACCACACGCTCGATCTTGATCCCGGGGTGGGCGGCTTCAAATTCAGCGTTCAGGGTTTCAATCACCTGGCTCTCGACATCGCGGTAGAACTGGTCCCATACTACGAGCGTGATCTCCTCAGCTGGGACTTCGGCGGGAGGTTCTTCGACCGCGGGCTCTTCTGCAACTGGCGGCTCAGTGGCTACAGGTACTTCGGTGGGAGCTGGTTTGGCGCAGGCAGCCAGTAACAAAGCAGCGGCGAGGATAATACTCAACAACAGGCTAAACTTCTTCATGTAATTCTCCTTGATAGACTTAGATTTCTGACTAGGTTTATTGTAGTGAGTTGCCGGTTGTTTGTCAATTCAATTCTAAAACAACGAAATTCTACAACAACCTCGTGCGCAGGAATTATAAAGTCGGCTTATGGTAGTATTAATTACATCCGCGTTCGGGTCTATCGGCGGATCGGTGTGGTCTATAAGTTAAAGCGGTAGTCATGGGCGTACTGATGGGGGGGAAGCAAAGCTCACGCCCTGGTGCCTATTTGAACCGCTTGATTGTGGAGTAAAATTATCTTAATAATATTACGACATTGTAAGGAGTTGAGAAATGCGCGAGATTTGGCATGAATTGAAAAAGTGGCGGGCTGACGGGAAAAAAGCCGCACTTGCTACGGTGATCAAAGTATCCGGTTCATCACTGCGCCCTGAGGGCTCGAAAATGATTTTGAGCAGCGATGGATCTATCTCAGGTTCGGTAACCGGTGGCTGCGTTGAAGGTGCAGTGTTCGAAGAAACCGGCGCTGTGCTCAAAACAGGCGTGCCCAAATTGCTCGCATACGGTGTGAGCGACGCACAAGCTTGGGACGTGGGCCTTTCATGCGGAGGGTCGGTGGAAATCTTCGTGGAATCCGTAGACACACCCGCCTGGCAGTTGGTTGAGGAAAAATTAGCAGACGCTCTCGATAACAACCGGCTCTCCGTGATCGCGACGGTGATCAAAGGCGCAAACCTAAGCCAAAAGGCTTTCGTTGCAAAAGACCGGTCGCTCACTGGAACATTGGGGAGCGCGGAACTGGACCAGGAATTACTATTAGCGCTGCCCGAAAACTGGGCGACCCACACACCTTTCCCGCATACGCTCAGCGACGGCGAGATCGTTTTCATTGACTTCATCGTACCGCTGCCGCGCCTGATCATCATTGGCGCTTCGCACATCGCCATCCCCCTAGTAGCGCTTGCCAACACATTAGATTATCAAACCATCGTGGTGGACGCCCGTTCAGCCTTCGCCACGCGTGAGCGCTTCCCGCATGCCGACGAGTTGATCGTCGCCTGGCCGACCGATGAACTGGAAAAGCTTAATCTCGATGCCGCCACTTGCGTGGTGTGCCTGAGCCATGATGACAAGCAGGACAACCCATCACTACTATACGCAATCAACAGTGATGCCCGCTATATCGGCGCGCTCGGTTCGCGCGTGACCACCGCGAATCGCATGACCGAGTTGCGCGCAGAAGGCGCGACCGAAGAACAACTGGCGCGCATTCACGCTCCGATCGGATTGAAGATCGGTTCACGGTCACCCGCCGAGATCGCCCTTTCAATCATGGCAGAGATCGTGGCGACCGCGCATGATATAGGAATCCGCTGACATGCAAACAGATAAGAAGATCGCCGCGATTATCCTTGCCGCCGGTGGTTCGACACGTATGGGCGAACCCAAGCTGGTACTGGATTGGCATGGCACCCCGCTGGTGCGGTGGGTCGCCCGGACAGCTCTCAACGCGGGCTGCTCACCGGTAATCGTCGTGACCGGTGCAGAGCCTGACTTGGATTTCACGAGCCTTGAACATCTGCCACTGATCTTTGCCCACAATGCGGATTGGGAAAGCGGACAGAGTTCATCTGTGCGGACGGGTATCGCCGCCCTGCCACAGGATGTCGATGCCGCGTTGATCCTGCTGGGCGACCAACCGCAGATCCCTGCAAGTGTACTAAACACCTTGATCAACGCCTACAACGCAGAAACCCCACCGCCGTTGATCCTGGCTGCTGCCGTGGAAGATCAACGTACCAACCCGGTGCTCTTTGACCGCACCATGTTCAACGCGCTAACCAGCCTGGAAGGTGATGCCGGGGCGCGCACGATCTTCGCGCGGTACCCAGTGCAGCTGGTACCGTTTGAAAACGCCATCCTGCGGCTCGATATCGATTCCCCCGATGATTACCAGCGGCTGATGCAGATTCCCCCGCCCGATCTGCCCCCCGAAGATTGATAAATAAATTCCCCGGTTAGTAGTCCGGGGAATTTATTTTACTGGTTCGATTTATCGTCTACGCCGTAGGAGTGCCAGCAGAACAAGGAGGATAATCGCACCGATCGAGGCGGCGATCACATTATTCATAAATCCGCCTCCGAAGTTCAAACCGAGCACATCGTTGAGCAGCCAGCCGCCCAAGAACCCGCCCAGGATGCCAACGATCAGTTTTCCCACCAGTCCAAGGTTGATGCCTTTTACCAGCCAGTCGGCGACAAAACCAGCGATCGCCCCAATTAGGATCCATGACAAAATATCCAATCCACTCATCTTGTTCCTCCTCGGTTAATTCTACAGAATTATTATAACAAGAAATTCAACCCGGGCGCAACACGCAGCCCTGAGGCACCCGAGTTCGAAGTAGTGCAACGCTACCCGTGCGCCGAGCGCGAAAACCAGCAGGGAGACCGGACGGCGGATGATGTCGACAATGATATTCTCTACTTCACCGTGTATATACATGGTGATGCGTTTAATGATTGGCAGGATCACCCAATAACTGATTACTGCGATCGCCAACCTGATAATTACATTGAAGATATATTCGTAAACGGGTGCAGAAAGAAATGCCAATTGAGGGGAAAGATCGGCAACACAACCGAGTAGAGTGACAATGATCCAACCCTATTATTGACTATTTTTATCTAATTCACACGAGATCATACTCTCTCCCCTGCCAAACCCTTCGATTGCATCAGGGTGAATAAAAGATGGGACGGATATCCTGATAACAGGTTCGTAATGTCATTTATATATTCCACCTGGTAGCAATATGTTATAAACAGTACGCAAATCGTGTCCTTTGGCATCCTGCGAATTGCGGCAGGATGCGCATTTTTTCAAGGAGATTGTGATGGATCTCTCATTTATTGTCATCGTGCTGCAACTGATCTTTCTAGAAGGCATCCTCTCCATCGACAATGCGGCGATCCTTGGCGCCATGGTCAACCCGTTGCCCGCTGATAAGCCGGTCCCCTGGCCCAAGCGATTGATGCGTTTTGGTCACCCGTTGAACAAGCTGCTAGGTCCGCAGCGCACAGCCGCATTGAAAGTCGGGTTGATTGGAGCGTACGCTGGCAGAGGTCTAATGCTGCTGGCGGCGAGCTATATCATCCAAAACCCGTGGCTTAAACTGATCGGCGCAGCTTACCTCATCAAGTTAGCCCTTGACGACCTCAGCGCTCACGGCTACACGGGCATGGAAGAGGAAGTCGACTCCAACCCAGTCAAGCAAAAAACATTCTGGGCAACTGTACTCTCAGTCGAGTTGATGGACCTGGCGTTCAGCCTTGACAACGTGGTCGCCGCGGTTTCGCTTTCTGATAAGCTGGGGGTGGTTATGCTCGGCGTAGCGATCGGCATCGTGTTGATGCGCTTTGCCGCCGGACTTTTCAGCAGCATCGTACAAAAAGCACCGATCCTGAAGACTACCGCATACATCCTGGTACTTAACATCGGTATCGAGTTGTTGATCGAAGACCTGGCGCACATCACCATTAGCGATTGGACGCGCTTTAGTATTTCCATCGGTACGATCCTGCTCGCGCTGGCGTATGAACGCTTCAAATTCATGAAGGTTTTCCGACCGCTACTGATCTGGCTCAGCCAGGGCTTTGCGATCGTCAACGCATTAATCACCTGGGTATTTGCACCTGTGAAAGGTCTATTGGGGTTGTTCATGCACATCTTCGAGAAACGCGAGCCTGACAGAGCAACTTCATAGTAATCGACACAAAAACACCCCCGCTTTAAAAGTGGGGGTGTACGTATTTAATTGCGAAAGTTTTAAAGCTGCTTTTCCATCCACACTACCTGAGTGGTGCCAAAATAATGCGTGGGCAATCCGCTGACAATATAACCGGCTTTTTCAAAATAATCAGTGGTATTTAACCTGGACAAGCAACCGATGCGCGTGAACCCCTGGCTGCGAGCAAGTGCCTCAACGTGGGCAAGCATCATTTTTCCGATTCCTTCGCGTTGATGCTTATCTGATACTGCCAGATGCGAGACCCAGGCGACGCCAGCTTCCTTTTCGAAAAGCTTCACACAGCCCAGCAGCTCACCGGTCTCTTCGTTCACCGCCATGAAGTGCTGCGAAATGGGCTCGTAATCATCCTTTTCACTGCCACGCGGTAATCCCCAGGGTTGGCGTAAGACTTTGTAGCGTAGTTCATAATAAGCTTTGAAATCATCTCTTGTGATAGGGGATTTTACGATCATCGTATCGCCTCCAGTAAATGTTCTTCAGGTGTAATTATAAAGCGATTTAGGAAAATCCCCATTCGAAACGCTAGTTAGAAACGCTAGACACTATGAAACCCTGCTTCAAAGAGGCGCGCAAGAAGCCAATTCCAAATTAAAGGCTGGCTCAACGATCCGCCAATTGATGCCAGCCTTGATGTAGGTTACAAAAACGAACGCAAAAGAGGCGCGAGTCTATTCAGTTTTCGGTCTTTAAATATTCAAAGACCAGGAAATGTTAAATGAATCAATCAGGCCGCCGTAAACAGCGCATCAGACAGTGTCTTTGATGAGATGGTGATATTAGTATTTCCGCTTAATCCGGCGCATCTGCTCTTCACTGTCTCAATTGAGTTTGACTGTATGTTATTGCCGACCCTCACCTCGTTCTCACCTACCGCATCGCAGGTGTATTAGAGGTCCTGGCTAAGTGTGGTCTCAGCGTGTAACATCTAGTCGGTATACTGCTGCGCCGATTCAGAATGAGGTATATCCTTGTAAACCTTTACCTAAGTCAGTTTGGCGTTGAAAACTTTGGTGTAAAAGGCGATGGCTTCGGCCAAGTTGTCGTTGTGCGGTTTTCACCAGGTCTCCTTTGATGAGTTCGTGATCATAGTTGCACGTTGTACCCGGGTCAATTCCCGCCAGCTCCAGGATGATTCTCTGAATTCGAGAGCCTCCATACGATCTGGCAGCGATCGCCATTTGATCTTAATTTGAATTGCTATCTTCTTTGAGAGAATAAAAAATATCACCACCCTCACGATGACAGGGTGGTGAAAATTTCAATTTACGCCAAGGATCACAGTTGAGTGCTCACTCCGTTGAGAGTCTGCCTGACATCCACCGGGATGGAGCCGGTTAACGCCTTTTCAGTGAAGCACATTTGACGCGCCAGCTTAACCAGGGTTGCCAGCTCTTCTGCGGGCTCAGCGGAATCTAGCTGGATCTCCACGTCAAAACCGTCGCAAAACCCCTCCGCGTCGCCCCGCAGCACCGATCCCTGTTCATGAAAACGCGCGGTGACCAGAACTTTTTCGTTCGCGATCTTTAGTTTCTTTTTTGCCGCAACCTGCGACAGATGGGAGATCAGTCAAAGTGCCATGCCGCTGACAAAATAGGTCAACGGCGTGGGGGCAGTGCCTTCACCGCCAGGCATGTAGCTGCCCTCGTCACTCATAAAGGCGTACGCGCGGCCGGTTTCAGGCTGCCCGGCGACAACCTGCTTGCGCCATTTTTCGAGTGAGCTGGCTTCGGCGCTCACTTTGATCTCACGCAATCCCAATGGTTTGCTGCTAGTAGTCATGCTCATTTCTCCTTCTAATAATTTTTAAACCATCAAACGTGCTTCAAGCGCAGTGCGGTATTGCTCAAGGTCAACCGGCAGGCGTGCGACAGCACTTTCCACCGCGGCCTGGGCCACAGCGGGGGCTTCCCACAGGCATACACGGCGATCGAGTGGTTTGGGAACCACGTAATCGATGCCGAATTCCAGGTGGGTCAGCCCGTACGCTTTCAGTACATCGACAGGAACCGGCTCACGGGCGAGGGCAGCCAGCGCGCGGCTGGCAGCGATCTTCATCTCATCGTTGATCGTGCGGGCGCGCACGTCCAGCGCACCGCGGAAAATGAATGGAAAGCCGAGCAGGTTGTTTACCTGGTTGGGGAAGTCAGACCGCCCGGTGCCGATCACCGCGTCGGGGCGGGTTTGCTTGGTAAGGGTATAACCGATCTCAGGGTCGGGATTGGCCATGGCGAAAATGACCGGAGCCGGGTTCAACGACATGAGCATTTGCGGGGTAACGATATTGGCTGCCGAAAGTCCGATGAACACATCAGCGCCTGCAAGCACTTCCGCCAGGGTTGCCGGGTGCTCGCCCTGGGCGAAGTCAGCTTTTTCAGGGAACATCTCCTCCTGCCGTCCGTGGTAAACCAGCCCTTTGATGTCGCACATCCAGATCTGCTCGCGCGGCACACCCATGCGCACCAGGTGCCGGGCGGAAGCCACGGCTGCCGCGCCTGCACCGGAAAAGACCACCTTGATGCCATCGATGCGCTTTCCGGTGATCTCAAGCGCGTTGGTCAGTGCCGCGCCGAGGATGATAGCGGTGCCGTGCTGATCATCGTGAAACACAGGGATATCCAGCAGAGATTTCAGGCGATCCTCGATATAAAAACATTCGGGTGAGCGGATATCCTCCAGATTGATGCCCCCGAAAGACGCACCGATGGCGGCTGTGACCGCGATGACGGTTTCCGGATCGGTCGTATCCACTTCGATGTCAATGCTGTCAATGTCCGCGAATTTCTTGAACAGCACCGCCTTGCCCTCCATCACCGGCTTGCTCGCCAGCGCGCCGCGGTGACCCAATCCCAGGATGGCAGTACCGTTGCTGATGACCGCCACAAGGTTTCCTTTGGCTGTGTAATCGTACGCCAGCGCGGGGTCGCGCTCGATCTCGAGCACGGGGTAAGCCACGCCGGGCGTGTAGGCCAACCCAAGGTCAAGCTGCGTTTCGAGCGGTTTGGATGGATGGATGCCCAGCTTGCCGGGAATGCCGTTCAATTTGTGATACTTTAAAGCGGACTCTTTATCGATCGGAGACATGAGCTGACCTTCCACTAATCTACGCAAAGTGTGCGCTCGAATATTATGCGTTTCATCCTGCATCTTTGTCAAGTTGTAAATGTAAAAAAAAGAGTGAACAGTTCAGTTCACCCTTTAGGTAATTGCCAAGGATTTCTAGTGATTGTGGGTCTTACGCCCGGATTTTGACGCCGCCGGTTTGGACTTCTCGGTACCGATGTAGATGCCCCTCTTGGGCAGGATCACGCGGTGGATGAGCAAAATGAGCAGGGTAACCGCGAAGGCTATGCCGAAGACGATCAGTGATTGGCCAATGTCGCTCATCAATTCAGGCTTGACCAACATGACGACCGCCAGTGTCAACATGAGCACCCCGCCAATCAACTTGAGGATGCGCCCGTGTTTTTCTTCGATGCGTGAAGATTTGAGAGAGAAGACCGCCACCAGAAAGATACCCAGTTCGTCCAACTGGTAAATCACCATGTAGAGCAGCAACAGCAGTACAAAGGTGATGGTGCTCACCTGCTGCGCGGAGATCAGGTTCGTCCACAGTACGGGAAAACCAGCCGTGCAAGAGAATTCCACCAGCGAGACACCCGCCGCCAGGACGATTGTGCCGCCGATCAACCCCCACCACGAATCTCCTGCGTCCATGACCTTGCGAATGCGCTGGTAGATGCCCGGCTTCTTGTCCTCAGAGATTGTGAAGGAAAGACCCTCTTTATAGAAGAAGTAATCCTTGATGTTGACGAGACCAAAAAACAGCGCGACCAGTGCTACAACCACCTGGATCCAACCGACAAAGCTGACAACCTTCAGCACGGTGAACAACCCCGCGATGAAAAGCGCGTAAATCGCCGCGGTGACAGTCAAAAAGACCAAGCCGATAACCAGCACTTTTTTTCGCGAGCCGGTGTGCAGGGTGATGGCAAGCAGCATGCTCAACACCCACAAGGAACATGGGTTAAAGCCGTCGACAAAGGAAATCAACGCAGTACTGAGGAAAAGCCCCATCTCTGAGAAATCCACTTCGCCGAAGAGCGGAAGTTTGCGCGTACTGGAATTGCCCGAAGTCGACCCGCCTGGAGTTTGCGTAGGCGCAGGTGTCGGGGCAACGGTTGTTGCGGACACACCAAATGGTACATACCCTTTACCTGCGATGATCTCAGCGCCTTTATCAACGCTGCCCTCAACCAGGCTCTTTTCAACGTGACTGGTGATCTCCTGCCCAAATTCGTCCGCATAGCCTTCCCAAACCATTTCTCCGATCAAAATGGTAGGAACATAACGCGGTTCAATGCCATACACCGCACCCATCTCAGAGAACAGCTTCTGGTTATCCTCGTTGTAATAGATCTCGAATTCGTACAGTTTTACGCTCGGATACTGGGTTGCCAGTCCTTCGAGCACCGGTTTGGCTTTGGCGCAGTGCGGGCACCCGTCACCCCAGAAGAAATAGATCACCACTTCGTTATCGACCTGCTGCGCCACCGAGAGCGGTTGCGCTGGCTGTAAACCTTCAGCCGTAGAAGTGCTCAGCGGGGAGAACAGGATGAACACAAAAGCGATTGCGGTGGCAATTGCAATGATTTTTCGGTTCATGTTAACTCGGTCATCTTTCTCGTATCAAGGATGGTTAATGATTTTCAATTTTACTTGAAATTTCAAGTGGGGGAAGAGTGTATTTCAATTAATTTTCGGGCAAAGAATCAACTGCGCGCCAGGGCGAGCGCTCCCACAAGCACAACGCGGTCGCCAAGCAGAGCGGTGGTGAGCGTGAAATCCTGCAGGTACATTGGTGAGATCACTGTTTCATGCAACGCTTTCTTCACCGGTTTCATCAACAGGTCTCCGGCCTTAGTGACGCTCCCGCCCAGGATAACGATGGTCGGATTGAACAAATGAGCAAAATCGGCGATTGCCCTACCCAGGAAAGTGCCGCCGATCTCGAACGCCTCGATGGACAGCGTGTCGCCCAGCGCAGCGGCGCGCGCAATGGTGCGGGCGGAAACTGGCTCTTCATCTTGTGTGAGAAGCGAGGCCCGACCCGCTGCGAGTTCGCGCTTGACGAAATTGGCGATGCCGGTGCCTGATGACATGGCTTCGAGATGCCCTGGGAAACCACAGCCACACATGGGTCCATCAGGCAGCACGGTGATGTGCCCCACCTCTGCCGCCAGCCCGCTCGAGCCGACCAGCAGGCGGTCATCCACGATGATGCCACCGCCGAGACCGGTGCTCACGGTGAGGTAAATTAGGTTGTGGTGCCCCACACCCGCGCCGTACTTCCACTCGCCCAGCGCAGCCAGGTTGGCGTCGTTACCAAGGCGCACCTCTACATTAAATTGACCTTCCACAAGGTCCTTCAGATGCAGTTCATTCCAATTAGGGATGTTCGGGATCTGATAGGTAATGCCGGTTACCGGATTCAACGCGCCGGGAACACCCATGGCAATACATCGCACCTGGTCGTCTTCAGGCCAGATGGTAGCGATCAAGCTGTACAGTCTTTCCAGGGTAGTCCCCTCACCCTGGGTCGGGACGGCTCGCAGCACTTTGGGTTCGACACCCTCGAGGGGATACAGCCCCGCCCGCAATTGCGTTCCACCAATATCAACCGCGATATCATACATTTGCATCTCCTGAGGTTTAAGCTTGTGATGATTTTACCAGAATGCGCCTTTACGAACCTGCAAACCAGCCAACTTTTCAATCAAAAGTAAAATCCGCTTTACAAATACGCCTTACGAATTTTGCTGTACGAATTGCTTTACGAATTTGCTTTACGAATTGCTTTACGAATTTCTGTCAAACGAATTTCTTGCTCGTTGGCAAAAGCATGTTATAATTTTTTCTCGCGCCGTGAAGGCAGCATGATTATAGAAAAGCAGGTGTAAAATGAGCGATATCTTAACAGCATATGATGCCCCCGTGAACCCCAACATTCCCGATCTCAGGACCGGTGACATGGTGAGCGTGCACGTCAAAATCAAGGAAGGCAACCGCGAACGTATCCAGGAGTTCAAGGGTGTGGTGCTTTACAAGCACAACAATGGCAATAACTCCTCCTTTACTGTGCGCCGCGTTGCCAGCAATGGCATTGGTGTGGAACGCACCTTCCTGCTGCGGTCACCGCGCATTGAAAAGGTGGTCGTGGAGCGCCACAGCAAGGTCCGCCGCTCACGCCTGTACTTTCTGCGCGACCGTTCCGGCAAGAGTGCTCGTCTCAAGCAGAAGTTCAACTAGTTTAACTCGGTTCGAACCTATCGAGGGTGCAACCAACGCCGTGGTTGCGCCCTTTTCTGTATAATTTCATAAGGAGTGTGGGTATGAGTAAACCATTAATCGGCATCACTTCGAGCCGCAAGCAGCGAGATCACGACCGCTACGACAGCAACGTGTTGGGCGATTATTCGCGTGCCGTGAGCGCTGCCGGCGGTTTGCCGCTGCTCATCCCCAACGAAACCCCGCTGGCAGACCTGCGGGAGTTGGCTACCTCGCTCAATGGCATTTTGCTCACTGGCGGCGGCGATATTTACTCAGATTTGTATGGCCAGGCGGATGACGGGTTCTCAGTCAATCGCTCACGCACACGCGACCAGGTGGAGCAAGCGCTGGTGGCTCTGGCCGTGGAGCTGGATCTGCCGCTGCTGGGGATCTGCCGCGGCATGCAGATGTTGAACGTCGCGCTCGGCGGCACACTTTTCACGGACATCGCCTCGCAGTATCGGACGGATATCGTACACAGCCAACCCACCGCCAACGCTCCAGGCTACCTGGTGCACGAGGCGACAATTACTGACGGGTCGCGATTATCCGCAATAATCGGTGTGCATACGCTCAGGGTGAACAGCCGCCATCACCAGGCGGTCAAAGCGCTCGCTCCAGAGTTGGTGGTGACAGCGCGCGCGAACGATGGTTTAATAGAAGGGATCGAACACCCGGGCAGGCGTTTCTGCGTGGGTGTGCAATGGCACCCTGAGTCGCTGTTGAATGATGACGTTCAGCTTTCGATCTTCAAAGGGTTTATAAACTCAACCAAGGCATCACTAAAGGGGTAGGGTTGGAAAAACACACAATTGGTATTTTTGATTCCGGTGTGGGCGGGTTGAGCGTGCTGCGTGAAATCCGCGCGTTGCTGCCTGCCCAACCGATCATTTATTTCGGAGACCAGGGTCATGTGCCCTACGGCAGCCGGCAGATCGAAGAGGTGCGGGCGTTCGCGCACGCGATCACGAAATACCTGCTGGAACGCAGCGCGCGCTTGATCGTGGTGGCGTGCAATACCGCCTCGGTAGCCGCGCTGCATTCGTTGCGCCAGGCTTACCCGCAGATCCCCTTTGTGGGTATGGAACCAGCGGTCAAACCGGCAGTACAGGAAAGCCATAGCCGCAAGGTGGGTGTGCTGGCAACCGCAGCGACCTTCCAAACCAGCATGTACGCATCGGTTGTCGAACGCTTTGCCAATGGCGTCACTATCATGGAGGATCCATGCGTGGGACTGGTCGATCAGATCGAAACTGGCAACCTGGACGGAGAACAAACGCGCACCATATTGAAGAGAGCGCTGCTGCCAATGAAAGCAGTCGGCGTGGATACCATTGTGATGGGCTGCACGCATTACCCGTTCGTCATCCCCGTCATCCAGCAGATAGTGGGACCTGATGTGCGCGTGATCGACCCTGCTCCGGCAATCGCGCGGCAAACGCGCCGTATGCTCGAAGCGCACAACCTGCTGATCGAGGATGGACCCGAAGCCTCGCTGCAGTTTATCACCTCTGGTGACAGCGCTCAGTTCAGGCGGGCGCTGCGCCAGTTGCTCAGACTGGATTGCCCGGTCCATAAAGTGACCTGGCAGGACGGCCAGATCGTCGATACAGATTAACCGCCCCATTAAAAAGGAGCTCATGTTGAAGCATTACAGGATCGCGCTGGTTGGATTTGGCAACGTGGGACGTGCGCTGCTACGCCTGCTGGACGCCAAACAGGAAACACTGAAAAGCGAATTTGGGTTCACCACCCGGTTGACCGGTATCGCTACGCTGCGTCACGGCATGGCGATTACCCCGGACGGCATTGACCATACAGCTGCACTGCAACTCGCGGAGAGCGGCGGCGACCTGGCTGCGCTCTCCACCTTACCCGCGCCTGAATCCGTACTCGACTTCATTCAAAAGGTCCCGGCGGACGTGCTGTTCGAAAATTCACCAGTCAACCATTACACCGGTCAGCCGGCGGCCGACCACCTGCGCGCCGCGCTGGAGAGAGGGATGCACGCCATCACCGCCAACAAGGGACCGGTGGTGCACGCTTACGAAGAATTGACCCACTTGGCGGAGGAAAAAGGCGCACGCTTCCTATTCGAATCGGCCGTGATGGACGGCGCGCCGATCTTCTCGCTGTTCCGGGGTCCCCTGCCGGCGGTGGAGTTACGCGGGTTTCATGGCATCCTCAATTCGTGCACCAACCTGCTTCTGGAAATGATGGAAGGCGGAAAAACCTTCGAGGAAGCCGTGGAATACGGCAAGTCGATCGGCATCACTGAGACCGACCCCAGCGCGGATATCGACGGCTGGGATGCCGCCATCAAGGTAGCTGCCCTCGCCACCGTGCTGATGGGGCAACCGCTCAAGCCTGGCGAAGTGCAGCGCGAGGGCATCCGCGGCATCACCAGCGGGATGATCGCTGAAGCGCTGACAGCCGGCGAGCGCTGGAAACTGGTGTGTTCCGCTCGCCTGGTGGATGGCAAGCTGGAAGCCTTGGTCGCGCCGCAGCGGGTCGACGCGCACAGCCCGCTGTACAGCATCAACGGCACCAGCTCATTCGTGCAATTCCAATTGGACACCCTGCCTGGGTTGGGTATCTTGGAAAGTAACCCCGGGCCGGAGACCACCGCCTACGGGCTGCTGGCAGATTTGATTAACGCGCATCGCGGCGGTTGAACGCGGAGGATTAATGACGCGCGATGAAATCGTTCATATCGCCCTCGGCAGCAACCTCGGTGAGCGCATGCAGAACCTGGCGCGGGCGCGGGAGCTGATGAGCGTATTCGTGCGCATCAATGTCGAATCGAGCGTATACGAAACCCCGCCCTGGGGGGTGGTTGACCAGCCGCGCTTCCTAAACCAGGTGATCCGCGGGAGCTCCTCGCTGGCACCGCTGCTCTTGCTGAACCGGCTCAAAGAGGTCGAGCGGCAAATGGGGCGGGTGAAGGGTGAGCGCTTCGGTCCGCGCATCATCGACCTGGATCTTCTGCTCTACGGCGAGCGTAGCATCGATTACAAACGACTGCAGGTGCCGCATCCACGTATGCTGGGGCGGGCGTTCGTGCTGGTGCCGCTGGCAGAGATCTCGCCGGATCTGATCGTACCGGGTGCGATCCGTACGGCTGCGGAACTACTGGCGGAAATCGACCAGGACGGGATTGTGAAATTATAGGCAATGCCATATGGAAAACAAACTACCACTCGAATTTGGCAGGCGCACTTACGTGATGGGCATTCTCAACGTGACCCCGGACAGCTTTTCTGGGGATGGGCTAATATCGCACGAAGACACGGTAAGGGCAGCACTTGAGCAGGCGCAGCGTTTCGTCGAAGCCGGCGCTGACATCCTCGACATCGGAGGCGAAAGCACGCGCCCCGGCTCTGCGCCGGTTGATGAAGCAGAGGAACTCGCGCGGGTGCTGCCGGTGATCGACGTCCTACGCGGTTCCGGCATTAAGACATTGATCTCGATCGACACTTACAAGGCAGCGGTGGCGGATAAAGCGCTCGACCACGGCGCTGATTGGATCAACGATGTATGGGCGCTGCGCGCTGACCCGCGCATGGCGGAAGTCGCTGCCGCGCGCAGAGTGCCACTCGTGCTGATGCACAACCGCAGTAAACCCGACCAGGTCACACTCGAGCAGCGTCTGGGCGGCAGCTACCTCGGCAGCGTTTACAACGACCTGATCGAGGATATACGCGGTGAGTTGATGGCAAGCGTGGCTATCGCCCGCGCCGCCGGCATTCAGGATAGCCGCATCATCCTCGACCCGGGCATTGGCTTTGGCAAGACCGTGGAGCAGAACCTGGAACTGGTCAACAGGCTGGGGAAGATCAGGAGCCTCGGATTCCCGGTGCTTTTAGGCCCGTCGCGCAAATCATTCATCGGCTACACGCTCGATCTGCCCCCTGCTGAACGCGTGGAAGGCACCGCTGCCGTGTGCGCAGTCGGCATCGCACGCGGGGCGGATATCATCCGCGTGCACGACGTGGAAGTGATGGTGCGCGTGGCGCGCATGACCGACGCGGTCGTAAGATCAGAGTAACGCATCGAGTATTATCCAATGACAATTCTGATCTACCGAGCCTGCTCTACGAGCGGGGAGGTTATAATTTCCGGTAAGTAAACATTGAAAAGTGAGGCATCATGGATGAATTCGATGTACTAGTGATCGGGGCTGGTCCTGGCGGATACGTCGCGGCCATCCGCGCGGCGCAACTGGGAAAAAAGACCGCCATCGTGGACAAGGAATGGCTGGGCGGCGTGTGCCTGAACATTGGCTGCATCCCATCCAAAGCATTACTGAAGAATGCGGAGGTGGCGCACACGCTGCGCGAGCGCAGCCGTGAGATGGGTTTTAAATTCGATAACCTGCAGCTGGATTACGGTGCGGCTGTGAAGCGCAGCCGCCAGGTATCAGACCGCTTGACGCGCGGGGTGGGCTTCTTGATGAAAAAGAATAACATCAGCGTGTTGATGGGTGAAGCACGCTTCACCTCGCCCAATACGGTCAGCATCACCAACAAGGACGGCACTGCGCAGGAGGTCAAGGCGGGTGACATTATTATCGCCACCGGCAGCACGCCATTCTCCATCCCGGGGGTGAGCGTGGACGGCGAAAAGGTCATCACTTACCGCGAGGCGATCCTGCAGGAAATACTGCCGGCATCGGTAGTGATCATCGGCGCGGGCGCGATCGGGTTGGAATTCGCCACGGTGTGGAATGCGTACGGCAGCCAGGTGACGCTGGTGGAAATGCTGCCGCGCATTGCCCCGCTCGAGGATGAAGAGCTGAGCGCGGAGCTCACCAAAGCCTTTACCAAGCGCGGCATCAAGTGCCTGGTGAAGACGAAGGTGATGGGCGTGGAAACTACCGAGAGCGGCGTGCGCGTGCGGCTCAGCGGAAACGACCGCGAATTTACACTCGAGGCGGAACAAGCGCTGATGGCGATCGGTTTCAAACCCAACACCCAGCACCTCGGTTTGGAAGAAGCCGGTGTGGAACTGACCGACCGCAAGCACATCCAGGTTGACGAGCGCATGGCGACCAGCGTGCCGGGTATCTGGGCGGTGGGCGATGTGACCGGCAAACTGTTGCTGGCGCATGTCGCCTCGGCACAGGGCATCCTGTGCGCGGAAGCCATCGCAGGCATGCCGGTGCACTCGATCGATTACAACATGGTTCCGCGCGCAACCTATTCCCACCCGCAGGTGGCGTCGTTCGGGTTCACCGAATTTGGTGCTGTGCAAGCGGGCAAAAAGGTCAAGGTGGGCAAGTTCCCTTTCCAACCCAACGGCAAAGCGCTGGGGCTGGGTGATTACGCTGGGTTTGTCAAGCTGATTGTGGATGAAGCCGACGGGCAGATCCTCGGCGCACACCTGGTGGGGCCGGAGGTGTCAGAGCTGCTGCCCGAACTCACGCTGGCACAGCAGAACGGCTTGACTGCCGCTGACATTGCACACAATATACACGCACACCCTACACTAAGTGAAGTGTTGATGGAAGTTGCCGAGGTCGTCGAAGGGCGCGCCATCCACATCTAATAAACAGCACATCAAACAAACAAACGGGTCATTGAAAAGTGAATGACCCGTTTGTCGTTAAACTGTGCATAATAAGAGTTACAGAGAATTGGAGGAATCATGTATACAGACCAGGATATTACCAATCTTGTCGCGCGAGTGCAGCAGCTGGAGCAGCAGGCAGCCGCCCCCAAGCCAATCATCCTGCCCGGTTACGGAATCCTTTCAAGGAATTTCCTGACCAGGGCTTTTTCAGTTTGGGGATTGTACTTTTTCGCCAGCCTGATCATCGGCATCGCCATTTCCTGCATAGGCACGGTGATCGGCTTGCTGCTTGGTATTTCCGCCACGGACTGGTTGAACCAGTTGCTCGGAAACCTGCCGGTTTGAGAGTAAATATCCGTATGCTATAATCACCTCTTGAATAAAAAGAGGTGATTATGGTCATGCAAAGATTGGCGCGCGTTTTTGGCGGGGACCCGCATAAACGCGAAATCGAAAAATTTTCACTGGTCGTCGACCAGGTCAATGCTTTAGAAGAGCAATTTGAAGCGCTCAGCAACGAAGCGCTATCCCAAAAAACACTTGAATTTAAAGAGCGGCTTGCCGCGGGCGAGACGCTCGACGAGTTGCTGCCCGAGGCTTTCGCCGCCGTACGCGAAGCCAGCAAACGCACACTAGGAATGCGCCACTATGACATCCAATTGATCGGTGGTATGACCCTGCACACCGGTCAGATCGCTGAGATGCGCACCGGTGAAGGCAAGACCCTGGTCGCCACCCTACCGTTGTATCTCAATGCGCTCACCGGGCGCGGGGTACACCTGGTAACCGTAAACGATTACCTCGCCCGGCGTGACGCGCGCTGGATGACACCCATTTACCTGCTGCTCGGTCTGCGCGTCGGGGTGCTGCAGATGGCAGCGCGCACCGAGAACGGCAAGAAAGCTTTCGTGGTCAATCTTGACCACCCCAACGCACGCGAAGACCTGCACCTGCTTGACCTGGTGGACCGCGAAGTGGCGTACAACGCGGATATTGTGTACGGCACCAACAGCGAATTCGGCTTCGATTACCTGCGCGACAACCTGACTATGAGTCTGTCGGAGCGCGTACAGCGCGGGCATTACTTTGCCATCGTTGATGAAGTAGATAACATCCTCATCGATGAAGCCCGCACGCCGCTCATTATCTCAGGACCGGCAGCGGACGAAAGCGAAGGCTACGTGCGCATGGCGCAGGTGGTGCGCGCGCTTAATCCCGAGGATTACGAGGTCAATGAAAAGGATCGCCAGGTCTCGCTGACCGAGATTGGCGAAGCACATGTTGAGGAGATCCTCAACCAGCCGCTGCGTGACCCCGACCGCCCCGAAGACGTGACTCCTGAACAGGCGCGCCTGATGGGCTATCTGGAGCAAGCGCTGCGCGCGCAACACCTTTACCGGCGCAACAAGGATTACATCGTGCAGAGTGGCAAGGTGATCATCGTGGATGAGTTCACCGGTCGTCTAATGCCCGGGCGGCGCTGGTCAGAAGGACTGCACCAGGCCGTTGAAGCCAAAGAGAGCGTCAAGATCGAACCGGAAAGCGTGACGTACGCGACCATCACCATCCAGAACTACTTCCGTATGTACGAAAAGCTGGCGGGCATGACCGGCACGGCATTGACCGAAGCAGAGGAGTTTTCCAAGATCTACAAACTGGAAGTACTCCCCATCCCGATGAACCTGGAGTACGTAGCATCGAAAACCGATTCACCATTGACTGTAGTGGAGACCAAAGACGCCCAGAATTACCCGCTGCAGTTTTACACGCGCAAGGATGATGCGGAGAAAAAACCTGTCTTCTGGCGCCGGCAGGACTTCCCGGACATGGTGTACCGCACCGAAGAGGGAAAGCTGCGCGCCATTGCCACCGAGATCTTGCATTATTATGCCATCGGCCGCCCACAGCTGGTGGGCACCACCTCGGTGGAGCACTCAGAGCGCCTGTCGCAGCGGCTTGGAGCTGAATCCATCCGGCGCTTGGCACAGACGCTGGTGATCCGCGATGCCTGGCTGGAGAAATTCAACAAATCCCCTGAACTCGAGATCAAGGAGCTGCAATTCCTCAACCGCCCGCTCAACGAGCTCAACGTGGCGGAGATGCGTCCCATCGCACGCCAGGGCGGGCTGAACTCCATCAACCCTGAGGATGCTGAGCTGTTGACCCGCCTGATCAGGATTCTGGATGTTGCGCCTGAAACCAGCGCGCGTATCGTCTCAGCATTGCAAGGCGGACTACCGCACCAGGTGTTGAACGCCCGCAAACACGATGAAGAATCGCAGATCATCGCCCGAGCCGGTGCCTTCGGTACGGTTACCATCGCCACGAACATGGCAGGCCGCGGTGTCGACATCAAGCTGGGCGGCGAACTGAACGAGGAAATGCTGGCGGACGTGATCCGCGTTCTGGAAAAGGCAGGGGTGGATGATCCCTACAACCTTTCAAATGACGCGCGCCGGGTGGAACTGGAAAAACTAAGCGAAGAAGATTACGGCATCTATAGCGAATCGGTGCACACGTTCATTGATTACCTGGAAGACATGAAACGCGTACGCGCGCTGGGCGGGCTTCATGTTATCGGCTCGGAGCGCCACGAGGCGCGCCGCATTGACAACCAGCTGCGTGGTCGCGCCGCCCGCCAGGGAGACCCGGGGTCTTCACGCTTTTACCTTTCCCTGGAAGACGAGTTGATGCGCCTTTTCGGCGGCGGTCAGATGGAAGCCCTAATGACCCGCATGAAGGTGGATCCCAGCCTGCCGATCGAGAGCAACCTGCTTGGTCGCATGGTGGAACAGGCGCAGGAGCGCGTGGAAGGCAACAACTTTGATGTGCGCAAGCATCTGCTGGAATACGACGACGTGCTCAATTCGCAGCGCAAACGCATCTACGCAGAGCGCGACCGCGCCTTCCAGAAAGATGACCTGCATGATGACGTTTTGGAAGTGCTGCGCATCGAGCTGAACGAACGCATCCCGAAAGCTCTGGCGGACGAGGAAGGACCCTGGAAGCTGCTGGGCTACCTCGAGGAAGTGCAACCTTCGATGAGATTCGAGGCGGAGGAGGTTCGCGCGCCGTCATTCACCATCCAGTTGATGGTGGATGAGTTACGCGCCACGCTGAGCGAAAACGCCGACGATCTCGCTATCAAAAACAGCCTGCTGGAGATCGCTGAGCGGTCGCTGAGCGCCGAGCACGAACACATCCTCAACGCCACCAGGACGCTGCTGGACAAGACCGAAGAGACGGTGGATGAGATTAGCCGAGACCGGCTGGATACGGTTGACACCTTTTTCGAAGGGCTTGAGGGCGCTCGCGGGGATGAAGAACTCGCTCAACGCCGTCCGCAGGAGCTGCTCGAGGAGCTTTCCAATCTTACGCGCACGCAGCTTCGGCTGAGCTCAGAGGATTTGCGTGCTCTACCGGAAGCTGACCGCGAGGTGAAGGAGAAGATCCGCGCCCAGGTGAGCCGCGCGCTTAACCTGCTCGCCATCTCACGCACCATCGGTTCAGTCGAGCGGCGGTTGGACGAAAGCCTGAACCTCAAACCCTCCGACCTGCAGGAACTGGATTGGGAGGACGTGACGGTGGGCATTTTGACCCAGGTTAACACCACACTGGAAAAACGCACAGCGACGTTGCTCGCGCCCGAGGGTCAGATCTCAGCGAACATCGACGCGGTACTGGCACGTACCCCGGATGGCGCTACCGATGAGAATCGGCTTGTCGATCTGCTGATGAATATGAGCCTTGGCAGCCGCATGGCGATTGACGCCCGCACGCATCAGCGCGGGATGAAACGCGTGATCCTGGTGAATTACATTTTCCAGGCTGCCCATCTCCTACAAGACCGCCCTGTGGCGGAGATCACGCGCGCGGTGCTCGAACACCTGGAGCGCATTCAGCAGCGCCTGGAAACCGTGTGGGGGAAGATCGAATTCGAACGCTTCCGATTATCGGGTGCGACGATGCAAAGCCTCGACCCGCAGATCAAGGACGCGCTGCGCGGGGAAGTGGGTGATGACGCGTTAGCGGCGATAATTGACACCCAGCCCGATACATTGCCGCAGGGTACGCGCGAAAAGCTCGAGGTGATCCTCGGCAGGCACATGCAAAACCAGATCCATCGGCACATTCTGCTCAGCGTCATTTCGGAGCTGTGGGTGGATTACCTCACCCGCGTCGACGCGCTGCGCGTCTCGATCGGGTTGGAAGCCTTTGCTCAGCGCGACCCGCTGGTGCAGTATAAAGGTCAGGCTTCCGAGATGTTCCGCAGCCTGTTGAGCGACATCCGCGCGGGTGTCATCAGCCGCATGTTCCTGTTCCAGCCGCGCCGTCCAGGAGCCCAGGCTACTGAAAGATCCGCCTCTGAAGCCGCTCCCCAGGCAAAAACGGAGAGCCCGGCGGCATCCGGCGAGAAAAAGAAGAAACGCAAACGGCATTGATCATTTTGCCGCTAAACAATATCGATTTTATGCAAAAAAAAGATTTCAAATGATGTATAATCTAAAGTTGTTGTAGCCCATATTCAAATCCCTTAACGAGTGTGATTTAATTTAAATAGGGCTAATCTAAACGTCGGAGCGCTAAATCATATGGACCAGAATGTCTCACAAAACGGAGCAGATGTAAATCAGGAAAACATCCAGAACGACAATAATAACATGGCATCTTTACTCGAGAAGGAAGGCCTGGGTATTGATTTCCCGACCCAGGGCGAAATTCGCACTGGCGTCATCGCCAGCATCACCCCCGGAAGGATTCTAGTCAGTGTGGGGACCAAATCCGAGGGCATCATCGAAGGTAAAGAATATGAGCTCATCCCCAGCGATGAACTCGCCAATCTCAACTTAGGTCAGGAAATCCCCGTTTTTGTGGTCAATCCGGAAGATTCCAACGGCAATCTGATCCTTTCCTACATGCGTGCGAGAGAGGAAGAAAGCTGGACGGTGGTTGAAGATCTACTCGCAAGCAAAGCCGCGACCCACAGCACGATCATTGGGTATAACAAGGGCGGACTTATCGTGCCGATAGGCGGATTGCGCGGTTTCGTGCCTGCCTCACAGATCAGCATGACCCGCCGCGGCAACACCAGCGGCGATACCCCTGAACAGCGCTGGAGTAAGATGATTGGTGAGGAGATCGACGTTTGCGTGATCGAAGTTGACCGCGAACGCCGCCGCCTGATCCTTTCAGAGCGCGCCGCTTCTGCCGAAACCCGCGAGTCAGTCAGAGAGCGCGTGCTTGAAGAACTCAAGGAAGGCAGCGTTTACACCGGCCGCATCACCAGCATCGCTGACTTTGGTATTTTCGTCAACGTAAACGGCGCGGATGGCTTGGTGCACATGTCAGAAATTTCGTGGGACCGCGTACAGCATCCCAGTGAGTTGTTCAAAGTCGGACAGGAAGTGAAAGTCAAGGTCATCAACATCGACCATGAGAAGAAACGCATTGGCTTATCGATCCGCCAATTGAAGGATGATCCCTGGGAAGAAAAAGCCGCCCAGTTCCAGGTCGGCAAGCTGATCGAAGGCACCATCACCCGTCTGACCAAGTTCGGTGCGTTCGCCCGCCTCACGGACGACATAGAGGGACTGATCCACATCTCCGAGATCAGCGAACGGCGCATTGAGCACCCCAAGGAAGTGTTAAAGGAAGGTGATGTTTGCACCCTGCGCATCATCAAAGTCGATCCCAGTGTACACCGCATCGGCTTGAGCCTGCGCCGCGTTGATTCGATGGCGTATGCGGATATGGACTGGCAGTCGCTCGAAGGCATTCTCTCCAGCGATGTTCCTGAAGAACCGGAAGCCGAAAGTCCGACAGAAGAAGCCTAATTCTAAGATTGAATTTTAAAGCGCGTCAAATTGGCGCGCTTTTTGTTTTCTCATATGGCTTTCTCACACGGCGATTGCCGTTTGAAAAACGGGTTATACTATTGATAAAAGTAGCGCATTTCAATGTAATTGATAATGGAGTTCATTCACTTCTGATGACTGATCACTCAGCACCTGAAGAATCCGTACAAGCACCTGAAGAACTGGGACCAGCCCAACCCCTACCCCGCTTGCGGGTGCGCTTTGCGTTGCTGGTAACCTTAGCCGGTTTCGTCATCTTCCTGGTCGGTGCGCGGCCGGGCATCTTCGGGCTTGACCGCAGCCCAGTGGTCGGCTTCATCCAGATTGCGGTCATGCTGCTGGGTATCGCCATCATCAGTATCGGCGGATACGCTGCCATCAGATCACTATGGTCAGGGAAGACCCCTGGCATCGCTGCGGATATAGGCTGGCGGTTGGTAGCCACCGGTTTCGTGGTGATCACGTTTTCGGGCTTCGCGGATGTGTTTGGCGTGGGGTCGCACCCCCTGCCCGGGGTGCCTTACTTTGGCGTGTGGCAAGCACGCGGCATGGAAATCGGCTGCGCGCTGATTGGCATCGGCTTTATCCTGATGTTCCCGTTCTCGGCTAAATCGGATTGAACGGACCGCTCTAACCCAACCCCATCACTTTCAGCATTTCAGCATTGGTCAGGTATTTGGCGCTCTCCTGGTCGCTGGTTTCTGCACGCGCACGCTCATTATCAACCAGGCGCAGCAAGTCGGCTTTGCGTACAACCGGGTCGACTAGCCGCGACAACAGCCCGTCGAGCTCCTCCAGCGGGATGCCGGTGCAATTTTGAGTCTGAAGATACTGGTCGATGGCTGCCGCCGCGTTTATACCGTCCTTCTTGGCGTTGCCCACCAGTCCATTGCTGGCAATGCGCGACCACCCGGCAAGAAACACCCCTGCCCATGGTTTGCCAGTTGAACCGTCAGCGGCTTCGTAAGATTGCCCTTCAATCGGGAATTTTGGTTCCAGCGTGTGCTGGTAATCGTTTTTCAGCACCGGTACACCTAACTTAGTTTCGACCTTGTCTCCGATGGCAAATATCACGGTGTCGGCAGGGAGCATCCAATTGCTGCCAAGACCGCGCGCCGTAGTGTTCTCGGCATCACCGACCAAAGTGTTGTCCTCGAGGAGTAGGCTGCCCATGCGCCCAGTCCCGTCATCCAGCACTTTAGAGGGAGAGACAAGGAAGTGCATTAGAATCCTGGCGTTGGTTGGAGAGGGCGGTTCTTTTGACGCGGTGGAATGGAAAATGTCCAGTTCCTGCTCGGGATCCTGTCCCACCGCGCGCATAACATGCGCGACCCGGTCGATTTCAGCATGTAGCATATCGAAGTCGACCGCATGGATGATGGTAGCGAGCTCCTTGCGGGTAAATTTCACCTCCGCCGGGCCGCGCCTGATGCAGATGTGCACTTCCTCGACCTGCTGTTGGCTGATCAGGTAGCGCGCGACATCCGCCATCACATTGCCCGCACCAACAATGACGACACGTTTACCGATATTGATCGGCATGGTGCTAAAAGGCGGCAGACGGTTGTAGTGATATACCACGTCCTTGGCGTGGTAGACACCAGCAAGTTTTTCGCCGGGGATGCCCAGCCATTTGGTGCCTTGCGCACCGCAAGCTACCAGCAATGCAGGCACTCCCCAGGCGAGAATCTGCGGGACGGTCACAGGACGGTCTTCTCCGACATTCACATTGCCGTAATAATGGATCTGGTCGTTGGCGAGGATAAGGTTAAATTGTCGGCGCAGCCCATCCTTCACAGCTTGCTTGTCAGGGTAAATACCGTACTCTGCCATGCCGCCTGGTTTGATATCGCGATTGAAGAGTACCACTCCATATCCTAATGCTGCCAATCTTTCTGCCGCGAACAATCCTGCCGGACCTGCCCCGATGACCGCCACTTTGATGTTCTCTGTCATGGACCATCCTCCCAATATCGTTCCGGATTTGAAGCTTGCGCTTTCCGATATGGACACAAGAGTATTATAGCAATATCCCTACCATCACACCCCTGCTTATGCTATATTTACTTAATTATAGATAAGAGGTGAAATGGACAACGACATCAGGGAACATCAACTGGATAACGGTTTAAAGATATTACTAAAAGAAATCCATACCGCCCCCATCGTGAGCCATTGGGTGTGGTACCGGGTGGGCTCACGCTACGAATCGCCGGGCTTGACTGGTATTTCCCATTGGGTGGAGCACATGCAGTTCAAGGGGACGCCAGGTTTTCCAGCCGGGGTGCTCGACAAAGCCATCTCGCGCGACGGCGGAATGTGGAACGCTTTCACCCACATGGATTGGACTACCTTCTTTGAAACCATGCCAGCGGACAAGGTTGACCTGTCCATTGCGCTCGAAGCCGACCGCATGCTGCACAGCCTATTCGACTCGGCTGAAGTGGAATCAGAGCGCACAGTGGTCATTTCTGAACGCGAAGGCAGCGAGAACGAACCGCTTTTCTTACTCGATGAAGCGGTGCAAAGCGCTTCGTTCCAATCCCATCCGTACAGAAACGAGGTTGTCGGTTCGATCGCTGACCTGCGCGCGATCACCCGCGACGACCTATACACACATTACCGCAAGCATTACAATCCTGGCAACGCAGTGATCGCGGTGGCGGGCGATTTTCGCAGCGACGACATGTTGGAAAAGCTGGTTAGCACCTACCAGGGAATCCCCGGCAGCCAAGTCCCTGCCCCGAAATTTGCAGGTGAAGAGGTATATAAAGGCGAGCGGCGCGTTGACGTCCACGGACCAGGGCAGACCACCTACCTACAGCTGGCTTACCAAGCGCCGGCTGCCCGCGAAGAAGACTTCTATGCCTTTACCATCCTCGATAGCCTGCTCACCGGACCGAGCAGCCTGAACATGTTCGGCGGGGGCAGTATCTCCAACAAAACATCACGCCTATACCGCCGCCTGCTGGAAGGAGAATACGCCGTCAGCATAAATGGGTCGCTGCAAGCGACGTATGACCCGTACCTGTACACCATTACCATCACGGTGCGCCCGGAACATTCCGCCGAGTCTGTGCTCGAGCAGCTGGACAGTGAGTTGGAAAAATTGCGCGAAGAATCTATATCGCAGTTAGAGGTGGAGCGGGCTGCCAAGCAGGCGCGCGCCCTGTTCGTGTATGGCAGCGAGAACATCACCAACCAAGGGTTCTGGCTGGGGTACTCCGAAATGTTCGACCATTACGCGTGGTTCACCTCTTACGCCGATCGACTCGCCAGGGTCACACCCGCAGCGGTGAAACAGGTGCTGGCAAAGTACCTGGATGTAAGTCAGCGCGTAGTGGGCATCTACCACCCCGATGGAGCGCAGGCATGAGCAAACAATCGAATCAATTTCACTCAATCCCCGGGCCGGACGATATCCACCGCTTGGAGCTGCCCAACGGCATCGTTATCCTCTGTCGCAGCAATTTCAACAGCGCTTCAGTAGTGGTTTCCGGATACATCAATGTCGGCAGTGAATACGACCCACTCGACAAACTTGGTCTGGCGCATTTCACCTCGCGCTGCCTGATGCGTGGCACTTCTTCCTCGAGCTTCCAGGAAATTTATGACCGCCTGGAATCCGCCGGCGCTAGCTTTGGTTTTGGCGCAAGCGTGCATACCACCAGCTTCAGCGGACGTGCGCTGGCTGAAGACCTGCCGCTGCTGTTCTCGACCATGGCAGAAAGCCTTCTCGAGCCGGATTTTCCGCAAGACCAGTTCAAGCGTTTGAAGTCCCAATTGCTCACCAGCCTGGCGATCCGCGCCGAAAGCACGCAGGACATGGCAGCCATAGAATTCGACGCGCTGCTCTTCCCCGGTCACCCATATGGGCGCCCGGAGGACGGGTTTACAGAGACCATAGATGCCATCTCCCGCCAGGACCTGGTGGATTTTCACCGTGCATATTACAGCCCCGCAGGCATGACGATCGCGGTGGTGGGAGCGGTTCATGCCCAGGACGTGCAGGCGCTCGTGGAAAAGCATTTTGGTAACTGGCTCAAACCGTCGGTAGCCGAACAGCCACAACATGCAGAGATCAGACCCGTGAGCCATAGTATCGTAAAACGGGTGAAACTGGCTGGTAAAAGCCAATCTGACCTGGTGATGGGCAGCCTCGGTCCAAAGCGTAAAGCGCCCGAATTCCTGGCGGCGTCGCTGGGGAACAGTATACTCGGGCAGTTCGGTCTGATGGGCAGGATTGGCGATTCGGTGCGCGAGAAGGCCGGATTGGCGTATTACGCCTCGACCAGCCTCAATGCCTGGCGAGAAGGCGGCTCATGGGAAGTATCCGCAGGGGTCAACCCGATGAACATTGACCGGGCGGCCAAGCTGATCACCGGCGAATTGAAACGCTTCACCAGTGAGCTCGTCACCCAGGAGGAACTGGAGGACAACCAAAATAATTACATTGGCCGCATGCCTCTCTCGCTCGAATCAAACAGCGGGGTTGCCAATAGCATTTTGAACCTCGAACGCTTCGACCTTGGACTCGATTATTTACAGCGCTATCCTGCCCTGATTCGCGCGGTCACCCGCGAGCAGATACTCGAAGCCGCACGGCTGCACATTGACCCAGAGAAACTGGTAACCGTATCCGCAGGCCCCAACAAAGAGGCTGGTTAGTCATGGTCGGCGTCGCCAACGGGGTCGATATGATCAAGATCGACCGCCTGACGCGCCTTGATCCTGCCATCAGGCAGCGATTTGTCACGCGGGTTTTCACTGCGGCAGAAATTGAAGCTTGTGCCGGCAAAGACTACAGCCTCGCTGGGCGTTTCGCCGTCAAAGAAGCGGCAGCCAAAGCGCTGGGGTGCGGCATCGGCAGCGTGGGATGGAAGGATATCGAAACTTTGAGCGACGACCAGGGCAGACCCACGCTACTGCTGCACAACACTGCGCGAGAGAGAGCAATGCAGGCAGGATGGTTCAGCTGGTCGGTCTCCATCAGCCACACTGCGGAATACGCGATCGCCTTAGTGACTGCCCTTTTCGAGCAGGTGTAACCAGACCGGGTTTGGCATGAAACTGCTTGCGGTCAGCGATGTTGAGATCGGTTTCCTCTACAGCCCGATGATCAGGGACCGATTCCCGGATGTCGATCTGATCATTTCCTGCGGCGACCTGCCCTACTACTACATCGAATACATGATCAGCATGTTGAATGTGCCGTGTTACTTCGTGCGCGGTAACCACGCCAACGAACGCGAGTTCGGCGTGGCGGGCATCCGGCGCTTTCCGTGGGGGGCCGTCGACCTGCATCATCGCGGAGTGGAAGATGATACCGGACTGCTGTTGGCAGGGCTTGAGGGGTCACTGCGCTACAATCGCGGCGCTCATCAGTACACCCAAGCAGAATATTGGGGGTTGGTTTTCGACCTGGTGCCGCGCTTTCTGTACAACAAGATGCGCCTGGGCCGGTATTTGGACGTGTTTATTTCCCATGCTCCACCCTGGCAGGTCCACGACGCAGATGACCTGCCGCACCGCGGTGTCAAAGCCTTCCACTGGTTGATCAACGTTTTTAAACCCGCTTATTTCCTGCACGGTCATATTCATGTCTTCCGGCAGGATACAGTGACGCGTTCCGTGATTGGAAATACAATCGTGCAGAATGTCTACGGCTACAAGGTGCTCACCATTCCCACGCCTGCAATCCGTTCCTGGCAGCGAAGGAGGTAAACATGTACGATAGAGAGGATAAATCTGATAGTTTTGTGCAGCAATCCAGGATGGATTTTTCAAACGCCTACCAGAAAGGATTCTGGCGCTCGATCTTCACATGGCTGCGCAACAAGAACAACGAGCTGCTGCCTTACGAGGAAGTGCTCAAGCACATCCCCATGCGTGGACAGAATTATATTGGAGTGAAGCAGATCGAAACAGACAAGATCATTGGTTCGGTCAGCCGCTACCATGACTTTGACCGTGCCTTCCTCCCACGGCAGACTCACACGCGCTCGCGCTGGGAGAGCATCGACCGTGCGCATTTCAAGCAGATCATCCTGCCACCCATCGAAGTGTACAAGATCGGAGATGCCTACTTTATCAAGGATGGCAATCACCGCGTATCAGTGGCGCGGGAGAAGGGGCAGGCTTACATCGATGCCTACGTAACCGAGGTGAATACCCCCGGGCATTTGGACAAGGACACCGACCTCAACCAGTTGGTACTGCAGCAGGAATACCTTGAATTTCTCAAACAAACCAACCTCGATAAACTTTACCCCGATGTTAACTTCCGTTTCACCCTCCCCGGGCAGTATGACAAGGTGCTGCAGCACATCAGTGTGCACCGCTGGTTTATGGGTGAAAAAATGAATCGCCCCATCAGCGATGAGGAGTCGATCAAAGGTTGGTACAAAGACGTGTATCAACCACTGCTGAAGATCATTGAAAAACACAACATCCTGCAAAAATTTCCACACCGCACCCCCATGGACCTTTACCTTTGGATCCTCGAGCACCGCTGGTACCTGGCTGAAGAACAGAACCGGCGCGTTGGCCTCGAATCCGCGGCGCTGCACTTTACCAGACAATTTTCCAAACGACCTTTACGGCATCTCCGCCAGCGCTGGCAATGGCTGTTGAGAAAGATCCGCAAGGGCAAAAAATAAAGCCGCCCAGAAGGCGGCTGAGATTAACTGATCATCTGTTGTGTATTACAGTGAGTATTGCTTGACCCCCAGCCAGAAATGATCCGGCAGGACCATCTGGTCGGTTTGCACTTCAAGCCCGGTCGTCTTAGGAGGAGGCTCGAACTTCATGCTCGGGTGAACATAGCACAGGTCGGGTCGCTGCCCGTACTTCTTCTGATAATAATCGGTTGCTCGGTTAACTTTGGTGAGAAAATCGACTTTGGGATCATTATCAAACCATAACATTCCAGTATTCATTTTGCTCTCCATAAGTGACAGTTATCCTTTCTATTGCAAGGTTCGAGCCAAAATATGCAATGTGCTTATTTCGTATTTTAGAACATTTGTTCATTATTGTCAAGGAAGTTGATGGGACAGGGGTTGATGGAACTGAAACCGTCCTGTGACGTATATATAGCGGGAGTCAATGGATTTTTTCCTGCTTTTAAGGTATGCTTAAAAACAGCACTCATTAGCTTACAATTCATTGCGGAGGTAAACAATGATCAAAGACATCTTAAAAGATGCCGAAAACCGAATGAATAGCGCGCTTACCGCGTTGGAAGAGGATCTTGCCGGCATCCGCACTGGACGGGCGACGCCTGCCCTGGTGGAAAAGCTGCCCATCGATTACTACGGCATGCCTACCCCTCTGATGCAACTGGCGAGTATTTCGGTTCCCGAAGCGCGTGCCTTGTTGATCAAACCCTTTGACCCCTCCACACTCAAAACTATCGAGCGCTCAATCCTGGCGTCAGAGTTGGGGTTGACCCCCAACAATGATGGTAAGGTGATCCGCCTCAACCTGCCCCCATTGACCGAAGACCGCCGCCGCGACCTGGTAAGGCTGGTCAACACGCGGCTCGAAGATTCCAGGGTGGCGATTCGCAATGTACGCCGCGACCTGATCAAGGATCTGCGCGACTTTGAGAAAGAAAAAATGATCTCCAAAGATGACCTGCAGGTTGGAGAAGAGGAATTGCAGAAAATCACTGATCAAATGGTCGAGGAGATCGAGAAGATCGGTCAACGCAAAGAAACCGAGATCATGGAAGTTTGAAGCAACAGGCACACCCCTACATGACCGACTCAACAAGTAAGATCCCGGTTCATATCGCCATCATCATGGATGGCAATGGCCGCTGGGCTGAGGCTCGCGGGCTCACTCGCTTGGAGGGACACCGCGCCGGAGCCGAGAACCTGCGCCAGATCATCAAAGGGTGCGCGGAAATGGGCGTGAAGCACTTGACGATCTATGCCTTTTCGACCGAGAACTGGAAGCGCCCAAAAGCCGAGATCGATGGATTATTGACCATCCTGGAAGTCTACCTAGACAAGGAACTGGAGGAGTTGTGCCGCGAGGGCGTGCGGATACACCACATCGGCCGGCTCGAGGCTATGCCCGAACCCACACGCAAAAAATTAGAGCAGTCCATCCAGGTCACCTGCAAGAACACAGTGCTTACATTGCATCTCGCCTGGAATTACGGCGGTCGTGACGAGATCATCTATGTCATACAACAAATGCTGCGCAATAACGTCATCCCTGAGGATGTCGATGAGGAGCTAGTAGACAGCTACCTGTTTACCGCCGGCGTGCCCGACCCCGATTTGGTCATCCGCACGTCCGGCGAAATGCGCAATAGTAATTTCCTGATCTGGCAGTCGGCATATTCCGAGTGGTACATCACCCCCACCTTGTGGCCTGATTTCGATAAAGCCGAGTTACTGAAGGCAATCGAGACTTACGGTCAGCGTGATCGGAGGTTTGGAGCGCTTTCCATCTCTGATCATGAAGACTAACGCATCCTTACGCAACCGGTTACTGGTAGCCGCTATTCTCATCCCCGTTCTGGTGTTGTTCGCCTGGCTGGGCGGCTGGTATTTTGCCATTCTGATCGCGCTTCTGACCGCTTTGGCGGTTTATGAATTGTGGGGGTTATTTAGCAAGAATGGATACAAACCAGCGCTAGCGCTGATGATCGTATTCACTCCCCTCGCAGTGCTGATGCGGCAATGGATCGAATTCCGTTACAGCGATATCCTGCTGGCAGTGCTCATCCTCAGCGCTATGTTTTACCATGTCATCGAGCTGGAACGCGGTGGCGAAAACTCAGCGGTTAATTTTTTCATTTCGCTGGGTGCTCCACTTTATCTGGGTTGGCTTGGCGGGTACGCGGTCTCAATCCGCAATCTCGAGAATGGGCTCTACTGGTTTCTGCTAGTGCTGATTATCAACTCGATGGCGGACACAGGCGCGTACGCCATTGGCAGTCGCTTCGGGCGGCACAAAATGTTGCCGCATGTCAGCCCGCACAAGTCGTGGGAAGGCTATGCCGGTGGAATCGCGACTGGTGTGCTTTCCGGGCTGGCGGTCGCTGCGCTGGGGCAGCTTTTCATACCCGGCATTTTGCTGCTGCATGGCGCTCTGCTGGGACTGGTGATCCCTATTCTCGCACCGATGGGTGATTACGGCGAAAGCATGATCAAACGTTTTTTCAACGTCAAGGATTCAAGCACTATCCTGCTTGACCACGGTGGTTTTCTAGATCGCATCGATTCCGCTCTTTGGGCAGTTGTGATCGGTTATTACCTAATCGCCATAATCGGCGGATAATCGAAAATTTACTTGGGAGGATTCATGCAAAACAAGACTCCGACTCGCAACCTGGCATTTGACCTGGTACGAGTGACAGAAGCCGCCGCGCTGGCAGCTGGCAGGCAAATGGGCAGAGGCGACAAAAATCTCGCGGACAAGGTGGCGGTTGACGCAATGCGCGTGATGCTCAACACCATCGAGATGCGGGGGGTCATCGTCATCGGAGAAGGAGAAAAGGATGAAGCGCCGATGCTTTACAACGGTGAGGTGTTGGGCACCGGCGAAGGACCAGAAGTGGATATTGCTGTTGACCCCATCGAAGGTACCCGCCCACTGGCATTCGGTTTGTGGAATTCGATCGCCACAGTTGCTATCGCGCCGCGGGGCACCATGTTCAACCCCGGTCCATTTGTGTATATGAACAAAATCGCGGTTGGGGCTGAGGCGAAGGATTGCGTGGATATTGATGCGCCGGTGAAAGACAACCTGGTCAAGGTGGCAAAATGTAAAGGCGTTAATGTGGAAGATTTGACCGTAGTGATCCTGGATCGCCCGCGTCACGAACAATTGATCAGGGACGTGCGCCAGGCTGGTGCGCGTATTAAATTAATCCCTGATGGTGACGTGGCTGGCGCACTGATGACTGCCATGGATAACAACCCGGCTGACATCTTGATGGGGGTCGGCGGTACGCCCGAGGGTGTGCTGGCAGCGGCGGGGCTGCGCTGCATGGGCGGCGAGATCGTGGGCAAACTTTATCCGCGCAACCAACACGAGTTCAACCTGGCGAAAGAAATGGGCATTGACATCTACACACCTCTGCTCATGGACGACCTGATCGCCTCGGATAACGTATTTTTCGCCGCCACTGGCATCACCACGGGCGACTACCTGAATGGCGTGACCTATTTCAAGGACGGTGCGCGCACCGACAGCGTGGTGATGCGTGGGCTTTCCGGAACGGTGAGGCGCGTCATTTCTTCACATAAACTCAGTAAATTGCAGCGTATCAGCGCCATCAAGTACTAAACGCTGGATTAAATAGAATAGGGTGTCATAGCTGACACCCCATTTTGCTTGGGAGGGGACTCTTATTTGATGATGAAGACAACCTGCGCGTCCGCGCTGACTTTCAATTGACCGGCAGCGATGGGTACTGAGGTGTCATACGCCGCGGCTCCACCGCCGTAGCCCTTAGATTCGTACATGGGGTAGGTGATCCCGCTGGTGAAAACACTGACCGTCTGGATCTCACCGAGGCTAACACCAGAGGCTTTGGCAATTGCTTCAGCTTCAGCCCTGGCATCGGCAATGGCTTTGTCGCGGGCTTCAGCTTCAGCAGCCGACTTGTCCTGGACATCAAAGCTGATGCCGTTAATGGTGTTCGCGCCGGAGTTCACAACGGTATCCAACAGCGCACCCAGCTTGGAAAGATCGCGCACGGTGATGTACACGGTGTTCTCAACCACGTAGTACTTGCGCGAAATCTGACCATCTGGACCCCAGTCCTGCATCGGGTAGACGTTGAAATTGGAGGTCTGGATATCAGCCTTGTCGACGCCCAAAGCCTGGAGGGCATCTGAGATCGCGTTGGCCTGCACATTATTGGCGGCCAGGGCGTCAGAAACCTCGTCAGCGTCAACACGCACACCGATATTGATGTAGGCGATGTCAGGGACGATGTAGACCGAACCACTTCCAGAAGCGGAAAGCGTCCGCGGCTGTTCCATGGTGGTGGTAATTTGAGTGGTGCCGCATGCGGTAAGGGCTAAAATGGCGACAACACTTGCTGCAACTAACAGTATTGACTTTTTCATTTCTATCTCTCCTTTGTTATTCTGAGGATTAGACGAATAACGTATAAAAAAGTTCCGGAATTAAAAAAAGAAAGGCGGAGGATTTACCTCCGCCCGATCAATCAATCGACCAAGTTTATGCTGACTGTGCCAACCGCCACTCCGATCCGGATATCTACTTCACTTCCACCAGCCGAAATATCCGGACTTGTAACCACGCTGCCTTCACGCTGCCATCCAGCAGGCAACCTGGTGTTCACCAGCGCGTTGTCGAGATGAATGGTGACGCCACAACCGCGCGGGATGTTTACTGTCACGAAGCCAAGCGCCTGCTCGATTTCGACGTCCAACCGATCCGTGCACGGGATCGTGAGATTCTGCGAACCGAGCGCCACTTCAGTTTCAAGGTTTGTGGTGAGGGTATTGCGTAAATAGAGCTGCAACTCCCCGACCACCAGCTTCGTGCGCACATCGACCGGTATTCGCGGGTTGACCTTGAAGTCGAATGCATAAGCCGTCTGGTCGCCAGCCAGTGGTTGATTACCGCTCTCGATGCCCAATCTTAAGATGCTTTTGCCATTGACTGGTTCGGTGTAGTCGGAGCGTAACGAGCCATAACGCGGCAGCACGGCGCTGCCAAACAGAAGTTGATCATTGTCGACACCATTCGTGAGCGCTAGCTTGCCGACAATCAAGTCGAAATCGATCCTGACAGCCTGGGCTTCATCCAACGGCTGCTCAAAGTTCACAGTGTGTGTTCCCACGGCAACCGGGAAAGCCAGGGCGAGCCAGAAGATCAGTCCCACAGCCAGGATGCCCACGCCAGCGTGCAGCACCCAACGCCAACCACCTCGCTGACGACCAAACGCGATATCGATACCGATAGCCACCAGCAAGATAGGCCAGATCTTGGAGAGCAGGGGCAGCGCGCGCACTGCCAGGTAGCCCAGATTGCCCAAGAGCAGCAGTACGCCCAGCCCCAGGATGACCAGAGACCAGGCAAGACCTTCCTGCCGCCACAGGCCGTCGAGTCCGGCGAGGATTAAAAGCACCGGCCAATACAACAAAAAGTTTTCGCGGGTTGTGCCGGAGATGACCTCCAAATTGATCAGGAGAAGGAACACTCCCAACCCGACCAGTAGAAGGGGAAAGAACAAGCCCCTGCGCTTGGTTCTTCTATCCATTGTTATTTATCCTTTCTAAACGCCGCAAATAAAAGACCAACGCCAGCCAGGATGATCAAGCCAGCCAGGATGACGTTGCTATTGACCCAGGCGAGCCAGGGGATGTTCAGGTTTTTGAGGAAGATGTAACCACCCACCAGGATCAATCCCACGCCGATATACAGCCCGGCTTTTTTTGAGGGCTGGTTGACCGCCTTGGAGACCTCGTCTCTGAAAGTCTCAGCCCTCTCCCTGATCACTTCGCCGTCGATCGTTGTGGATCCGGGTCTGCCGCCGGTTACCGACTCGTCTGATGGCACAACAATCCAGAGAATGATGTACACGAGTGGACCGATGCCGCCAGCCAGCGTAAACACGACAAAGAAAAGCCGCACCAGAACGACGTCGATGTTAAGGTATTTGCTCAATCCAGCACATACACCGCCGAGGATCTGGTCACGTTGTGAACGATACAATTTATTTTCCATGGTATATGCCCTATTGCTTACGGTTCAATGCACGCACGACGAAGAAAACGCCCGCCAGGATCAGGATCAACGCCCAGACCCAACCGGCAATGGTTTCGACCAGCGCCCCGGAGAGCGCGAGGATGAGCACTGCAAGCGCAAAACAAATGCCGGCTGGGATCCAGGGCCATTTCTCGGTTTTCCCCATCGGATGCAGACCGAGCGCGGCAAAAGTTGCGCCTACGCCGAGGAAGAAGACCGCACCGGCGAGATCGCCGCCGCCCTGGATTCCCGCCACAACCGCCAGCGTGAAGAGCACGCCAGCGGGGATGATCGGCCACCATTGCTCGGTGCGCAGCAGGTAGACCACCAGGAAACTCAATCCGATAAACGCCAGAAACAAAGAACCGCCAAATCGATTACCAAACTCAGGGAAGACCGAAGAGGACCCAATCAGCGAGCCCAATCCGAGTAACACAAAACCGGGAATGGCTGCCCACCACTTGCTGCGGTCTTTAACCAGGAAGTACAGAAAAACCGCGCCGCCCACGGCGAACAGCAGGGCGATGAACAACCCGCCAAAGGGAATAGAAAAGATCTGCTGCAGGAGGAATAATCCTCCCAAGAGAACAAGTAAAACGCCGAAGAAAATCCGTTTCGATTGATCAGTCATTGCATTACTCCCTGATAATGGCGTCGTTGCGCCCTGTGATCAGCGCGCGCGCTCCCACCAGCACACCTGCCACGATCAACAGTACCGGCCAATAAGGACCGAGATTCGTAAACGCACCAAAGAACGCGCCAAAGACCACAAAGAGCACCAGGCTGGTGCCCAGGGTATCCAAAGAATTGCGCAGGGCCTGTTTCTTCCGGTCGCCCAGCAGCCAGGCAGCCAGCATGCCCAGGCTTGAGAACCCGGGAATGAGCGTCCACATGTACGCCCAGCTGCCCCAATTTCCTGACACATTCTGATAATAAAGGATGCCGCCGATGCCGGCGACGATGAACGCTGGAATGGCCATGTCCGGTGTGCCGGTGAGCAGACCGATCACTAACAGTCCAGCACCCACCAGCATGACAATCACTGGCCATGAGAAGGTGATGCCAATCAGGTCGGCAAAGCCAGGCACCGCATTAACCAGCACAAAATAAATACCCGCCAGGATTAACAAAATTCCGAGGATGAGGGTCGTGCGTGTACGTTTTTCCATCCTGACCTCCTTAAATACAATTATTTGATTTATTCCATATACGCAGTAATACCCCCAGGGTTGCACCCTTGACAAACCCATAATCATGGCTATAATGAGACAATATTGGTCATATTATGACAAGAAACTTGGAAAAGCCAACTTTAATTTGCTTGTGTATGTGGCGGGGTACGATTTGACCTCCGCCTGAACGCGATCCTTCGAATAATTCCAGGCGGCGGTGGACGTCCCCGCAATTTTTTGCGTGAAGCCCTCCCGGCCGCTTTTGCTTTTAAAACACTACATATATAAATCTAAGATAAGGAATTTATAAAATGAAAATCGCAAGTGATGTTACTCAATTAATTGGAAACACGCCTCTGGTTCGTATCAACCGCCTAACCGAAGGTTTGCCAGGTGAGGTAGTTGCTAAACTTGAATACTTCAATCCATCGCACAGTGTGAAAGACCGCATCGGCGTGGCGATGATCGATGCGGGCGAAAAAGCCGGCTTGATCAAACCGGATACCATCATTGTGGAGCCAACCAGCGGTAACACCGGCATCGCGCTGGCATTCGCTGCCGCCGCGCGCGGCTACCGGTTGGTATTGGTAATGCCTGAAACCATGAGCCGCGAGCGTCGCATGCTGCTTAAGGCTTATGGCGCTGATTTGGTGCTCACCCCCGGCAGCGAGGGTATGGGTGGCGCGATCCGCAAAGCTGAAGAGATCGCCGCCAGCGACCCGCACTATTACATGCCCCAGCAATTCAACAATCCAGCCAACCCCGAAATCCACCGCCGTACGACCGCTGAAGAGATCTGGCGCGACACGGATGGCAAGGTGGATATTGTGGTAGCCGGCGTGGGCACGGGCGGCACCATCACGGGCGTGGGAGAGGTGCTCAAGGCGCGCAAAGCAAGCGTGCGTATGGTGGCGGTGGAACCCGACACCTCACCGGTGCTTTCTGGCGGGGAGAAAGGTCCGCACGTCATCCAGGGCATTGGCGCGGGATTCGTGCCCCAGGTATTGAATACAAAAATCTATGAAGAGATCATCCGCGTGACCAACGACGATGCGCTGCAAACCGCGCGCTTGATGGCTACCCGCGAGGGGCTGCTGGTGGGCATTTCCTCCGGCGCGGCGGTGTGGAGCGCGTTGCAAGTGGCAGCGCGGCCTGAAAACGCAGGGAAATTAATCGTCGTGATCATTCCATCATTCGGCGAACGCTATCTGAGCACCAGCCTGTTCGCCGATCTGGTGGAGTGAACCACTAACGAAAAAGTGGAGGGAACCATGATATTCGGAAAAATACGTGAAGACATCCGCTCGGTGTTCGACCGCGACCCGGCCGCCCGTTCGGTGCTGGAACTGATGGTAGCTTACCCCGGATTGCACGCCATCTGGGCGCACCGCACTGAGCACTGGCTGTGGGAGCACGGCTTCAAACTGCTGGCCCGCTGGCTCTCGCACACAACCCGCTTCTGGACTGGTATCGAGATTCACCCCGGAGCGCTGATCGGCGAGGGATTCTTCATCGATCACGGTATGGGTGTGGTGATCGGAGAGACTGCTGAGATCGGCAAGTTCGTCACGCTCTATCACGGTGTCACGCTGGGGGGCACCAGCCTGGCTAAGGGTAAGCGTCACCCGACTATCGAAGACGGTGTGGTGATCGGCGCCGGTGCAAAGATCCTGGGTAACATCACCATCGGCGCGCACAGCCGTATCGGCGCAAATGCGGTGGTGGTCAAATCCGTGCCGTCCAACTCGGTGGTGGTCGGCGTGCCCGGGCAGGTAGTGGTGCGCAGCCAGCCCAGCGGCGAAGGACCTGACCTGGAACACGGCAGGCTACCGGATACCATCGGTGAATCTGTAGCTGCACTGATGAAGCGCGTGGAGGAGATCGAAGGTCGGCTGGCGATCCAGAACATGGACGTAGTCTATGTCGGTACCAATGGCAACCGTCACCCTGTGCACCTGCACACCCCTACCGATGGGGTATGGCAGGGTGAAGATTTTATGATCTGAGTGTGGGTAGAGTATACAAACCCAAAAACAGCCGCTGAAAGGCGGCGGATCTATTTCTTTAACCTGGGTTTGATGAATTCCAGGAACAGGATGGTCATCAAACCTATCGCGCTGATGATCAGCAAGCCAAACCCCAGCCATTGGCGGTCAATCCGCGGCAGGGATTCGAGCAATCCCGGCACTATAGTGGGTGTCGGCGTGCGTGGCGTCACCAGTTGGGTGGGAGTGGAGGTGAGCGAGGGGGTGCGGGTAGGCTGGCGCGGGGTGGTGGTGCGCGTGGGGGTAATGGTGGCAGTCGGTGCGAGTCGGATGATCAAAGTCTGCCCAACATAAATGTTTTCATTGATCAGGTTGTTCAATTGCATAATCTGTTCAACGGTAATACCGTACCAGGCAGCGATGGTGAAAAGCGCCTGCCCGTATTTGACGGTATGAACGATCGAACCATCCGCCTGCGGTGTGACGGTGAAAACCGGTTCCACATACTGCACAGTCGGCGCAGGTGTATTGTTGCTCACCCCTGGTGAGGTGTACGACCCGCCATCCCCTACATAGGCTGCGTGGAGCACATAGTAGGTGGTGCCGTTGCTGCCGGTGTAAGACCCGGCGCCCACGTGTGTGTACTTGGACTGGGTCATCGGCCACATGTGCACTTCATCCGCCCAGACCGACTGAAGCCAGCCAATGTCAGCGCTTACAGCACAGGCCATGTTCTCGGTTGCGAAAATAGTTGAGCCACCACCAAAGCCGGCCGCGGCGATGCGTTCACGGGCGTTTCCGATATGCGCGCAAACGCCATTGGCAGCCATCTGCGCAGCGGTTGAGTGAGCCGTGGAATTCAGGATGGCATCCTCAATCAATGCAGGCAGACCGTAACTGGTGCGCAAAGAATTGACCAGGCTGATGATCTCAGACGGGCTGATAGTTGCCGCAGTGACTGTAGCCCGCGGGATTGCCAGAGAAGGTGCCACGACCATGCATAGCACAAGAAAAGCAATAAACAATCGGCGCATCGAAGCGTAATTATACACGATGCGCCGGGGCTTTCAATTTTTTGTAAAGAGCTGTTAACTTAAGCCACGATCTCTAAAATTTGTACCCATCGCTTCGGCAACCAGCAGCAGGTCCATGGCGGCGATCATGCCGATGATGTTGCCCTTTTCATCTGCAACCGGCAGGTGATGAATGCGGTTCTCTTTCATTTTCGCCGCACACTCAGTGATGAGCATCGACGCGTCAACGGTGATCACCGGCGTCGCCATAATATCGTGCACCCTGGTCTTGGTGGGATCGTTGCCCTGCGCGACGATCTTATCCACGATGTTAATGGAGGTGACAATCCCGTAATTGGGATTATCTGCATTCTTTTCGACTATCAGGGAAGTGGCATAACGGTGGCGCATAATGTGCAGGGCTTCGTACACCGTGGTGTCAGGATCGACGAACACAACCAGATGGCTCATCCAGTCCTTGACAGTTGATTTGTCCATTCGGGTTCTCCTCGCGTATCTTCTACGCCATGTGTGGTGGTGGGATGACAATCCTCGTAATTACTGTAGTATATCCGCGCATAAAAGTCAAATGCGGATTGTCAGCCAGATTTGCGTATTTCATCCGATGACCAATCCCAAGCCCGCATGCGACTCAACAGGTCATGGGCAGTGAGGTCGAGCTGGATGGGGGTAATGGACACGTAGCCTGCCTGTAAGTCGCCAAAATCTGTGCCCTCATCCGGCACACCGGTGGGCGCTTCACCGCCAATCCAGTAGTATGGTCTGCCCCGCGGATCTTCACGCTTGACCAGCTCGTCGCGGTAGATGCGCAGCCCCTGGCGCGACACCCGGTAACCCTTGAGCGCTGTCAGCGGCAGGTAAGGCACGTTAACGTTCAGTAAAATCTCGCGCGGGAATTGTTGGCTGAGTAATTTACCGGTGACCTCTCGGGCAGCCACCGCGGCTACGGAATAATCAAGGGTGCCGCTGAAGTACTCTGGGGCGTCCAGCGAGACTGCCACGCCATACACCCCGCCGATGGCAGCTTCCATGGCGGCAGTAACCGTACCGGAATAGGTGACATCATGCCCGATGTTGGCGTTGGGGTTAATGCCTGACACGACCACGTCAATCGGGGTTTCGATGACCCCCATCAACGCCAATGCTACGCAGTCAGAGGGGGCGCCGTCACTGGCAAGAGCGCGCGTGCCATCTGCCAGGACGGCTGGTTTCACACGCAGCGGGCGGTTGAGCGTTTTCACATGCCCGGATGCCGACCAGTTATGGTCCGGCGCAAGGATGGAGACCTCACCCAATTTTCGCAGTTCCTGGGCGAGCGCCAGCAATCCCGGGGCGTACACACCATCATCATTGGTAACCAGTATATGCATTTTCATTTCCCGCGTTCAAAGTATGCACAAATTATACACGCGGCAGAACCCGGAATACTCGGAAAACTTAACGCATAAAACTTATTGTCAGAAAACTGAATGTCAGAAAAACATTGTCAGAAAAACTTATGTCAGAAAAACTTAATGTCAGAAAAACTTAATTTTCCCTTATGGTTTTTATGATATAATTCGTCGGCTGTGGTGAAGAACCACAGACTATCTCACGCGCCATCCGATCTCACTTGCGTGCTGCCACAAGCAGTGATGGTGAGGCAGAAGAAGGCGCTGGAAAAACGCAAAGGAGTAATACCCCATGAGTTCTATTATTTCCATGAAATCCCTTCTGGAAAGCGGTGTTCATTTCGGACATCGTACCAACAAGTGGAACCCGCTGATGCGCCCGTACATCTTCACCGAGCGCAACGGCATCCACATCATCGACCTGCAACAGACGGTCAAGCTGCTCACCACTGCCTACAACCTGGTGCGCGATACCGTCGCCAATGGCGGCTTCATCATGTTCGTCGGCACAAAGCGCCAGGCGCAGGAAACTGTGGCTGAAGAAGCCGCGCGCTGCGGCATGCCCTATGTGACCGAACGCTGGCTGGGCGGCATGCTCACCAACTGGTCCACCATGTACAACCGTATCCAGGAACTGGAAAAACTGGAGCACATGCGTGATTCAGGCGAAATCTCCCGCCTGACCAAGAAGGAAGGCTTGCTGATTGAACGTGAGATCAAACGCTTGCAGGCGCGTCTTTCCGGTGTGCGCGAAATGAAACGCACCCCTGACCTGCTGTTCATCGTCGACGTGATGCGTGAGCACACCGCGGTGCACGAAGCCAACATCAAGGGCATTCCCGTGCTCGCATTGGTCGACACCAACTGCGATCCGCGCCAGGTGGATTACGTGATCCCCTCCAACGACGATGCCATCCGCGCCATCAAACTGCTGGTCGGCAAGATCGCTGACGCGGTGATCGAAGGCAAAGCCATGTACAAGGAAGAAGACCGCGACGAGACCGCCGTGTCCGCCACTCCGGCTGACCGCGTAGCCACCGGCGTGCGCCCGCGCTTCGAGGAAGAGGTTGAGGTCGAGGACGAGGTTTTGCTCGGCGCTTCAACCCTTGCCAAGCTGGGACCCAAAGTGGTCGAGGCTGAAGCCGAAGAAGAAACTGCAGCTGTCGAAGAAGCAGTTGAAGAAGCCGTAGAAACCGAAGTTGTGGAAACTGCAGCTGTTGTAGAAGCAGTTGAAGCAGCTGTAGAAACCGAAGTTGTGGAACCTCTTGAAGTTGAGACCGCCGAAATTGAACCCGAAGCGGAAGCGACTGACGAGACCGAAAGCGAAGCTGCGGCAGAGTAGAGAGAAATTCCCGGAGCACTCCGGTGACCAATTGAGAATGAGGATTTAGATAAATGGAAATTACCACTGAAATGATCAAGACACTTCGCGAAGCCACCGGCGCCGGAATCCTGGACTGCCGTAAAGCGCTGGAGCAATCCAACGGCGATATGAACGCCGCCATGGATTTCCTGCGCGAAAAAGGTCTCGCCACCGCCGCCAAACGCTCCGGTCGCACTGCCTCTGAAGGCACTGTCGAGCTTTACTCCCACGGCAACGGCCGCGTGGGTGTGATGGTTGAAGTGAACTGCGAAACCGATTTTGTCGCCCGCTCCGAAGCTTTCCGCAACCTGGCGCACGAGCTTGCGCTGCAGATCGCCGCGGCTTCCCCCGAGTTCATCCTCGAGTCCGATATCCCTGAAGCCGTGATCGAGCGCGAAACCCGCATCGCCACCGCCAAGGCGAAAGAAGACGGTAAGCCGGATGCCATCCTGCCGCGCATCGTTGAAGGCGCCGTGAAGAAATACAAAGACGAGTTCGTGCTGATGAACCAGGCGTACATCCGCGATGAAAGCC